>NZ_JBBMRJ010000071.1:0-2190 GCF_037993085.1 Pseudomonas sp. YNh | reverse complement strand
TGCGTGGCGGCTTCGCAAACCTGATGCTCGACGCGGCAAGCCCGCTGTTCGGGCTGGTCATTCGCCTGCGCACCCTGGATGACCTGCCCAACCTCTCCTACGTGCACAAGACCGTGCAAAACCAGGTCAGCAACATTCGCCAAGAAATCCAGCAGCACGGGTACCCCATCGTGCACCAGGAAGTCTATTCCTACGCCCTGTGCCTGTACCTGGACGAGGCCGTGATGAGCCGCCCGTGGGGCAGCAATTCGTGCTGGAGCCACCAGCCGCTGCTCAGCATCTTCCACGACGAAACCCAGGGCGGCGAAAAGATCTTCGTGCTGCTCGAGCGGGTCATGCAGGCGCCCAGGGAATTCCAGGATGTACTGGAGTTCCTGTACTACTGCTTCTGCCTGGGCCTCAGGGGCAAGCACGCCCTGGACCCCAAGTGCGAAGACATCATCAAAGCCTTGATCTCGCGCATGCACACGGTCATCCGCGAACTGCGTGGCCCCACGCCGGAAGAGGTGTGCGACCCCTACAGCAACGTCGTTCATTGCCCCCACCGCCCGCGACGCTGGGAGTGGCCCTGGTGGAGCCCGCTGGTGATCTCCGCCGTCGCCATGGTCTGCGCTTACAGCTACTACAGCTACCGCCTCGACCTGCTCACCGCCGAAGTCCTGGAATCGCTCAACGCGATTCTGCAGCAGTAGCAGGGGCCGCCATATGCCTAGCCAATCCGATTTGCGCTTTACCTTCCAGCCGCTGGCTGGCCGGAGTGAGTTCGAAGTGGTGTCGTTCGAACTGGACGAAGCCATCAGCACGCCGTTCCAGCTGAAGCTGGAACTGGTCAGTTTCGAAGACGATGTCGACTTTGGCCAGTTGCTCGACAAGCCGGTGCTGTTCACGATCTGGCGCGGCGAGCGCCCGCTGCGTTACGTGCACGGCCTGGTCAGCACCTTCAGCCAGGGTGAAACAGGCTTCCATCGCACCCGTTACCGCGCCCTGGTCGAACCCGTGCTGGCCCGCGCCGGGCTGCGCTCGAACTGGCGCATTTTCCAGCAGAAAACCGTGCCACAGATTCTCGAGATCATGCTCAAGCGCCAGGGCATCACCGGCTACGAGCTGAGAAGCATCGACAAGCATGAGGTGCGCGAGTTCTGCGTGCAGGCCGGTGAAACCGACCTCGACTTCATCGCCCGCCTGGCCGCCGAAGAGGGTTTTGTCTACCGCTTCGAGCACACGCCAAAACTGCACAAGCTGCTGATCACCGACCGGCTGCTGGGGCTGGGGCAGATCAGCCAGGGCGCCATCAAGGGCGATGACGAGGACGAAGTTTTCTTTGACGACGACACCGACCCCAACCAGGTGCTGTACCACGCCAACAGCGGCGGCAACCAGGCCAGGCCGTGCCTGCGCCGCCTGCGTTACAGCGAGCAGGTACGTACCGCGCGCCAGGTGCAGCGCGACTACACCTTCACCCACCCGGCCTACCGCCAGGAGCAACGTGCCGACGGCAGCGACCTGAAGCACCAGTCCACCACGTACGAGCGCTTCGACTACCCCGGCCGCTACAAGCGCGGGGCGGTCGGCGCGCCCTTCACCGCCACCCGCATCACAGCCTGGCGCCATGACGCCCGCATGGCCGAGGTGGGCGGCGACGACGTGCGCCTGCAGCCGGGGCTGAGCTTCACCCTGATCGAGCACCCGCGCAACGACCTGAACATGCATTGGCGTGCAACCCGCGTGCACCATGAAGGCACCCAGTTCACCAGCCTTCAGGAAGAGGCTGCGGGTGCCCGGCAAGACACCCGCTACACGCAGGCAGCCGTGCTGGTGCCCGGCAGAACCGAATGGCGCCCGGCGCCGTTGCCCAAGCCGCGCATCGATGGCCCGCAGATGGCGACGGTGGTGGGGCCCAAGGGCGAGGAAATCTACTGCGACCAATGGGGCCGGGTGAAGGTCAGCTTCCCCTGGGACCGGGAAAGCCAGGACAACGAGTTCAGTTCCTGCTGGGTACGCGTGTCGCAAGGCTGGGCCGGTGGCAGCTGGGGTTCGATGGCCATTCCGCGCATAGGCCAGGACGTGATCATCCAGTACGTCGACGCCGACCCGGACCAGCCGATGATCACCGGGCGCACCTACTGTGGCAATCAGCTGCCGCCGTATGACCTGCCCAAGCACAAGACGCGGATGACCATCAAGAGCCAG
>NZ_JBBMRJ010000070.1:0-2191 GCF_037993085.1 Pseudomonas sp. YNh | reverse complement strand
GAATACGTCGCTGCTGGTGGAGCATGCGTACAACCCGATTCACCGCCGTTACCAGTACGACCCAGCCGGTGAACTGGTGCGCACCCTCGACAAGCTGCGTGGCGAGATCAAGTACGAGTACGAAGCCAACGGCCAGTTGCGCAGTCGCGATACCGGCTCGTTGATCGGCAGCGAGGAATTCCGCTACGACCCGGCAGCCAACCGGTTGGACTTCAATGCGCGGCAGTTCGACAAGGTCAAGGACAACCGGATCAGGCAGTGGCGGGACCAGGAGTACCGCTACGATCCGTGGGGCAACCTGATCGAGAAGCGCTCGGGGCACAGTAAGCTGCAGCACTTCGCCTATGACTGTGAGAACCGGCTGGTTAAAGCTGAAACGTATGTTGGTGACAGACTGGAAAGCACTGGGCAGTACCGGTATGACAGCCTGGGGCGGCGGGTGGCCAAGCAGGCTGAAATCAAGGGCGAGATCGAGCAGAAGCGCTTTCTCTGGCAAGGGCTAAGGATGCTGCGGGAGAAAACGCCTGGGCAGAGCATCTTGTACCTGTACGAGCCGGGTAGCTATGCGCCATTGGCGCGGGTTGATCAGGTTGAAGGGGAAGGACAGAAGGTCTATTACTTCCATACGGATCAGATTGGGACGCCGTTGGAGTTGACGGACAGCAATGGCAAAATCGTTTGGCAGGCGACGTATCGCTCGTGGGGCTCGGTAGAGCAGCTATTAGTGAGTGAGGTGGAGCAGAATATACGATTCCAAGGTCAATATTTTGATTATGAATCAGGTCTGCACTACAATACATTTCGTTGTTACGATCCAGAAGTTGGCCGATTCGCAACTCAGGACCCAATCGGGCTAACAGGCGGTATCCATCTATATCAATATGCCCTAAATCCAAGTGCCTATGTTGACCCGCTCGGGCTTTCATTTGGATCCGGAAAGGGAACACATAATGCAATTGCAACTTTGTACGACAGCAGCGGAAATGTGAAAGCTACTGGTATTTGGCAAAGTGGAAATATGACGCCGGATGAGGCAGCATTAGGGTTTCCAAAGAGCACCCTTGCTACTCATACAGAGGCGCGCATTACCCGTGAATTGAGCCCCCAAGCAGTTCCCGGTGACAGACTTGTTATTGAGGGTGAATATCCGCCGTGCAATAGCTGTAAAGGTAAGATGAATGCATTTAAGGGCTCCACCGGTGCTGATGTCGAGTACAGATGGGCGTCAGGCGATGGCACAACAACAGAGGTTTGGAATGCAAAAAGTAAGAGAACACAAAAAATATCTGGTTCTGGTTGTGGTTAAGAATGGAGGTTTCTATGAATAATTTCGTCGCATCAAACATCGAGTGTTATGAAGAAAACGATGTTTTAGTAGTTGCTATTGGTGATGGTGGTGCTGATCCTGTAAATTATGTAATAATCACTCGTTTAGACGACGAAGATAATTTGAGTGTTGATGATGGTATTGGGTTGCAGGTTTCTGGTTTAAGCTATGAAGTGGCGGGGGCTATAAAAAAAATAGTGTTGGCGGAGAGTGGTCTTAGGGTTGAGATCAAGCCACAGTTCATTAAGGATTTTGGTGGCTCAGCTGTTCTTGTTAAATTTAATGATGGAGTTTTAGATCTGGCAGGTGGGATCTCTTCTTTGCGAAAAACCCTGCAGGAGCTTTTTAATGGTAGTGCAGTTGAGTTAGTTATTTAGATTTGATCGTTTAATATGTGCGAGCTATGTAAGGCTAGAGTTATGGTATTGAATGTATTTCTAAATATATATTTTCTGACGGCAAGGCCGCGAAGTCCCGTTCGTGACCCTGCAACCGGGCGAACGAATCTACAACCCGCATGAGCAGGTGTACCTGGTGTGCACCGAGGGCGGCCACTACATCCTGCAGACCCTAGACAACCTGTTCTTCTACTTCGGCGAAGTGCCCGACACCAACACCGAAGTGCCGCTGCAACGCATCGAGAATGCCCTCGGCCACTTCCTGCACTTCACCCGCACGCCCGACGGCACGCTGACCGACATCAGCGCCACCGGCGGCACCCGCGTGCACCTGCACTACGACAACCCTCTGGGTCGCCTGACCGACATCAAGCGGGTGGTGAACAACGAAGCGGTGGAAACACTCACCCAGTACCGCTACGACGAACACGGCCAGCTGAGCGCGGTGATCAACCGCAACGGCGAC
>NZ_JBBMRJ010000069.1:0-2194 GCF_037993085.1 Pseudomonas sp. YNh | reverse complement strand
CGATGACGTCTACAAGGACTCCGGCGAAATCAGCCTGGGTATCAATTCCGCGGTAGACGCCACCGGCGCTACCTTCGAGAACCTGCAACTGGGCGGTGCCGCTACCGTTCAAGTGACCGATACCACCGACGAAGTCGTGGCGAAGCTGACCGCGACCCCTTCGGTGACCGAAGGCGGCGAGATCACCTACACCATCACCCTGACCAACAAAGACGGCCTGCCGATCAATAACCACGGCGCCCTGACCTTCACGCTGAGCGACGGTAAAACCGTCATCACCGTACCGGCCAATGGCACCAGCGGCTCGATCACCGTCACTGCCCCGGACAACGTTTACGTTGGCAGCAACCCAGCGGTGGTCAACTCGATTGCGACCGTTGCGGGCGCTGACGTTGGCAAGTTCGAACAACTGACTCTGGACAAGACCCCGGTCAGCACCACCGTTACTGACGAGCCAGGTACTCCGGGCAACCCAGGCGGCAACAACGAGGGCGATCTGGTCAAGGTCACCATCACCGCCGACCAGACTTCGGTGGCCGAGAACGTCAAACCGACGTTCACCGTGCACATCAACCAGCCGTTGGACCACGACCTGGTCGTGACCCTGAGCAACAATGCTCAAGTCACCATCAAGGCCGGCGAAACCAGCGCGCCTTACGAGCACGCTGCACAAGGCGATGACGTTTACAACGACGCTGGCCAGATCAGCCTGGGCATCAATTCCGCGGTAGACGCCACTGGCGCCACCTTCGAGAACCTGCAACTGGGCGGTGCCGCTACCGTTCAAGTGACGGACACCACTGACGAAGTGGTGGCGAAGCTGACTGCGACCCCTTCGGTGACCGAAGGCGGCGAGATCACCTACACCATCACCCTGACCAACAAAGACGGTCTGCCGATCAATAACCACGGCGCCCTGACCTTCACGCTGAGCGACGGCAAGACCGTCATCACCGTGCCGGCCAACGGCACCAGCGGTTCGGTCACCGTGACTGCCCCGGACAACGTCTACGTCGGCAGCAACCCAGCGGTGGTCAACTCGATTGCGACCGTTGCTGGCGCTGATGTTGGCAAGTTCGAGCAACTGACCCTGGACAAAACCCCGGTCAGCACCACCGTTACTGACGAGCCGGGCACCCCAGGCAACGAAGGTGACTTGGTCAAAGTCACCATCACCGCCGACCAGACTTCGGTGGCGGAAAACGTCAAACCGACCTTCACCGTGCACATCAACCAGCCGCTGGACCACGACCTGATCGTGACCCTGAGCAACAACGCTCAGGTCACCATCAAGGCTGGCGAAACCAGCGCGCCGTACACCCACGACGCGCAGGGCGATGACGTCTACAAGGACTCCGGCGAAATCAGCCTGGGTATCAATTCCGCGGTAGACGCCACTGGCGCTACCTTCGAGAACCTGCAACTGGGCGGTGCGGCCACCGTTCAAGTGACCGACACCGTCGATGAGGTTGTAGCCAAGTTGACTGCGACGCCGTCGGTGACCGAAGGCGGCGAGATCACCTACACCATTACGCTGACCAACAAAGACGGCCTGCCGATCAACAACCATGCAGAGCTGTACTTCAAGCTCACCGATGGCACCACTGTCATCGTGCCCGCGAACAGCACCACCGGCTCGGCCACTGCAACCGCCCCGGATAACGTCTATGTCGGCGCTAACGAGCCGGTGGTGAATGCCATCGATGCCGTCAGCGGCGCGGATGCGTGGAAGTTCGAAAACCTGAACCTGGACAAGACCCCGGTCAGCACCGAGGTTACCGACGAGCCAGGCACGCCGGGCAACGAAGGTGACATCGTCAAGGTCACCATCACCGCAGACCAGGTATCGGTTGCCGAGAACGTCAAACCGACCTTCACCGTGCACATCAACACTGCACTGGCCCATGACCTGGTGGTGACCCTGAGCAACAACGCTCAAGTCACCATCAAGGCCGGCGACACCAGCGCGCCATACGAGCATGCCGCGCAGGGCGATGACGTTTACCAGGATGCTGGCGAAATCACTCTAGGCATCAAGTCGGCGGTGGACGCCACCGGCGCTGCCTTCGAGAACCTGCAGTTGGGCGGTGATGCTTCGGTCAAAGTGACCGACACCATCGACGAAGTGGTAGCCAAGCTGACCGCCAGCCAGTCCGTTACGGAAGGCGGCGAGATCACCTACACCATTACGCTG
>NZ_JBBMRJ010000068.1:0-2765 GCF_037993085.1 Pseudomonas sp. YNh | reverse complement strand
GGCAAAACCCAAGGCAGCGTTGATTTCCAGACCCCGGCGAACGACGTCTACAACAACGGCTCGACCGTCAGCGTCACCATCGAGAACGCCACAGGCGGCAACTTCGAGCAACTGACGCCGAATCCGACTCCAGCTTCGACTGTCATCAACGACAGCGTCGATACCGTCACCGTAAGCATCGTCAGCAACGGCAATGTGACCGAAGACCAGCAACCTTCCTTTACTGTGAAAGTAAGCCAGGCGCTGGACCGTCCGTTGACCGTCACTTTGTCGAACGGCGACACCGTGACGATCGAAGCCGGTAAGACCGAAGTCGAGTACAAGACCCCGGCTCAGGGTGATGACGTCTATCACGACGCTGGCTCCATCACCCTCAGCGTTACCGATGCTACCGTTCCAGGTGCCACTTTCGAGAAGCTGGCCTTGGGTGGCCCGGCTACCGTTGAGATCTCGGACACTATCAGTGAAGTTGTGGCTAAGCTGACCGCCACCCCTTCGGTGACCGAGGGCGGCGAGATCACCTACACCATCACCCTGACCAACAAAGACGGTCTGCCGATCAATAACCATGGCGCCTTGACCTTCACGCTGAGCGACGGCAAAACCGTTATCACGGTACCGGCCAATGGCACCAGCGGCTCAATCACCGTGACTGCTCCGGACAACGTTTACGTTGGCAGCAACACCCCGGTGGTACAGTCGATCGCAAATGTTGCTGGCGCGGATGTCGGCAAGTTCGAGCAACTGACCCTGGACAAAACCCCAGTCAGCACCACCGTTACTGACGAGCCGGGCACCCCAGGCAACGAAGGTGACTTGGTCAAAGTCACCATCACCGCCGACCAGACTTCGGTGGCGGAAAACGTCAAACCGACGTTCACCGTGCACATCAACCAGCCGCTGGACCACGACCTGATCGTGACCCTGAGCAACAACGCTCAGGTCACCATCAAGGCTGGCGAAACCAGCGCGCCGTACACCCACGACGCGCAGGGCGATGACGTCTACAAGGACTCCGGCGAAATCAGCCTGGGTATCAATTCCGCGGTAGACGCCACTGGCGCTACCTTCGAGAACCTGCAACTGGGCGGTGCGGCCACCGTTCAAGTGACCGACACCATCGACGAAGTTGTGGCCAAGTTGACCGCAAGCCAGTCGGTTACGGAAGGCGGCGAGATCACCTACACGATCACGCTGACCAACAAAGACGGTCTGCCAATCAACAACCACGCAGAGCTGTACTTCAAGCTGACCGATGGCACCACTGTTGTCGTCGCGGCCAACAGCACCACGGGCTCGGCCACTGCAACTGCGCCGGATAACGTCTATGTTGGCGCTAACCAGCCGGTAATTAACGCTATCGACGCCGTCAGCGGCGCGGATGCGTGGAAATTCGAAAACCTGAATCTGGACAAGACCCCGGTCAGTACCCAGGTTACCGACGAGCCAGGTACCCCAGGTAACGAAGGCGATATCGTCAAGGTCACCATCACCGCTGACCAGGTTTCGGTCGCCGAGAACGTCAAACCGACCTTCACCGTGCACATCAACACTGCACTGGCCCACGACCTGGTGGTGACCCTGAGCAACAACGCTCAAGTCACCATCAAAGCTGGCGACACCAGCGCGCCATACGAGCACGCTGCGCAGGGCGATGACGTTTACCAGGATGCCGGCGAAATTTCCCTCGGCATCAAGTCGGCGGTTGACGCCACCGGCGCTGCCTTCGAGAACCTGCAGTTGGGCGGTGATGCTTCGGTCAAAGTGACCGACACCATCGACGAAGTGGTGGCCAAGCTGACCGCCAGCCAGTCGGTTACGGAAGGCGGCGAGATCACCTACACCATCACGCTGACCAACAAAGACGGCCTGCCGATCAACAACCATTCGGAGCTGTATTTCAAGCTGACCGATGGCACGACGGTCGTTGTGGCCGCCAACAGCACCACTGGCTCGGCCACTGCAACCGCGCCGGATAACGTCTATGTCGGGACTAACCAGCCGGTGGTGAATGCCATCGACGCCGTCAGCGGCGCGGACGCGTGGAAGTTTGAAAACCTGAACCTGGACAAGACCCCGGTCAGTACCCAGGTTACCGACGAACCAGGCACCCCAGGCAACGAAGGCGACCTGGTCAAGGTCACCATCACGGCCGACCAGACCTCGGTGGCCGAGAACGTCAAACCGACGTTCACCGTGCACGTCAACCAACCGCTGGACCACGATCTGGTCGTGACCCTGAGCAACAACGTGCAGGTCACCATCAAGGCGGGCGAAACCAGCGCGCCTTACGAGCACGCTGCACAAGGCGATGACGTTTACAACGACGCTGGCCAGATCAGCCTGGGCATCAATTCGGCGGTAGACGCCACTGGTGCTACCTTCGAGAACCTGCAACTGGGCGGTGCCGCTACCGTTCAAGTGACCGACACCGTCGACGAGGTTGTGGCCAAGTTGACTGCGACGCCTTCGGTCACCGAAGGCGGCGAGATCACCTACACCATCACCCTGACCAACAAAGATGGTCTGCCGATCAACAACCATGGTGCGCTGACTTTCACGCTGAGCGACGGCAAAACCGTTATCACCGTACCGGCCAACGGCACTACCGGTTCGATCACTGTCACCGCTCCGGACAACGTCTACGTCGGCTCCAACCCAGCAGTGGTCAACTCCATCGCGACCGTTGCTGGCGCTGATGTTGGCAAGTTCGAGCAACTGACCCTGGACAAAACCCCGGTCAGCACCACCGTTACTGACGAGCC
>NZ_JBBMRJ010000067.1:0-3135 GCF_037993085.1 Pseudomonas sp. YNh | reverse complement strand
ACGTTGTCCGGAGCAGTCACGGTGATCGAACCGCTGGTGCCATTGGCCGGTACGGTGATGACGGTTTTACCGTCGCTCAGCGTGAAGGTCAGGGCGCCGTGGTTATTGATCGGCAGACCGTCTTTGTTGGTCAGGGTGATGGTGTAGGTGATCTCGCCGCCTTCGGTGACCGAAGGGGTGGCGGTCAGCTTCGCCACGACTTCGTCGGTGGTGTCGGTGACATCCACTTTCGCAGCGCCGCCGAGCTCCAGGTTCTCAAACGTACGGCCGTCGATATCGGCTGCCGACTTGATACCCAGGCTGATTTCACCGGCGTCGTTGTAGACGTCGTCGCCCTGCGCATCGTGGGTATACGGCGCGCTGGTGTCACCGGCTTTGATGGTGACCTGGGCATTGTTGCTCAGGGTCACGACCAGGTCGTGGTCCAGCGGCTGGTTGATGTGCACGGTGAACGTCGGTTTGACGTTCTCGGCCACCGAAGTCTGATCAGCCGTGATGGTGACCTTGACCAGGTCGCCTTCGTTGTTGCCGCCTGGGTTGCCCGGAGTACCTGGCTCGTCAGTAACAGTGGTGCTGACCGGGGTTTTGTCCAGAGTCAGCTGCTCGAACTTGCCAACATCAGCGCCCGCAACGGTCGCAATCGAGTTGACCACCGCTGGGTTGCTGCCAACGTAGACGTTGTCCGGAGCAGTCACGCTGACCGAACCGCTGGTGCCGTTGGCCGGCACGGTGATGACGGTCTTGCCGTCGCTCAGCGTGAAGGTCAGGGCGCCGTGGTTATTGATCGGCAGACCGTCTTTGTTGGTCAGGGTGATGGTGTAGGTGATCTCGCCGCCTTCGGTGACCGAAGGGGTCGCGGTCAGCTTCGCCACGACTTCGTCGGTGGTGTCGGTGACATCCACTTTCGCAGCGCCGCCGAGCTCCAGGTTCTCAAACGTACGGCCGTCGATATCGGCTGCCGACTTGATACCCAGGCTGATTTCACCGGCGTCGTTGTAGACGTCGTCGCCCTGCGCATCGTGGGTATACGGCGCGCTGGTGTCACCGGCTTTGATGGTGACCTGGGCATTGTTGCTCAGGGTCACGACCAGGTCGTGGTCCAGCGGCTGGTTGATGTGCACGGTGAACGTCGGTTTGACGTTCTCGGCCACCGAAGTCTGATCAGCCGTGATGGTGACCTTGACCAGGTCGCCTTCGTTGTTGCCGCCTGGGTTGCCCGGAGTACCTGGCTCGTCAGTAACGGTGGTGCTGACCGGGGTTTTGTCCAGGGTCAGTTGCTCGAACTTGCCAACATCAGCGCCAGCAACGGTCGCAATCGAGTTGACCACCGCTGGGTTGCTGCCGACGTAGACGTTGTCCGGGGCAGTCACGGTGACCGAACCGCTGGTGCCGTTGGCCGGCACGGTGATGACGGTCTTGCCGTCGCTCAGCGTGAAGGTCAGGGCGCCGTGGTTATTGATCGGCAGGCCGTCTTTGTTGGTCAGGGTGATGGTGTAGGTGATCTCGCCGCCTTCGGTCACCGAAGGGGTCGCGGTCAGCTTCGCCACGACTTCGTCGGTGGTGTCGGTGACATCCACTTTCGCAGCGCCGCCGAGCTCCAGGTTTTCGAAGGTACGACCATCAACGTCCACAGCGGACTTGATGCCAACGCTGATCTCACCGGCGTCGTTGTAGACGTCGTCGCCCTGCGCATCGTGGGTGTACGGCGCGCTGGTGTCACCGGCCTTGATGGTGACCTGGGCATTGTTGCTCAGAGTCACGACCAGGTCGTGGTCCAGCGGCTGGTTGATATGCACGGTGAAGGTCGGTTTGACGTTCTCGGCGACCGAAGTCTGGTCAGCCGTGATGGTGACCTTGACTAGGTCGCCTTCGTTGTTGCCGCCTGGGTTGCCCGGAGTACCTGGCTCGTCGGTAACAGTGGTGCTGACCGGAGTTTTGTCCAGAGTCAGCTGCTCGAACTTGCCAACATCAGCGCCCGCAACGGTCGCAATCGAGTTGACCACCGCTGGATTGGTGCCGACGTAGACGTTGTCCGGGGCAGTCACGGTGATCGAGCCGGTAGTGCCGTTGGCCGGCACGGTGATGACGGTTTTACCGTCGCTCAGCGTGAAGGTCAGGGCGCCGTGGTTATTGATCGGCAGACCGTCTTTGTTGGTCAGGGTGATGGTGTAGGTGATCTCGCCGCCTTCGGTGACCGAAGGGGTGGCGGTCAGCTTCGCCACGACTTCGTCGGTGGTGTCGGTGACATCCACTTTCGCAGCGCCGCCGAGCTCCAGGTTTTCGAAAGTCGCACCGGTGGCGTCCACAGCCGATTTGATGCCAACGCTGATTTCACCGGCGTCGTTGTAGACGTCATCGCCTTGTGCCGCGTGCTCGTACGGCGCGCTGGTATCACCGGCTTTGATGGTGACCTGAGCGTTGTTGCTCAGGGTCACGACCAGGTCGTGGTCCAGCGGCTGGTTGATGTGCACGGTGAAGGTCGGTTTGACGTTTTCCGCCACCGAGGTCTGATCAGCCGTGATGGTGACCTTGACCAGGTCGCCTTCGTTGTTGCCGCCTGGGTTGCCCGGAGTACCTGGCTCGTCGGTAACAGTGGTGCTGACCGGAGTTTTGTCCAGAGTCAGCTGCTCGAACTTGCCAACATCAGCGCCCGCAACGGTCGCAATCGAGTTGACCACCGCTGGATTGGTGCCGACGTAGACGTTGTCCGGGGCAGTCACGGTGATCGAGCCGGTAGTGCCGTTGGCCGGCACGGTGATGACGGTTTTACCGTCGCTCAGCGTGAAGGTCAGGGCGCCGTGGTTATTGATCGGCAGGCCGTCTTTGTTGGTCAGGGTGATGGTGTAGGTGATCTCGCCGCCTTCGGTCACCGAAGGGGTCGCGGTCAGCTTCGCCACGACTTCGTCGGTGGTGTCGGTGACATCCACTTTCGCAGCGCCGCCGAGCTCCAGGTTTTCGAAGGTACGACCATCAACGTCCACAGCGGACTTGATGCCAACGCTGATCTCACCGGCGTCGTTGTAGACGTCGTCGCCTTGTGCCGCGTGCTCGTACGGCGCGCTGGTGTCGCCGGCCTTGATGGTGACCTGCACGTTGTTGCTCAGGGTCACGACCAGATCGTGGTCCAGCGGTTGG
>NZ_JBBMRJ010000066.1:0-3651 GCF_037993085.1 Pseudomonas sp. YNh | reverse complement strand
GGCGTGGGATTTCTTGTACAGGCGACGACCCAGCGCGTCGTAGGCAAAGCTGACGGTCAGGCGGTCATCTTCGTAACGGCGCAAGCGGTTGTGGAGGTCCCAGGTGAAATGGCCTTGCTTGCCGTCCGTGGTGCGCTCCAGCAGGTTGCCGCGCTCGTCATAGCGGTACTGCGTGCCGTAATAGCTGCGCAGTACGTTGTCGCTCAGCCGTTGCGGTGAGTGCCGGTTGGGGCCGGGCGGTGCCTGTGGATCCAGCAGGTTGCTGGCCGGGTCGAAGGCAAACAGCTCTTTCTTGTAGTAGTCGCCCGCTTCGAGCAGGCGGCCGACCGGGTCGTAGCGGTAGAAGGTATCGCCACGCAGCAGGTCATTGATGTGGGTGAGCTGGCCGCTGGTGTCGTAGGCGTAGTCGCGCAGCGCAATCCGTCTGGTGGCGCCGCGCCGGGCCAGGGTCTGTTGTTGCACCTGGCCATTCGGCGTCCAGGACTGGCGCTGGATCAACCCGTTGCCTTGCTCCCGGGCGATTTCGCGGTGCAGGTCGTCGCGCTGATAGCTGAGCAGTTCGCGGTCGTCTAGCTTGAGGCTGAGCAGGTGACCGCTGCCATACGTCAGCCAGCTGATTCGATGGCCGTCCGGCCGGGTGGTCGCCACGCGCAGGTTGAGGGCGTCGTATTCATGCTGGAACACCGCGACCTTCGGTTGCTTCATGTACTTGAAGTGCTGATGCTCGCGGGTGTTGTTGCCCGCCAGGTCGTAGAACCATTGCAGCTTGCAGTCCTGGTTCTCGGCGATCAGCAGGTTGCCATTGCCGTCGTAGGCGAAGGTTTCGGTTTCCCACTCTTTGCCGCCGCGCGCGCCCGCCCGGGTTTCCACCAAGCGGCCCATGGCGTCGTATACGAAGTGGGTGATGCGGTCGCCATCGAGGCGGCGGGTGGGCTGATTGCTGCTGTGATCGTAGAGGTAGTCGGTGGCCTGCTTGTCGAAGCCGGTCTCCTTGATCAGCCGGCCCGCCGGGTCGTACTTGAAGCTGGCTTCGCTGTTGTTCTCGTTGCGCAGGCTCACCAGCTGGCCGAGCTTGTCCCAGCGATAGGTGAGGGTGCTGTCGTCCGGGTTGTGGCGTCGGTGAATCAGGCCGGCTTCGTTGTAGGCCCAGGCGGTGCGCCGGTGCAGGGCGTCGGTGTAGCTGAGCAGGCGGCCTTCGGCGTCGTGCTCGAAACGGTCTTCAGTGTTGTCGGGATACACCAGGCGGGTCAGTTGGCCGGCCTGGTAGTGATACTGGGTGGTTTCACCCGCCGCGTTGATGGCTTTGCTCAGCTGGCCGAGTGCGTCGTACTTCCACAGGGTGGTCTTGCCCGAGCAGTCGGTGTAGCTGGCCAGCTGGCCATCGCGGGTGTAGCCGAGCTTTTTCTCGCCACCGTTGGCGTCGATGATGGCGGTGGGCAGGTTGTCGCTGTTGTAGGTGTACTGGGTCTTGTTCTCCAGGGGGTCGAGGGTTTCGATGATGTTGCCGCGCAGGTCATGGTCGTACTTCCACAACCCGCCCTCGGCATCGCGCGTCTTGAAGCGCTGGTCGAGGTCGTCATAGGCATGCTGCACCAAGGAGCCGTCGGGGCGGGTGTGCTGCAGCAGGTTGCCGCGCTCGTCGTAGATGTAGCGGTCGACACTGCCGTCGGTGTGCACATGCTGGATGACGTTCTTGCCATCATCGCGGAACAGCCACTCTTCGTTGCCGTCGGGGTAGATGATGCGGTAGGTGTAGCCGAGGTAATCGTAGTAGTGGCGGGTTTCCTGGCCAAGCGCATCGGTGACGGTGGTGAGGCGAATATGCCTGTTCCACTTCAGGCGGGTGTCGAAGCTGCCGTCGTCTGCCCATTCACGCACGGCTTTGGCATCCGGGCCTTCGCCCAGCCATTCAAGGTTGATGGCCCGTTGTGTGCGGTCGGTGTAGCGGGTAACCAGGTGGTGCTGATACTGATAGGTCCACTGTGCCCCGTGTTCATCGCGTGCCGCGCGCAGGTCGCCGTGCTCGTCGTGGTCGTAACCGGCCAGCTGCCGTTGCTGCCGGCCATCCTGCATCAGCCAGAGTGCCCGGATGCGGCCGTGCTCATCGAGCTGGGTCTGCACATGGCGGTGCTGGTTTTCATCCTGATAGGTGATCAGGTCGGAGAGCACGGCCTTGCCGGCGTGTTGATGCTCGTAATGCAGCGCAATACGCGCACCGCCACGTTCGATGATACCGACCAGGCGGTAGCGATCCCCCACGCGCAGGTAGTGTTCATGGCGCTGATGACCGCGGGCCAGGGCCAGGCGGTTTTCATCGACCCGGATAAGCAGGGTTTTTTCCACCGGGTCGTACAGCGGCTTGCCCTGCTTGGGCAGGGCGTAGCTGTGCGTGCGGCCATCGTCGGCGTGGTACAGCACGCCCTCGTCGACGACATCGAAACGCATCGAGAACGGCGTGGTCCAGCGCGCCCCGCATTCACTGTCATCGTAGGCATCCAGGCTGGAGCGGTAAGTGCGGTGCCAGGCGATGGGAAATACGCCGGGCAGGTTGAAGTCGACATGCACCAGGGTTTCGGTGCCCCGCGCAAAGCTGATGCTCTTGCTGGTGCCGGGGCAGGTGCCGTTGAGGTTACAGCGTGGGTCATTCTTGGGCCGGGCTTCGTTGTGGGTGGCTTCCACGGTGCTTCCGGTGCCTTTTTGCCTGGCCACGCCCGAGCCGTGCGCCGGGGTGTTGACCGAGAGCCGGCGCGCGGGTTTGCGCTTGCGCAGGCCGGCGTTGAGCTGGGCGAGCAGCCAGGCAATGCTGTTTTGCGTGGCCGGGTTGGCCAGGGCGGTGAGCATTTGCCGGATCAACCGGGCCAGCCCCTTGAGCACATTGATGTGTGGCTGAACGAGCTTTACAACCAGGCCCGTGTTGCTCGCTGCCGCTTTGTAGCCCTCGGTCGCGCCGTACTGAAGCGCCCCGGCTGCGGTGCTGATGACCGCGCCGGCCCTGTCCAGCAGGCCCCAAAGGGAAGGTTCTTCGATGGGGGCATAGATCGCCTGGGCGCTGTTGACGATCGCCTTGCGCTGCTGGGTGGTGTCGATCTCGCCCCTGGCGATGCGCTCGATGGCATCCGCCAGGCTGTTGAGGGCCTGGAAGCCGGTGTTGGCGGCGTTGTTGAGGATGCCGGGCAGTTCGGTTTCGGCCTGCTCGACAAAGGTTTCGATTTCGCCCATCAACGTGGCGCCGAGGTGGCCGACCATGAGGCTGATCACGGCTTGGGCAAAGTCGCCTTTGTTTTTCTTCAGTTGCTGCCGTGCCAGGAACAGCACCGGCCGCAGGGTCATCCGCGCGGCGGCCATGGTGGGCGGGACGGGGACCACACCGATCAGGTTGATGCCCAGGCTGACCCAGTCCAGTGGGTCACTGGAGCCGGTTTTGGTCAGGTGAATGATGTCGCCCAGGGCATCGAACAAGGCGACGATGTTGCCGACCACCGGCACCGCGCCGGCCCAGGCCTTGACAGTGGCGAGGTCGATCTGATTGCCGCTGAGGTCCAGCAGCCACTCGTTGACGATTTTTTCGCCTTGGCCCAGGTCTTCCGCGACCAGATTGTTCAACGGGACGAGGGCGACTTCGCGCGCTTCGATTTCTTGCTTGGCTTGTGC
>NZ_JBBMRJ010000065.1:0-4221 GCF_037993085.1 Pseudomonas sp. YNh | reverse complement strand
AACTAAACGGCAAACTCAGTGGCCAGAGCCATGATGAGTTACACCACTTCCTGGGACACGATCCGTTCTATTCAAATATGCCAGTGAGCATCCGGTGTACTCCACACACCACACCCCTCAGACCTACGGCCTGGAAAGCTACGTCTCCATTCCGATCACCCGGACAAACGGAGATTTCTTCGGAACGCTCTGTGCGATCGATGAGGTTCCGGCCCATTTTGATGAAGATGCGGTGTGCAAAACGCTAACGCTTTTTGCCCAGTTAATAGCTGTTCAACTAGACGTTGTGGCGGAGCTAGAGACCAAAGCCATCGAACTGGCCGATGCAGCTGAGACGGGCATCGTCCGCGAGCAGTTCATTGCCGTACTGGGACATGACCTCCGCTCGCCGCTGAGCGCTATCAGAATGAGCGCCGACCTGTTGGAGGCTAAGCTTCCCGCCGGTCGCGAGCAGAAGCTGGCCACTGCTATACGACAAAGCTCGCAGCGGATGAATAACTTGATTGAAGATGTCCTGGATTTCTCCCGAGGAAAGTTGGGGGGAGGTATTCCGGTCAAGCGGACGTTGGTGGACAACCTGGGTGACGTCTTTATTGCCGTCATCAATGAAATCATGACGAGTCATCCCACCGTCAAAATCCATCAACAGGTGAGGATTTCACCTGGGGTCTTCTGTGATGCCGGGAGAATGGGGCAGTTGCTCTCAAACCTGTTGGGCAATGCAGTTGCTCACGGTGCGCGTGATCAGCCGATAGAAGTCATCGCAAGCATGCAAGAAAATCATATAGTCCTGTCAGTGATGAACCATGGCCCAGAAATTCCCGACATTTTGTTACCGCTACTGTTCCAGCCGTTCAAGAGGTCGGCTGGTGGTAGTCGCGGAGAGGGCCTGGGGCTTGGTTTGTATATCGCCTCTCAGATTGTGACGGGTCACAACGGGACGCTATCAGTCACCTCTACGTCTGCGTCCGGCACGCGCTTCGTAGCGAGGTTTCCTGGCACCTTGGAGTGGATGAACGCGGACTAGCTGTTGAGTTCCTCCATGAGGTTAAGCCAAGCTCCTGCGGCTATTGGGCGCCAGACCACGACGGTTACCCTGCAAATAACCTTCGTTCCCGAGCCCAGACTATCGCCTCACTACGACTATGGACGTCGAGTTTGGAATAAACGGTGGATACATGGTTGCGAATGGTGTTGAGCGCCAGGTTCAGCCGCGCTGCGATTTCTTTGTCGGCAAGGCCTTCGCAGATGAGCGCCAGCACGTCACGCTCTCGGCGCGTAAGGTCGGTAAACGATGCATCCGGCAAACGACCGGTATTCATTCGTTTCGCGTTGGCCAATTTCTCTATCAGGGTTTGGCTGAACCACGACGCATCCTGCATGACCGTCTCGATCGCCTCGACCAACTCCAGTTCTGAACGCTTGCGCTCGGTGATATCCATCAGTACGAGCAGATAGCAGGGCGAGTCTTGCAGGCTAACGCTGTCGGCCTGCAGGACACAGTCGAGTCGTTCGTCGTTTTTTTTGCGCAGTTTGAGGTCTAGCGCTTCGATACGGCCTGTCTTTTCCAGCACGTCGCATACCTGCGACATGACTCGCCGATCGTCCATGAAATCTATTTCAGCCACCGTTTTGCCGATCAGTTCCTGAGCGGTGTAACCCAGCGTGTCGAGAAAGGCCTCGTTGGCATCAATAAGCTGCTGCCTGTCGGCGCTACACAACAGGGTAGGCACTGGGCTAAGGCGAAACGCCTTGGCAAAGCGTTCCTCGCTCTGACGCAGGGCATTTTCCGCCTTGCGCCTGGGCTCAAGGTCGGTGAAAGAGAACAACATGCAATCTTCCTCATGCATGTCCAGAGGTTGCCCGGCCACGATGACCAGCTTTGTGCCGCCATCCGGCAAGCGCAATTCGGCCTGCATCTGCGGGATGGTCGCACCCTCTATGAGTCGCTCGATCGCCAGCTCCTTGCGCTCGGCGTTTTCCAGCACATCCACCTCATAGACAGTCCTGCCGATGACGTTCTCCCGGACATGGCCGGTCATCTCGAGAAAACCTTGATTGACTTTGATGAAGCGAAGATCGCTAAGGCGGCAGATGACTGCAGGGGCCGGGTTGGCGTTGAAGGTTTTTTCGAAGCGCTGTTCGGCGCTGGCCCATTCAGTGGCATCGGCGATGATCAGCACCAGCGATTCAGCCTCGCCCTTGCTGTCCGTCAGCACCATGCTGCGCACCCGGTGTACCCGGCTGCGCGCCTCCTCATCGCCAACGGGCGTAACCTCAATCACCACGTCGCTGAACACTTCCCCAGCAGCCACACGAGCAATAGGGTACTGCTCGGCTTCAAGCGGGTGGTTGTTGCGGTAGCGCAGGGCGAAGCGCTCGCGATAAGCGTCAGCGTTGCTACCCAGTAGCTCCAGGCTGTCGACGTCATGCATGCGCAGGGCCGCTTCGTTCGCCCAGATGATCGACTGGTCGATTTCCAGCAGGATCACACCATCGGTCAATCCGGCGATGATCTGCTGAAGTTGGCGGCGGTTGGTCTCTCGTGCGAGCACGGCGTCGCTCATGGCGGTTCTCCATCGCGCATGTAGTTTTTACCTGGAGCTTAATTGCTGCAGGCAGGCCAGGGGTGGTGCGGATGCACTAATCGGTCAGGTGCAGATGCGCCAATACAGCCTTCCATGTGACCTGCAAACTGGCCCTGACGTTGCACCAGAGGTACTAGTTGCTGGTGCTGCCAGTCTCAACTCACGAGGATGCATAGATGACTGAATCGTATGTGACCGCCCCAGCCAATGCTGTCAGCACGCTGCGGGTATCCTGGAGCGCCGTGTTCGCAGGCGGCGCCATCGCCTTGGCCAGCTACCTGATACTCAGTGTGCTGGGAACGGCCATCGGCGCCGGCGCCGTGGATCCGATGGCTGAAGGCAACCCCTTGCGCGGCTTTGGTACGGGCGCGGGGGTGTGGTTGTTCATCAGCACGCTGCTCTCCGTGGCTGCCGGTGCCTGGGTGGCCGGCCGTACCGCACCTACCCGGGGGGGCCTGCATGGTCTGTTGAGTTGGACAGTGACCACGCTGATGGCTACCTGGCTGCTGGCCTCGTTAGCCGGCAGCGTGGTTGGTACCGCTGGGAACATTGCCGGCAAAGGCCTCTCGCTCGCCGCCAACGGCGTCGCTGCAGCCGCTCCAGGTGTAGGCCAAGGCATCAAGCAGCAACTGAACAAGCAGGGTATCTCGCTCGACTGGGACAGCCTGGAAGCTGAGTTGAACAAAACACTGGAGCAGTCCGGCAAGGCTGAGCTGAATCCCTCGACCTTGGAGCACAAGGCCGATCAGGTTCAGGCTCAAGGTGAGTCTGCAGGCCAGGTCGCGGCCGAAAACCCGACTCTGGCGATCGACCAGCTCAAGCAGTGGTTCGAGCGGGTACGCAAGGCGGGTGAGCCTGCCCTTAGCGCCGCAGACAAGGAAGCCTTGGTCAACATCGTTGCTGCGCGTACCGGCAAGAGCCAGCAGGAGGCCGAGCAAGTGGTCGATAACTACGCCCGTGCTTATCAACAAGCCGCTGAGCAGGTGAAGGCTCTGAAGGATCAGGCAGAACAGCAGGCACGCGAAGCGGCTCAGGTCGCCGCCAGCAATGTTTCGAAAGCAGCCTGGGGCACCTTGGTAACGCTGCTGATCGGAGCCGCCTTGAGCTTTGCAGTAGGCCGCTTCGCGTTGTCTTCACGCAAGATCCGCGTCATCGCTGAGTGACACGCAATTCAATCGATGCACGCATGTCTCATCCAACCCACCTTTCACTGATGACTGTCGAAGGAGAAAACCATGAGCAGCACTTCGGACAAAGTAAAAGGCATGGCTAACGAAGCTGTCGGCAAGGTCAAGCAAGCCGTAGGCAAGGCCACCGGGAACACGGAACTGGAGTTGAAAGGTAAACTGCAGGAGAAAAAGGGCGAAGCGCAGCAGGTAGTCGGTGAAGTAAAGGATGCAGTCACCAAGGATTAACCTGGTCACCTGCTGATGAACAAAAGGTCGCCCTCGGGCGACCTTTTGTTCAGCGCGCCTGGCTAGGCCGTTCAAATGAGAATGAACTGGATCTACACCGGACTGAGTGTCCGCCATGGGTCGAAAGTGGTCTGTCGTGACCGGCTGCTTTCGACCCAGGCTGTGTGAAAACGCCTGCGATTGTCTAACCTTCTGATCGTCGAGATCGCGGCGGGGAC
>NZ_JBBMRJ010000064.1:0-4999 GCF_037993085.1 Pseudomonas sp. YNh | reverse complement strand
GAATACGTCGCTGCTGGTGGAGCATGCGTACAACCCGATTCACCGCCGTTACCAGTACGACCCGGCCGGTGAACTGGTGCGCACCCTCGACAAGCTGCGTGGCGAGATCAAGTACGAATATGAAGCCAACGGCCAGTTGCGTAGCCGTGATACCGGCTCGCTGGTAGGCAGTGAGGAGTTCCGCTACGACCCGGCAGCCAACCGCCTGGACTTCAATGCGCGGCAGTTCGACAAGGTCAAGGACAACCGGATCAAACAGTGGCGGGACCAGGAGTACCGCTACGATCCGTGGGGCAACCTGATCGAGAAGCGCTCGGGGCACAGCAAGCTGCAGAGCTTTAGTTATGACTGCGAGAACCGGCTGGTGCGGGCGGAGACGTTGGTTAACGGCAAGCTGGAAAGCCGAGGCGAGTACCGGTACGACAGCCTTGGGCGGCGGGTGGCCAAGCAGGCGGAAATTAACGGCATCACCGAGCAGAAGCGCTTCCTCTGGCAGGGGCTAAGGATGCTGCGGGAGGAAACGCCAGGGCAGAGCATCTTGTACCTGTACGAGCCGGGAAGCTATGCGCCGTTGGCGCGGGTCGATCAGGTGGAAGGGGAAGGGCAGAAGCTTTATTACTTCCATACTGACCAGATTGGTACGCCGTTGGAATTGACGGATAGCGAGGGTGGGATCGTCTGGCAGGCGACATTTCGGTCTTGGGGGGCGATTGAGCAACTGACGGTCAATGAAGTCGAGCAGAATCTACGGTTCCAGGGCCAGTACTTTGATGTTGAAGCGGAGCTTCATTACAATACGTTCCGATATTATGATCCTGAAATTGGACGATTTATTTCTCATGACCCTATAAGCTTGCTCGGTGGTGATAATTTATACATTTTCGCACCTAGTACCACTGGATGGATTGATCCTTGGGGGCTAAGCTGTCGAACAGAGTATCTGGGCAGAACCCCGGGCAAATCTAGCAGGACCGGCCGAAAAGTAATTGAAAATATGAGAGGCGAGGGTCGAATTAGAGGTAAAGGTGACTCGATGGAATTCAAAAGCTCGACCGATAAGCAGTGGTATCCGGTTCGAGAGGCTGATATGGCACATAAGTATGATGCGGTAACATATTGGAATGATAGAGGTGGGTTCTTTGGAGCTAAGTCTAAGGAGGTTAGAAAGTGGATGCTTGATCCGAAAAACTATGAGCTAGAGCATTATTCGTACAACAGGTCGGCAGGTGCAAAATTGAATCAGTTTTACCGGTCGCCAGATAATATTGTTGGTCCGCACGAAAGTTTTCAGTATTGAGGTGTTTATGAAAGATTTGTCGGAAGTGAACTTGCAGCTGTCTCAAAGGATAGTAGTGGCTATGGAGTCTGGAAATGAACTGCAAGAGAAAGGAGCTTATCAGGCTGCTTTAGAAAAGTACAAAGAGTCGTGGAGTATGCTTCCCGACCCAAAAGAGCAGTGGGATCTTTCCCACTGGATCGAAAAATGCAATTCCGAGGTCTATTTAAAGCAGCAAGATTATGAAAGTGCGAAGATATGGGCGCTCAAGGCGGTTGAGTCGAAACCACCTCGAGAAACGTCCAGTTTTATTATTCTTGGTGCATGTTTTCTCGGGTTGGGTGAGGAGAGATATGCATTTGACGAAATGAAAAAAGCTTTCGATATGGGCGGCGAGAGAGCATTCAAGGGGTTTGATAAAAAATATCTTGCTTTCTTTGCTGGTTTCAAAGGTTAAAGAATGGGATTTTTACCAGATCAGGTTCATGAGGAGATACTGGTTCTTAGTGAACAGGGTAATCTGCTAATGGAAAAAGGTCGATATCCTGATGCTGTCGAAGCTTTCACGGCTGCCTTGGTCAAACTGCCTGAACCCGTCGAGCAGTGGGAGGCGTTCGTTTGGTTGAAGGCCAGTATTGGGGACGCTCTATTTTTTATGCAGGACTATAGTCGGGCCTTGAGCGAGTTTTTTGAAGCCGCCAACGGCCCGGGCGGTGCACAGAATGCGTTCGTAATTCTACGTCTAGGCGAGTGTCTATACGAACAAGAAAATCCAGATGCGTTGGATTATTTATGCAAAGCATATTTTTTGGAAGGGGTAGATATTTTCAGAGGCGAAGATAAAAAATATTTTAGCGCCGTTGAATCTGCATTAGGAATGGCATGAATGTAACGTCTGTTTTTTGGGGCTAGATCTTATCAATGTCAACCTGTGACGTATCGTCAAGGCGAGAAAATGCTCGAAGGTATTTTGGGGAATTAATATAACTAAGGAAATATGGTGGTGAGCCATCCTAGTGAGCTAGTAACTTTCATGAGGGAAATGAACTGCTGGGAGGTTGAATTCTTTGATCAGCGTACAAAGACTCTGGCTCAGGGGGTAGAAGATCCTCGATACCGGCTCGCTTGTCCGTAGCGAAGAATTCCGCTACGACGCGGCAGCTAACCGCTTGGATCTCAACGCGCAGCAGTTTGCCAAGGTCAAGGACAAACGGATCAAACAGTGGCGGGACCAAGAATACCGCTACGACCCGTGGGGCAACCTGATCGAGAAACGCTCTGGGCACAGCAAGCTGCAGAGCTTTAGTTATGACTGCGAGAACCGGCTTGTGCCGGCGGAGACGGTGGTCGATGGCAAGCTGGAAAGCCAAGGTGAGTATCGGTACGACAGCCTTGGGCGGCGGGTGGCCAAGCAGGCGGAAATCAACGGCGAACTAGAACAGAAGCGCTTCCTCTGGCAGGGGCTGAGGATGCTGCGTGAGGAGACGCCTGGGCAGAACATTCTGTACCTGTACGAGCCGGGAAGCTATGCGCCGTTGGCGCGGGTTGATCAGGTGGAAGGGGAAGGGCAGAAGGTCTATTACTTCCATACGGATCAGATTGGGACGCCGCTGGAGCTGACGGACAGCGACGGGCAGATCGTCTGGCAGGCGACATATCGTTCCTGGGGAGCGTTAGAGCAACTGGTTATCGATGAGGTAGAGCAGAACCTGCGGTTCCAAGGGCAGTACTTCGATCATGAGGCAATTCTGCATTATAATACGTTCCGCTATTATGATCCTGAAATGGGTAGGTTTAAAGTCCAGGATCCATTAGGTTTGATGGGTGGGGATAATCTTTATCGTTACGGCCCGAACCCAATACTATGGATTGATCCTCTCGGCTGGATGCCATTGGCCAACCCAGTTAAAGTGGGTCATCACATGGTTCCTCATTCTTTAGCTACCTCTTTAGGGATAACCCCGTTCAACTCATTTAATAACGTCCCCTCCATGTTCTGGCTGGAGCCTGGGCAATGGAATAGAATGGAGCACAGCGGTATGCACGGTTACAATGGTTTGGGCGCGAGTACCAAGCCGGCTGTGACGCTAGATGCTTTCAAATCCGAAGGCCTAACGAATGAGAAATGGTTGCAGTCGTTGGAGGCACATTATAATAACCCGGAAATTTCCCACCTTAGAGGGGATTTAAGGCTTGTTGAGAACGGAAATCCTGGGCGTATTATTGCTGCAAATGTGTCCCCTGCCGAAGGTTGGGCAGCAACCAAGGCATGGGCGCGATCCAAAGGTGCAAGTTTGCCAGGGTGTAGTTGATGAATAACGCTAAAGTTAGTTACGTAGCAGTTAATGATTCGAGGCTAGTGGCTGGCGGTAAGCTAGAGATTGGTAGTGCGGTAGTGGGGTTGGACGAATTCGATTTTGGCGAGTTTGGGTCTATCCAGAGAAAAGTTGTTGTAGGCTGGCTTGGTGAAGAGCGAGCTAGATATTCTAGTGCTGTGCGTGCGCGAGAAATTTCCTCCAAGGAAATATCCATAGTTGTCGAGTCGGATGGGCCAGTTGTACTAGATCTCGGCTGCGAAAAACTGTTGCTGGATGTGCTGGATGAACAGAGGCAGGCTCGAACATCCTACAAGTTGTTTGTTAAAATTTCATTGGAAGTTCCGCTGGAAGCGTTTGGTGAGGTGCCGGATCATGTTAAGCCGCTAGTGCAATACTCTGAAATACTGCATGTCACGATTTCCCTCTCTGGCGGCGATGTAGGCACGCACATAGAATCAAGCTCCAACCGTCCGGTGTATGATGGGTACGGAGAGTTGGGTTTTTTTCTTGCTGACTTGGATAAAATGCATGAATATATTATTTCCAGGTTGGGTAATGGCGTGATTAATCTTAAGGACGCATTCTGTCAGACTGAAATTGCAAACGAGCTGTTTTCGGAGGGCTTATTGGTTTTAATCTGGGGGATGACGCCGTGGCACTATTATCTGTATGGCTCGAGCGAGCCTGAAGATGCTGCTTATATCCCAAAGCTCAGGAATCCCCAGTTCCAAGGTACCTATAGATTGCGTCATGATATTCAAAATCCAAGCGTTGTTCCAGGTGAGTTTTTGCTGAATTGGCCTGAATGCCTTAGCAAGAGCTTTCCGAAGATACACATAGGTGGGGAAGGGGAGTTGTTGAAAGTCGAAATTAGTGTCATGGGTTTCTACATTCCAAATGTCGGCGTTGGACCTCCGCTTTCGGTAATCACTGCTAGCAGGGAAGAAAATGAGCCTATTATTGATCCGTTGCTAATGGTCGATATTGAGGCGGTAGAGCCTAGGTTATGTTTTGATGTGTCGTGAGATGCTGTTTGTAAGGTGTGGAATTGAACGCATATGGCGCAGGCATGAATATCCATTGATTGGTACGCGGTGCGTGGGCGTTAATGTGTAGAGGGAATTAAGTCCTGCAGTGCTAGTGGGTTGAGTTGCTGGATCTTTAACATCGATGAGGTGGAAGCGAATGCCAACTTTTGCCTCATTCGCTTCCAAATTACGAGCGTTACTAAAAGGCTTGGTATCTTCAGCAAGTCTTATTAAGCTTTTCATCATGAGCTTTTCTAGCTTCAAATATTCTTTTTGCCAACGAATGTGCGACTCGTCGTCTGGTCTAAGCCATACCTCGACAACCTGTTCTTCTACTTCGGCGAAGTGCCCGACACCAACACCGAAGTGCCGCTGCA
>NZ_JBBMRJ010000062.1:0-3268 GCF_037993085.1 Pseudomonas sp. YNh | reverse complement strand
GAATGTTGATTTCTGACTTTTGTCAGATCGTTCTTTAAAAATTCGGATATGTGATAGAAATAGACTGAACACCAGTTTCACTGCTGGTGGATCAGGCTAAGGTAAAATTTGTGAGTTCTGCTCGAAAGAGCAACGTGCGAATTTTCGGCGAATGTCGTCTTCACAGTATAACCAGATTGCTTGGGGTTATATGGTCAAGTGAAGAAGCGCATACGGTGGATGCCTTGGCAGTCAGAGGCGATGAAAGACGTGGTAGCCTGCGAAAAGCTTTGGGGAGTCGGCAAACAGACTGTGATCCAGAGATCTCTGAATGGGGGAACCCAGCCAGCACAAGCTGGTTATCTTGTACTGAATACATAGGTGCAAGAGGCGAACCAGGGGAACTGAAACATCTAAGTACCCTGAGGAAAAGAAATCAACCGAGATTCCCTTAGTAGTGGCGAGCGAACGGGGACCAGCCCTTAAGTTGGTTTGAGATTAGTGGAACGCTCTGGAAAGTGCGGCCATAGTGGGTGATAGCCCCGTACACGAAAATCTCTTATCAATGAAATCGAGTAGGACGGAGCACGAGAAACTTTGTCTGAATATGGGGGGACCATCCTCCAAGGCTAAATACTACTGACTGACCGATAGTGAACTAGTACCGTGAGGGAAAGGCGAAAAGAACCCCGGAGAGGGGAGTGAAATAGATCCTGAAACCGTATGCGTACAAGCAGTGGGAGCCTACTTTGTTAGGTGACTGCGTACCTTTTGTATAATGGGTCAGCGACTTATATTCAGTGGCGAGCTTAACCGAATAGGGGAGGCGTAGCGAAAGCGAGTCTTAATAGGGCGTTTAGTCGCTGGGTATAGACCCGAAACCGGGCGATCTATCCATGGGCAGGTTGAAGGTTAGGTAACACTGACTGGAGGACCGAACCGACTACCGTTGAAAAGTTAGCGGATGACCTGTGGATCGGAGTGAAAGGCTAATCAAGCTCGGAGATAGCTGGTTCTCCTCGAAAGCTATTTAGGTAGCGCCTCATGTATCACTGTAGGGGGTAGAGCACTGTTTCGGCTAGGGGGTCATCCCGACTTACCAAACCGATGCAAACTCCGAATACCTACAAGTGCCGAGCATGGGAGACACACGGCGGGTGCTAACGTCCGTCGTGAAAAGGGAAACAACCCAGACCGTCAGCTAAGGTCCCAAAGTCATGGTTAAGTGGGAAACGATGTGGGAAGGCTTAGACAGCTAGGAGGTTGGCTTAGAAGCAGCCACCCTTTAAAGAAAGCGTAATAGCTCACTAGTCGAGTCGGCCTGCGCGGAAGATGTAACGGGGCTCAAACCATGCACCGAAGCTACGGGTATCACCTTTTGGTGATGCGGTAGAGGAGCGTTCTGTAAGCCTGTGAAGGTGAGTTGAGAAGCTTGCTGGAGGTATCAGAAGTGCGAATGCTGACATGAGTAACGACAATGCGAGTGAAAAACTCGCACGCCGAAAGACCAAGGTTTCCTGCGCAACGTTAATCGACGCAGGGTTAGTCGGTCCCTAAGGCGAGGCTGAAAAGCGTAGTCGATGGAAAACAGGTTAATATTCCTGTACTTCCAGTTATTGCGATGGAGGGACGGAGAAGGTTAGGCCAGCCTGGCGTTGGTTGTCCAGGTTTAAGGTGGTAGGCTGGAATCTTAGGCAAATCCGGGATTTCAAGGCCGAGAGCTGATGACGAGTTGCCATTAGGCGACGAAGTGGTTGATACCATGCTTCCAAGAAAAGCTCCTAAGCTTCAGATAACTGGGAACCGTACCCCAAACCGACACAGGTGGTTAGGTAGAGAATACCAAGGCGCTTGAGAGAACTCGGGTGAAGGAACTAGGCAAAATGGCACCGTAACTTCGGGAGAAGGTGCGCCGGCGAGGGTCAAGGACTTGCTCCGTAAGCCCATGCCGGTCGAAGATACCAGGCCGCTGCGACTGTTTATTAAAAACACAGCACTCTGCAAACACGAAAGTGGACGTATAGGGTGTGACGCCTGCCCGGTGCCGGAAGGTTAATTGATGGGGTTAGCGCAAGCGAAGCTCTTGATCGAAGCCCCGGTAAACGGCGGCCGTAACTATAACGGTCCTAAGGTAGCGAAATTCCTTGTCGGGTAAGTTCCGACCTGCACGAATGGCGTAACGATGGCGGCGCTGTCTCCACCCGAGACTCAGTGAAATTGAAATCGCTGTGAAGATGCAGTGTATCCGCGGCTAGACGGAAAGACCCCGTGAACCTTTACTATAGCTTTGCACTGGACTTTGAATTTGCTTGTGTAGGATAGGTGGGAGGCTTTGAAGTGGGGACGCCAGTTCTCATGGAGCCATCCTTGAAATACCACCCTGGCAACTTTGAGGTTCTAACTCAGGTCCGTTATCCGGATCGAGGACAGTGTATGGTGGGTAGTTTGACTGGGGCGGTCTCCTCCCAAAGAGTAACGGAGGAGTACGAAGGTGCGCTCAGACCGGTCGGAAATCGGTCGTAGAGTATAAAGGCAAAAGCGCGCTTGACTGCGAGACACACACGTCGAGCAGGTACGAAAGTAGGTCTTAGTGATCCGGTGGTTCTGTATGGAAGGGCCATCGCTCAACGGATAAAAGGTACTCCGGGGATAACAGGCTGATACCGCCCAAGAGTTCATATCGACGGCGGTGTTTGGCACCTCGATGTCGGCTCATCACATCCTGGGGCTGAAGCCGGTCCCAAGGGTATGGCTGTTCGCCATTTAAAGTGGTACGCGAGCTGGGTTTAGAACGTCGTGAGACAGTTCGGTCCCTATCTGCCGTGGACGTTTGAGATTTGAGAGGGGCTGCTCCTAGTACGAGAGGACCGGAGTGGACGAACCTCTGGTGTTCCGGTTGTCACGCCAGTGGCATTGCCGGGTAGCTATGTTCGGAAGAGATAACCGCTGAAAGCATCTAAGCGGGAAACTTGCCTCAAGATGAGATCTCACTGGGATCTTGAATCCCCTGAAGGGCCGTCGAAGACTACGACGTTGATAGGTTGGGTGTGTAAGCGCTGTGAGGCGTTGAGCTAACCAATACTAATTGCCCGTGAGGCTTGACCATATAACACCCAAGCAATTTGCTAGCGCAGATTGCGGTGGTGAAGATGATACGAACCGAAAGTTCGCAACAAACCACAAATATCGCATATCCGAATTCGCTGGGCTGTCCATCTGGACATTCTGGCTACAGAATTTCTTGACGACCATAGAGCATTGGAACCACCTGATCCCATCCCGAACTCAG
>NZ_JBBMRJ010000061.1:0-5455 GCF_037993085.1 Pseudomonas sp. YNh | reverse complement strand
AACCTCTTTCGCCCGCAGGGCGCCTTCGGCTGGTTCAGTTACACCACTTCCCGGGACACGATCTGTAAATGGGTTTGCGAGGCAATATATTCGGCCGCTGCGTGGTGGAGGGCTGTCTGCAGCACCGCGTACTGGGTTAGGCGTTCAGAAGCTATTCGAAAGGGTAAAGATGGTTCATGTAGCGGTGGCTTTTTGGATGCTTGGGATCGGGTATGGGGTTATCTCAGAAAAGGAAGCGGGTCTGATCCAGAGCTACATATATTCGCGATCAACCGTATTTCCTGCTGGTGCAGAGTCTGTTGCCAGTGCCGGGCGTAGATGTTTTTCAGCCGAAACATTGGCCGCCATTCGAGAAGAGGCAATTCATGAGCTTACTGAGCAGGAATACAATCAGATTGCTTGGGCAATTGGTTGAGGTACTTGCCTACAATTTCCGTGGCTAACTGGGCGGGCTGCTTCGCGGTCAGCTGTCGTGAACTGAGCCTTGCGGTACCCACGTCGTCCCGGCCCTGTAGACCAAATTCACATACCTCCAGTTCGCCACTCGTCTTAGTGATAATGCGCTACATAGTCTCGGCTAAGCCTGTGCACGAATCGAATCCTGCTTGCAAATTTGCAGAGTACCTTGCGATTTCCAAGGACGAAGGGGCCACGTATCGATGATTCAAGTCTTCCGCCATATCCTACTGACCGTAGATTGATGGATCCCAAGCCTTTCGGCGGTTTTCCGTTGATTTAGACCTTCATCACGGCACGCTAGTACTTGTCGAACCACGTCCTCACTTAAGCTTCGCCCAGCGCGTTCAGCGATGAGTTCCCCTTCGGCGAAATGGTTTGGCAGGTCAGACGCGATGCGCAGCGCATCAAGATCCGCGAGCTCTTTCTTGATGCTTGCAAGACGTTCTGGAACGGATGTCTGAACATCGTAGCTTGAGGCAATTATCAGCAAGGCTATGGGGTCGTAGCCCAACGCCTCTGAAATGCTGCCCAACGTTTCAAGCGTAACTCCGGTTTTGGCGTTCTCGAGCCTCTGCAGGTGGCGAGGCTCGATCTTGGCCTGGGCATTAAGCTGATCACGCGAAAGCCCGCGCCTGGAACGCGCGAGACGCAGGACTGCTGCGAGGGACTCCCTCGATACCATGTCGAATCCTCAAAAGTGAGGATAAGGCCATATTGAACATATGCACGCCATGACATATAGTTCATGGCGTGCATAGGGTGCCCACTTTAGGTCTCGCAATCCACGTGGAATCTACGGTTAGCGCTAGCTGCCTCCAGCCAACGAATGGCAAAAAATGACGATCATGGTCGGAAGTATGGCCTTCAGTGACCGTTGCGTGTGGGCTATCCCGTCGGAGGGAGTCCCCCCTCATGCGACCAGCAATGCTAGGAATAAATGTGTTTTTGACGAAGAGCGATGAGCTCCAAGGGAGGTTCAGGATTGAGGACTCAGAAGTCCTATTCTGGAAATCCATCAACCTGAGCCGCTGCACCTACATGTTTTTAGTCGAAGGGGTAGGTTTCGATGCAGGCGCCCTTGGCCCTACATCGCAGCTTGTGTTTGACGTAACAACGATCAAGTCACTCTGGGAAAACGGATCACCGGAGCTCCTGGGCGTGCACAGGGTGTATGTGATTCCGCCATTAGCTCTACGCAAGACCGGTTGCTACATGGAGCCGCTGTCTGAGATCCGAATCAGCGGTGGTAGCGAGAGCTGCCCTATCTACGAGTTCGTCACAGATACAGGTCGTGTTTTCAGCAGCGACGAGGTCTGACCATGGCTGCCACGCTGGAAGAGGTGAGTGATTTTTTCTACGGAGAAGGCAAGGTCGTCTCGGGATGGGAGGGGGACGATGGCGCGCTGATAGAGCTCGCTAACGAGTACCGCCCAGGTAAACCGTATTGCTTGGTGCGTAAGTGGATCGTTGCCGACCTGCAGCTCACACCAGAAGAGCTTGAGCAATTCAGAATAGAGGCGGTACTGCCTTTGGTGCTCTTTGCTCACGAAGTCGTCCGAGACAGTCGCAATCGTTTCCCGCCTGGGCACTGGGTGCGCAGCAACTTCGGGATCTCGCACAGCCATCCATGCATGTTCGAAACCAGGAGCACGGTTTACCTTCTGCTAGGTGATGGCTGCAGGAAGCGCGCTACCCTCGACACGGTTTTTTCACTGCGTCCCTAGCTCAATCCGAGAGCTAGCCCGGGTTCCCTTCGGTCAAGCCTTGGAGAAGCGATACATATAATGCCGCTCGGAGTGTGAGAGAACTGATGAAAGTCTTGGTGTATTCAGATTTGCATTTGGAATTTAGGGCCTTTGAGCCTCCCCAGGTCGATGCAGATTTGGTTGTGCTCGCTGGAGACATTTCGGTGCGCGGTCAGGGTGTGACATGGGCAAACCAAACCTTCACTTGCCCAGTCATCTACGTGCCCGGTAACCACGAATACTACAAAGGTGGCCACCTGGATCGTACGCTCATCAAGATGAAGCAGGCGGCGGAGGAGCATGTGCATGTCCTCGAGAATGAATGCCTTGTCATTGGAGATACCCGATTTCTGGTTACCACCGCCTGGACAGACTTCACCTCAACCGGAGATTACAAAGCTGCGATGTACGAGTGCTGGGAGTGGATGAATGACTTCAAGGTTATCCGAAGTGGTGAGGGTTTCAGGAAGCTTCGCCCCGTTGACCTCATCGCTCGGAACATTGTCGCTCGCGATTTTCTTACCACCGAACTCGCTAAGGACTTTGAGGGAAAAACGGTTGTGATCACTCATCATTGTCCTATCCAGGAGGTAGCTGGTAATGGACACGAAGGCCATCTCGGTGCTGCTTATTTCAACGGATGGCACGACCTGGTGGCTCAAACCGACGTTTGGATTTATGGCCATACACATCACGCAGTGGACACCGTGGTCTCGGGGTGTCGGATCGTCTCGAACCCCTTGGGTTATCCAGGGGAGCGTACTGGCTTCTCAGCTGACTTCACCATCGAAGTCTAAGCCGCCGGCGGGTGCACGGATTGACCGTGGCACCTGGTAGAGATCACACAGGGTTTTTAGAAAAAGGTCAGCGAATGCAGCCACGGTCTACAAGCATCCACATTCAGTTTCATGGACGTGACTTCACTGACTTTCAGCTGAAACGTCTGATACAGGCGAAGTCGCATGGCTTCCCTGCGCCCGTGACTGCCTACCTGTCTGATGTGTTTCTCGCATCGTCGTGCGCAGTAGGGGTCGTGTTCGACCATCAGGATGAGGGCCCATACGGGCGGTACTCAGACGGTAACTATTTCCAGACCTCAAAGCTCGTGAGCTTGAGCAAGGAGGGCCGATTTTGGGTCGCTACCGCCGAGTCAGGCCGCTACGTCATTGCCACGTTCAAGCGTGAAATGGGTAGGGCGAGCTTGCGGTCGTTTCTCACCAAAGGGGTGTGACGCCTTATAGCCAGGCGCCTCAGAGAGGCGCCGAAATTGCGACGGTCATGGGTCAGGTGTAAGTCGAGAGCAGTGTTCGCAGGAAGTCTTGTCTACGGTACACGCTACTAAAGATTGTGTAGTCGCGTGCTCCGTCGTGACAGAGGTGACCTGCTTCCACTAGGCCGATGATGTAACCCTCCGCCTTCCCACGGGCCTCGCGAAGGTCTTGCTCTGTCGTGCACTTGTGAATGTCACCAACAAGCCTTTTCCAACGCTCAGCTTGGCGCTTACCGACTGGATCATCGGAGAAAGACGGAGCTTTAAGCAGTGACTCGTAATAGGGGGCAGCTAGCGTTCTCAAACGGGATGCTCCAGAGGCTAAACCTGGGGCAAGGTTATCATGCGTGCACGCATTCGCCTGTTACTGCCCCGGCAGGGGCAGGCTACTCGTACCTGGGAGCTGAAGCAGAGCTTTGAGTTGCTGAATCTGTCTGGGTTGGGAGGGTGCGGCACATGCTGGCAGATAATGGCGGAGGTGCAGAATGAAGGTCACACAGGCAGGTGAGCCCGATCTGGTCATCGACGTGATATGTGATGTCTGCGATATATCTACGCGAGATGGCGAAGGTGAGCTTCAGCACGGAACGATGCATGCATCATGGGGCAACGGCTCAGCACATTGCGGCGAAAAGTACGAACTGCACCTGTGTCAGGGCTGCTTTTTCGATCAGGTCGCGTCCATTAAGCGCACACGATGGAGCAGTGTGATGTTCGAAGAGGAGGGCGATGCCATCCTGAATGATGAGGCATACGGGCGGATTAAAAATAACAAGCTGGGCAAGGGTAGCAGCGAGGATCGGTAAGCGCCTCCATGATGATTTGGCCCATAGACTATCGAGATGAGAGATGCCTAAGAAGCGGGTTCCACTGTCAACGCGTCATATAGATCAAGACGGGGCTGCGGCCTTGCCAACCTCTGTAGTCAAAGCTATGGAGGTCAATTTTGGAATGCCTGTCACAGCTTACATCTCAGCTGCTGCCTATGGGGCAGGGGACATGTACCTGGAAGGCTTGGTATATGCGGATCGAGAAAGTCGCTTTGACGATGGTGACATAATCCGCACCTCTATCATTCTGGATAGCACGACTGTCGAGGGGTTCTTAGTGGTAAGGACGCTAAGCAGTCTTTATGTGGTTTGCGACTGGCGGGGCGGCCGAGTTTCTGAAACCTCAATCGCTGGACATTGAAGCGGCCAAGGCGTGAGGTGGTGGCGTGAGAGAAGCACGAAGCATGGTGCGTGGCCTCACGGCACGGCTGTCGTGAACCAAGTCCAGCTTCGCCGGCCTCGGCCCTGCGGGCTTCCATCCTCACGCCTGCGCGCTCCGCTTACTAAGCCGCCTCACGGAGAATGCGACTCTCTGAACAAGCGCGGTGTGGCCGCTGGGATGGCTATGGCTAGTCTCAGGCAAACTACGTTCAGAGCGGCACGCTAGCGGCCTTAAGCTGGCGCAACACGAAGCTAGAGACCGAGTGTCTGAGTCCAGCGATTTTGTACAGCTTTTCACGCAGCAGGCGCTCGTAATCCCGGGTGTCTTTCACTGCGACGCGAATGAAGTAGTCGTGCTCCCCGGAGACCAGATAAGCCTCGATGACCTCTGGGATGTCTGCCAATGCTCGTTCGAACCTTTCTAGCATTTCGTCGCTGTGCTGCTCCAAGGTCAGCATCACGATGAGGCTGTCGCGGAAGCCTAGTTCGGCCACGTCAATGCGGGCTGCGTAACCCTGGATGACGCCTGACTCCTCCATGCGCTTGATCCGCTGCCAGCAAGGGCTTGGGGACAGTCCAACCTGCTTACCTACCTCCTGGAAACTCGCCCGTCCGTCTTGGCTGAGCACCCGCAGGATTCGTCGATCCATTTCATCAAGATTAGTCTTTTGCATTTTTGAAATTCTGCGAAAGGATTTTTTGAATTATGAATCGCCCCTGGTTTTCTAGACACTCTCCAAGCTCAGGAAATAGCGTTTCTCATACTCTAC
>NZ_JBBMRJ010000006.1:0-312152 GCF_037993085.1 Pseudomonas sp. YNh | reverse complement strand
TGGCTACAGAATTTCTTGACGACCATAGAGCATTGGAACCACCTGATCCCATCCCGAACTCAGTAGTGAAACGATGCATCGCCGATGGTAGTGTGGGGTTTCCCCATGTGAGAGTAGGTCATCGTCAAGATTCATTTCGCAAAACCCCTATCTGCACATGCAGGTAGGGGTTTTGTCTTTTCCGCCCAGGAAAAGATTTGTCTCCATGCATGCCATGGTCCACGGCATGCCCCGTGATATGGTTTCGCATCGGAATCAACCGCCTCCCAGGGAATGCTCAATGGCTACTACCACTCTCCACCCCGGCTTCATGATCGTCCACGGCAACCGCCTCGACGACCTGCGCAGTCTGGTGGTGAGCTGGATGCGTCGCTACCCCTTGGCGCCGCTGGAAAACGAAATCGCCCTGGTACAAAGCAATGGCATCGCCCAATGGCTCAAGCTCGCCCTGGCCGAAGACCCGCTTGAAGACGACCAGGGTGGCTGTGGCATCGCTGCCGCAATCGATGTACAACTGCCCGGCAGCTTCATGTGGCAGTTATACCGAAGCGTGTTGGGCCGCGATGAAATTCCTGAAGTTTCCCTGCTCGACAAGGCCCCGCTGACCTGGCGCCTGATGCGCCTGCTGCCGGCCCTGATCGAGCGACCGCATTTCGAACCGCTGCGGCGCTTCCTTACCGACGACAGCGACCTGCGCAAGCGTTACCAGCTCGCCGAGCGGTTGGCCGACCTGTTTGACCAGTACCAGGTCTACCGCGCTGATTGGCTCAAGGACTGGGCGGCGGGCGAGCACATTCTCAACACCGCCCGCGGCGAGCGTAAAGCGCTGCCCCCGGGTAATCGCTGGCAGGCCGAATTGTGGCGTGCGCTGCTGGATGATGTCGGTGAAGCGGGCATGGCACAGAGCCGCGCCGGGGTGCATCAGCGCTTCATCGAGCGTATCAACAGCCTGCAGCAGGCACCGGCCGGGCTGCCACCGCGGGTGATCGTGTTCGGTATCTCTTCGCTACCAGCCCAGGCCCTGGAAGCATTGGCGGGCCTGGCACGCTTCAGTCAGGTGCTGCTGTGCGTGCACAACCCCTGCCGCCACCACTGGGCCGATATCGTTGCCGACAAGGATTTGCTGCGCCATCAGTACAAGCGCCAGCAGCGCAAGCAGGGCATGCCCCTGCAACTGGACGACCAGTCGCTGCATCAACATGCCCACCCGTTGCTGGCAGCCTGGGGCAAACAAGGCCGTGACTACATCAACCTGCTCGACAGTTATGACGACCCAGGCAGCTACCAGGGTGTGTTCAGCGATGGCCGCATCGATCTATTCAGTGATGGCTCGCCCACAACGCTGCTAAACCAGTTGCAGGACGACATTCTCGAGCTGCGCCCGCTCGCCGAAACCCGCGAGCTTTGGCCGGCAGTCGACACGGTGAAAGACCGTTCGGTACGTTTCCACATTGCCCACAGCCCGCAACGCGAAGTGGAGATCCTGCACGACCAGCTGCTGGCCCGCTTCAGCGCCGACCCTACCTTGCGCCCGCGTGACGTGATCGTCATGCTGCCGGCCGTCGACACCTACGCGCCGCATATCCGCGCGGTGTTCGGCCAGTTGCAACGCAATGACCCGCGCTACATTCCGTTCACCCTCACCGACCAGGGCCAGCGCGGTCGCGAGCCTCTGCTGATCGCCCTCGAACACCTGCTGAAGTTGCCGGACAGCCGTTTCGCGGTCAGCGAAGTGCTCGACCTGCTGGACGTACCGGCCGTGCGGGCACGTTTTGGCATTCGCGAAAACGACCTGCCTACCCTGCACCGCTGGATCGAGGGCGCCGGCATTCGCTGGGGGCTTGATGCCGAGCAGCGGGCCAGCTTGGGCTTGCCCGCAGGGCTCGAACAGAACAGCTGGCGTTTTGGCTTGCGGCGCATGCTGCTGGGCTACGCGGTGGGCGTGGGTGAAGCGTGTGATGGCATCGAACCCTACGATGAAATCGGTGGCCTGGACGCGGCGTTGATCGGCCCGCTGGCCGCGCTGCTCGACGCGCTCGAAGTGGCCTATCAAGCCTTGTCCGAGCCTGCTACCGTCAGCCAGTGGGGGGAGCGCCTGAATGCCTTGTTGCAAGTGTTCTTCCTCGCGGAGGGCGAGCACGACGAATTCCTGCTGATGCAGTTGCAGGAGCTGCGCGACAGCTGGCTCGAAGTGTGCGAGGCCGTTGACCTGCAAGACCCGCTGCCGCTGACCGTAGTCCGTGAAGCCTGGCTGTCGGGCCTCGACCAGGGCAAGCTGTCGCAACGTTTCCTCGCCGGTTCGGTGAACTTCTGCACCCTCATGCCCATGCGCGCCATCCCGTTTCGCGTGGTCTGCCTGCTGGGCATGAACGATGGCGACTACCCCCGCGCCCAGCAACCGCTGGACTTCGACCTGATGGCCAGCGACTACCGACCCGGTGACCGCTCGCGGCGCGAAGATGACCGCTACCTGCTGCTCGAAGCGCTGCTGTCGGCACGTGACCAGCTGTATATCAGCTGGATCGGGCGCAGTATCCGCGACAACAGCGAACGCCCGGCCTCGGTACTGATCGGCCAGTTGCGCGATCACCTCGCCGCCGGTTGGCATCTGGCCGGCGCAGAGCAAGGGCAGCCCGCACAACCGGGCGAGCAGTTTTTACACGCCCTGACCCAGGAGCACCCGCTGCAACCGTTCAGCTCGCGTTACTTCGAGAAGGGCAGCCCGCTGTTCAGCTTCGCCCACGAATGGCAGGTGCTGCACCGGCAGAGTGAGGAGGATGAGCAGGGCGACTCCGACCTGCCGCCTTACCAGGACAATGAAGCGTTGAGCCTCACCCAACTGAATGACTTTCTGCGCCACCCGGTGCGGCATTTCTTCAGTCAGCGGCTGAAGGTGTATTTCGAAGCGCTGGAAGCGCCAACCCCAGATGAAGAACCGTTCGTTCTCGATACCCTGCAACGCTACGGCGCCAGCGAAAGCCTGCTGGGTGCGGCGCTGTCCGAGCCGGACAATGCCGAGCAAGCCTTGCAGGCACAGGCCCGACGTCTGCAGGCCTGTGGCTTGCTGCCGCTGGCCGGCTTTGGCGAGTTGCTGCAAAGCGAGTTGATCGAACCTCTACCAGACTTGCTGCAACGCCACCGCCAGTTGTTGCAACGCTGGCCCCAGCTGGTCGAGGGCGCGTTGCCGGTGCATTTCGAGCACGGCCAACATCGGCTCGAAGGCTGGCTGGGCCGTGTGTTCCAGGCTGATGACCAGAGCCTGCTGAGCATCACCACCGTGCCTAACACCATCAGCGCCGGGCGCAACAACCTCAAGTGGCACCGCCTGATTGCGCCCTGGGTTACGCACCTGGCGGCCTGCGCGGCGGGCTACCACTACAACAGTGCCCTGGTGGCCAGTGACCTGACTCTGCTGCTCGCACCGCTGCCGCAAGACCAGGCCGCCCAACTGCTGGGCGACCTGTTGGTGGCCCGCCAGGCGGCAATGAACGCGCCGCTGCCGGTTGCAGCCAAGACTGCGTTCGCCTGGCTGGCCCAGGACGATGCCGACAAAGCCCTGGCCGCAGCTGCCCGTGCCTATGAGGGCGACGAGCGCACCAGTTTCGGTGAGCGCAATGAAAGCATCGCCCTGGCCCGACAGTACCGCGACTTCGCCGCACTCACCGCTGACGAAACCTTTGAAGGCTGGTGCGAAACCTTGTACCGCCCATTGTTCACCGCCCCTTGGCAGGCCCTGGGCAACCCGGAGAAAGGCGCATGACCCAGGACCGTCCTCTGGCACTGAGTTTCCCCCTGCACGGCAGCCAGCTGATCGAGGCAAGCGCCGGTACGGGCAAGACCTTTACCATTTCGGCGCTGTACCTGCGCCTGATCCTCGGCCACGGAGGTGAGCAGGGTTTTGGTCGCGAGCTGCTGCCACCGCAGATCCTCGTGGTCACCTTCACCGATGCAGCCACCAAGGAACTGCGCGAACGTATCCGCGCCCGTCTGGCAGAGGCTGCACGGTTCTTCCGTGGCGAACTGGAACGCGCAGACCCGCTGCTGCATCAGCTGCGTGACGATTATCCGCAAGAGGCCTGGCCGCGTTGTGCAGGCCGCCTGGAAATCGCCGTGCAGTGGATGGACGAGGCTGCGGTATCGACCATCCACGGCTGGTGCCAGCGCATGCTTCGCGAGCATGCCTTCGACAGCGGCAGCCTGTTCACCCAGACCCTGGAAACCGACCACAGTGAACTGCTCGGCCAGGTCATGCGTGATTACTGGCGGCGCTTCTGCTATGGCATGCAAGGTGACGCACTGGTCTGGGTGCGTGGCAACTGGGGCAGCCCCGATGCCTTGCTGCCGCGCATTCGCCCACTGTTCGGCCGCGTGCGCGCCCAGCAGGACGGGCCAGAGCCCGCAGCCCTGATCCAGGCATCGCTGCAGCAACGTGGCGAACAGTTGGCCCGGCTCAAGGCGCCGTGGGCGCAGTGGGCCGACGAACTGCGGCAAATCTGCCGCGATGCGCTGGCCGCCAAGCAGGTCGATGGCCGCAAGATGCAGGCCCGTTACTTCGAGCCCTGGTTCGACAAGCTCTCTGCCTGGGCCGGCGACGAGCAACTCGTGGAGCTCGACCTGGGTACCGGTTTCACCCGCCTGACGCCAGATGGCATGGCCGAAGCCTGGAAGGGCGAGCCACCCGAGCACCCGGCCCTCAACGCGATGCAGACACTGCCGCAACAATTGCAGGCCCTGGACAGCCCAGAGGCGCCCTTGCTCGAGCATGCCGCAAACTGGGTATCGGCGCGGTTCGAAATCGAGAAGCGCCGGCGTGCGGAAATGGGCTTCGACGACATGCTCGTGCGCCTGCAGCACGCCTTGGCCAGCGAGGCCGGTGAACGCCTGGCCGGCCTGATCCGCGAGCAGTTCCCGGTAGCCCTGATCGACGAATTCCAGGACACCGACCCGGTGCAGTACGGCATTTTCGAGCGCATCTACCAGATCAGCGAAAACCGCGCAGAAACCGGCCTGTTCATGATCGGTGACCCCAAGCAGGCGATCTACGCCTTCCGCGGTGCCGACATCTACACCTACCTCGCTGCACGGCGCGCCACCAGCGGCCGGCTGCATAGCCTGGACACCAACTACCGCTCCAGCACGGCCATGGTCGCGGCGGTCAACCAGGTATTCCTGCAGGCCGAGGCGCGTGATGCGGGGCGCGGGGCATTCCTGTTCCGCGAGCCCGATGACAACCCGCTGCCGTTCATCGAAGTCCGCGCCAAGGGCCGTGGCGAACAGCTGCTGATTGACGGGGAAGCAAGCGCAGCCCTGCAATGCTGGCAGCTGGCAAGCGAAGAGCCAGTCTCCAGCAGTGTCTACCGCCAGCAGCTGGCGGCCAGCTGCGCCAGCCATATCGTCGCCTTGCTCAATGGCGGTCAGCAGGGCACAGCGGGCTTCCAGAATGGCGAAGGCGAACTGCGCCCGTGCCTGCCCTCGGACATCGCCATCCTGGTGCGTGACGGCCATGAAGCGCAGATGGTCCGCGCCGAGCTGGCCGCACGCGATGTGCGCAGTGTGTACCTGTCCGACAAGGACTCGGTGTTTTCCGCCCAGGAAGCCCACGACCTGCTGGCCTGGCTCAAGGCCTGCGCCGAGCCAGACTCGGAGCGCCTGCTCAAGGCCGCACTGGCCAGCCTGACACTGGGCCTGTCGCTGGCCGCGCTGGACCGGCTGACCCAGGACGAACGGGTCTGGGAAGGTTGGGTCATGCGTTTTCGCCATTATCGCGATACCTGGCAACGCCAAGGTGTACTGCCCATGCTGCGGCACCTGCTGCACGACTTCCAACTGCCGCGCACGCTGATCCGCCGCAGTGACGGCGAACGTGTGCTGACCAACCTGCTGCACCTGGCCGAACTGCTGCAGCAGGCGGCGGGTGAGCTGGACGGTGAACAGGCGCTGATCCGCCACCTGGCCGAGCACCTGGCCAGTTCCGGGCAGGCCGGTGAAGAGCAGATCCTGCGCCTGGAGAGCGACGAACAGCTGGTCAAGGTGGTGACCATCCACAAGTCCAAGGGCCTGGAGTATCCCCTGGTTTACCTGCCGTTCATCTGCACCAGCAAACCGGTGGACGGCAGCCGCCTGCCGTTGGCCTGGCATGACAGCCACGGCGACGCCCACCTCACCCTGACCCCGGACCAGGCGCAGATCGAGCGGGCCGACGACGAGCGCCTGGCCGAAGACCTGCGTCTGCTCTACGTGGCCCTGACCCGTGCCCAGCATGCTTGCTGGCTGGGTGTTGCCGACTTGAAGCGTGGCAATCAAAAGAGTTCACAACTGCACCGCTCGGCACTTGGCTATCTGTTGGGTGGTGGCCTTGCCCTGGCAGGCTCTCAGCAGCTTACCCAGTGGTTGCAGGCGCTGGCGGCGACATGTCCGCACATCGCTTGCCCGGGCCTGCCGCCGGCAGATGAGCAGGTGTATCGCATGCCCCATGCCGACCGTGAGCTGCTGCCCGCACGCAAGCCGCGCCGCGCAGCGGCTGAGCATTGGTGGATCGCGTCGTACAGCGCCCTGCGTATCGGCGATCAGGCGCTGGTTGCCGACAGTTCGCAGGCCCAGCAACTGCTGGATGACGAAGTGGTCGATGCCCAGGTACTGCGCGAGGTGCCTGCCGACAGTGGCGACATTCACCGCTTCCCGCGGGGGCCGAACCCCGGCACCTTCCTGCATGGCTTGCTGGAATGGGCGGGCCGCGAGGGCTTCAGCCAGGTCAGCAGTGACCCGCAGTTGATCGAGCGGACCGTTGGCCAGCGCTGCAACCGCCGCGACTGGACCGGCTGGATCCCCACCCTCAGCCAGTGGATGCGACGCCTGCTGGGCGAGGCGCTCCCGTTGCCGGGCAGCGACCAGGGCGTGATGCTGGGGCAGTTGCGTCATTACCAGATCGAAATGGAGTTCTGGTTCGCGAGCCACCAGGTCGACGCCGAACAACTCGACCGCCTGGTGGCACGCCACACCCATCCGGGCCTGGCACGCCCGGCGGCGCAGCCGACCGTGCTCAACGGCATGTTCAAAGGTTTCATCGACCTCGCGTTCGAGCTGGACGGGCGTTACTACGTCACCGACTACAAGTCCAACTGGCTGGGCCCGGACATCCAGGCCTACGACGCCATGGCCATGGAAAAGGCCATTATCGAGCACCGCTACGACCTGCAGTACGTGCTGTACCTGCTGGCCCTGCACCGCCAGTTGCGCGCTCGCCTGCCGGACTACGATTACGACCGCCATGTCGGCGGCGCCCTGTTCATCTTCCTGCGCGGCGCGAGCAGCAGCGGCCACGGCGTGTACCACACCAAGCCACCGCGCGAGCTGATCGAAAGCCTTGATGCGCTGTTCCGTGGCGAGCACCCACCGGCACAGCAGGACCTGTTTGCCGGAGCCGAGATATGAGCCGAAACCTGGTTGACCTGTTGCCCACCCCGTTGCACGCCGAGCACTTGCTGGCGCTGGCGCCGCAGCATGACAGCGGTGACCTGCTGCAACTGCTCGACCGCTGGGTAGAGCGGGGCTGGCTGCGGGCCCTGGACCGTGCGTTCGTGTCGTTCCTCGAAGAGCGCGCCCCCGGCAGTGATCCCTTGCTGTTGCTGGCGGCAGCATTGGCCAGCCACCAACTGGGCCACGGCCATGTCTGCCTCGACCTGCAGCAAACCCTGGCCGAGCCCGACTTCGCCCTGTCGCTGCCGCCTGAAGGCGATGCCCTGATCGGGCCCTTGCTGCTGCCGTCGCAGTTGCTGGCCAACCTCGATCTGAATGCCTGGCGCCAGCGCATCGCCGCCAGCTCGCTGGTGGCCGCTGGCGATACCCCGGGCCAACAAGCCCGGCCACTGGTACTCAGCGGTGAGCGCTTGTATCTGCGCCGTTACTGGAGCTACGAGCGGCGTATCGACCATACCTTGCGTCAGCGCCTGACCCAGGCCGAAGCACCGCTGCCCGACCTGTCAGATCGCCTGGCACAGCTGTTCGAGGGCGGTGCACCAGATGGCCAGGTGGACTGGCAGAAGCTCGCCTGTGCGCTGGCCACCCGTGCCGGTTTCAGCATCATCACGGGTGGCCCCGGCACGGGTAAAACCACCACCGTGGTGCGCCTACTGGCCTTGCTGCAAGGCCCGGCGGTGGAGCAGGGCAGGCCGCTGCGCATCCGCCTGGCCGCGCCGACGGGCAAAGCCGCTGCGCGCCTGACCGAATCCATTGGCCAGCAAGTCGAGCGCCTGCAAGTCAGTGCCGAAGTACGCGGGCAAATCCCCACTGACGTCAGCACCGTGCACCGCCTGCTCGGCAGCCGCCCCGGCTCCCGGCACTTCCGCCATCACGCCGCCAACCCGCTGCCGCTGGATGTGCTGGTGGTCGACGAAGCATCGATGATCGACCTGGAAATGATGGCCAACCTGCTCGACGCCTTGCCACCCCGGGCGCGTCTGGTGCTGCTGGGCGACAAGGACCAGTTGGCCTCGGTCGAGGCCGGTGCGGTACTGGGCGACCTGTGCCGGGATGCCGAAGAGGGTTATTACTCGCGAGCGACCGCTGCGTGGCTGGAGCAGATCAGTGGCGAGTCGCTGGCCGCCAGCGGCCTCAAGGCCGGTGATGGGCAGCGCAATCCGCTGGCCCAGCAATTGGTGATGCTGCGCTTCTCACGGCGCTTCGGCGAAGGCAGCGGCATCGGCCAGCTGGCGCGGCTGGTCAATCGCCAGGATTCCCACGCGGCGCGCAACCTGCTGGCCAAGCCGCCGGCCGACGTGCACAGCCTTGCCCTCAAGCATGAGCAGGACCGTGCTTTCGACCGCCTGCTACTTGACGGCCTGAACCGCGGTGCCGAAGGCCCGCAGGGCTATCGCAGCTACCTGCGCACCCTTGGCCGCTACCGGCCTGCACTGGAAACCGCCTTTGACGACCCTGCGTGGGAACAATGGGCAGGCAAGGTGCTGCACAGCTTTGAAGACTTCCAGTTGCTATGCGCGGTACGCCGGGGGGCCTGGGGTGTCGAAGGCCTCAACGAACGGGTGGCCCGGGTGCTTCACAATGCCGGCCTTATCGACAGCCAGCAGCCCTGGTACGAAGGGCGCCCGGTGTTGGTGACCCGCAACGACTACGGCCTGGGCCTGATGAACGGTGATATCGGCATTGCCTTGCGCCTGCCGGACGAGCGCGGTGAGCCGCTGCTGCGGGTGGCCTTCCCGCGGAACGACGGCAGTGGTGGTGTGCGTTTCGTCTTGCCCAGCCGGCTCAATGAAGTGGAAACGGTATTTGCCATGACCGTGCACAAGTCCCAGGGCTCGGAGTTCAGCCACACGGCCCTGGTGCTGCCGGATGCGCTCAACCCGGTGCTGACCAAGGAGCTGGTATACACCGGCATCACCCGGGCCAAGCACTGCTTCAGCCTGGTCGAGCCACGCCAGGGCATTTTCGAAGAAGCGGTGGCGCGCAAGGTGCGGCGTATTTCCGGGTTGATGCTGGAACAGGTGTAAGACCGCCAGGCCCAATCGCCGGCAAGCTAGCTCCCACAGGGATTCCACAGCCTTTGAAAGCTGTGCTGCACCTGTGGGAGCTGGCTTGCCGGCGATTGGGCCATCAACCCCGACACATGAAGCAGCTCATTCCTACAACGATGCGGCCATGTGCTATCTTTGCGCCGGTAGTGGTAAGGACTTTAAGAGATTTCCCACATGAACGTGGCCGCAAGGCGAGTGACAAGCTGTGCGCTTTCGCTATTGCTGGCCGTCCTGTTCCTTTCTGCAGGCCCCGCCCAGGCAGAAACCGCCACAACCGCCGCCCAGGTGCAGCAACGCGCCAAGGCCGTCACCCAAGTGGTACTCGGCATCTTCAGTTACGCCCGTTGGCCTGTCGAACCTTCACCCTTGCGCTTGTGCCTGGTCGGCCCGACCGAATACGCCGATGACCTGATCAAAGGCCATGTGCAGGAGTCCGGCCGCCCGCTGCAGGTGCGGCGCCTGCTGGCAGAAGACACTCAGGTCGCTCAAGCCTGCGATGCCATCTACATCGGCAAACTCGACCAGGGCCAGCGTGACCGGCTGTTCGAGCGCGTCAGCGGCCACCCGGTACTGAGCATCAGCGAAGCGAACGACCCGTGTACGGTTGGCAGCCTGTTCTGCCTGCGGGTCAGCGACCAGCAGGTGGCCTTTGACGTCAACCTCGACTCGGTTGCGCGTTCCGGCGTACGCATCCACCCCAGTGTGCTGCAGTTGTCGCGGCGCCGGGCGGTGCAGCCATGAAGCCGAGCCGCAAGCAGGGAGTGCGCCCGACCCTGCGCTCGGTGCTGGGCCGTGGCCACCTCAGCGTTGCCTTGCTCGCCGTGGGCCTGGCCGGTATTTCACTCACGCTGCTGGGCGTGCTCGCCCTGCGCGTCTACGCCAATCACAACCTGCACCTGATCGCCCGGTCGATCAACTACACCGTGGAAGCGGCGGTGGTATTCGATGACAGTGCTGCGGCCAATGAATCGCTGGCGCTGATCGCCAGTCGCGAGGAGGTGGCCGAGGCCAAGGTCTTCAACGACGAAGGCGAGCTGCTGGCGCACTGGCAACGCGCCGATACTGGCATGCTCGCCAAGCTTGAAGTGCAGGTTGCCACCGCGTTGCTGGATGAGCCGGTGAACCTGCCGATCCTGCACCAGCAACAGCAGGTCGGGCACATCGAACTGGTCGGCCAGGGCCGTAGCCTGTTGCTGTTCCTGCTGAGCGGCTTGGCCGGCATCCTGTTCTGCACAATACTCAGTGCCTTGGCGGCGCAATACCTGTCGCGGCGACTGCTCAGCGATATCGTCCGGCCGCTGCGTGGCCTGGCCAGCGTCGCCCACGCCGCCCGCCGCGAGCGCAGTTTCGACCGGCGCGTGCCGGAAGCACCGATTGCCGAACTCAACGAACTGGGCAACGACTTCAATGCCCTGCTCGACGAACTGGAGGTATGGCACAGCCACCTGCAGAACGAAAACCAGACCCTTGCCCACCAGGCCAGCCACGACAGCCTGACCGGCCTGCCCAACCGCGCCTTCTTCGAAGGGCGCCTGAACCGCAGCGTGCGAAACGCTGCGCGGCAGCAAGACCACCTGGCGCTGCTGTTCCTCGACAGCGACCACTTCAAGCAGATCAACGACACCCTCGGCCATGCCGTGGGTGACGAAGTACTGATCAGCGTGGCCGACCGCGTGCGTGCCCAACTGCGTGAGCACGACTTGGTGGCACGCCTGGGCGGTGATGAGTTTGCGGTACTGCTCACGCCTTTGCAGTCGCGCGAGGACGCCGAGCTCATTGCCGAGAAGATTGTTGCCAGCATGAAGCTGCCCGTGCAGCTGGACAGTGGCCGCAGTATCGCTACCTCACTGAGTGTCGGTATTGCCTATTACCCGGATGACGGCGCTGACCCCGCCAGTCTTCTCAATGCCGCCGATGCGGCGATGTACCAGGCCAAGCGCAAACGCCGTGGCCATTGGCAAGTGGCGCAGACGGAACGGTCCGCCAATGAAATCAAGAACAGGAGTTGAACCCGTGATACACGCTTTACGTTTCCCCCTTTGGGCGTTGTTGCTCGCCGTGCTGGCGCTGACCGGTTGCCAGAGCCCCCCCCAAAAAGGCCTGACCCCCGAACAGATCGCCGTGCTCAAGCGCGAAGGCTTTACCCCCACCGATGAAGGCTGGGCCTATGATTTGTCTGGCAAAGTGCTGTTCGGTAGCGATCTGGATGGCCTCAACGGCCAGAGCCAGGCAATTGTCGAGCGCATTGGCAAGGCGCTGCTTGGCGTTGGCATCCAGGGCGTGCGGGTGGACGGCCATGCCGATTCGTCGGGCAAAGCGGCGTACAACCAGCAGTTGTCCGAGCGCCGTGCGCAGAGCGTGACCAGGGCGCTGGTCGGGGTTGGCATGCAGGCGCAGAACATCCAGAGCCGCGGCCTGGGCAGCAGCCAGCCAGTGGCGGACAACCGCACCAGTGCCGGGCGCACCGAAAACCGTCGGGTGTCGATCGTGGTGGCGTCCTACTGATCGCTGTCCGCTGAGCTATCACATTTCTCTGTAGGAGCAGCCTTGTGCTGCGAAGAGGCCAGACCAGGCACAGCAGTTGTATTGCCATGACCGGCCCCTTCGCAGCAAAAGGCTGCTCCTGCAAAGGAGCTACGCAGCAGCATCACTCCTGGGCAAAGCGCATGTCGCGGGTTTCCCCCATCAACAACGGTGCATTCGCCTCGGTCACCCCACGGATGTAATCCCACAGCAAGGTAATGCGCTTCAACTTGCGCAAGTCCTCCCGGCAGTACATCCAGAACTGCCGCGTCACCTCGATCTCCTCGGGCAGCACCGTCACCAGCCGCGGGTCTTGCGCCGCAAGGAAGCACGGCAGTATCGCCAGCCCACGCCCCTGCAACGCGGCGGTGTACTGCGCAATCACACTGGTACTGCGCAAGTGCGCGTTGGCACCGGGAATCAGGTTGGCCAGGTACAAAAGCTCCGAACTGAACGCCAGGTCATCCACGTAACTGATGAACGGGTGTTTGGCCAAGTCCGCTACCTGGCGGATCGGCGCATGGCCGTCCAGGTAATCCTGGGTCGCATACAGCCGCAAGCGGTAATCGCACAGCTTGCAGCACACATAAGGCCCATGCTCCGGCCGCTCCAGGGCAATGACGATGTCCGCCTCGCGCTTGGACAGGCTGATGAAGTGCGGCAGTGGCAGGATATCCACAGAAATCGCCGGGTAGGCATCAACGAAGTGGCTTAGCTGTGGGGTGATGAAAAAGCTGCCGAAGCCCTCGGTGCAGCCCATGCGTACATGCCCCGACAACGCCACGCCCGACCCGGACACCTGCTCGCACGCCATGTGCAGCGTGCTTTCGATCGACTCGGCATAACCGAGCAAGCGCTGGCCCTCGGCGGTGAGGACAAAGCCGTTGGTCCGCGACTTTTCGAACAGCAACGTGCCCAGCGCCCCCTCCAGCGAGCTGATCCGCCGCGACACCGTGGTGTAGTCCACGCTCAGGCGTTTGGCGGCGCTGCTGGCCTTGCGGGTGCGGGCCACTTCAAGGAAAAACTTCAGGTCGTCCCAGTTGAGCGCGCTCAGGGATGTGAGGTCTTTTTGCATGATGATCCGGTTTTTTTGTGCGTTCTTGTTGGATGTTTGCACATCTATACTCGAAACAAGCCTCAGGACGCCACCTCGCGTTTGCTTGGCGCTGGCGATCTCGTCCCGACAATAATTCCAAGGAGAACGCAGATGAACGCACCGCAGTCCCCTAACAGCACCAAGGTCGAGCAGGTGAAGCTGCTGATCAACGGCCAGTGGGTCGAATCGAAAACTACCGAGTGGCGCGACATCGTCAACCCGGCCACCCAAGAGGTGCTGGCGCGCGTGCCGTTCGCCACCGTCGAGGAAGTCGACGCTGCCGTGGCGGCTGCCCACAGCGCGTTCCAGACCTGGCGCAACACCCCGATTGGCGCGCGCATGCGCATCATGCTCAAGCTGCAGGCGCTGATCCGCGAACACACCAAACGCATTGCCCAGGTGCTCAGCGCCGAGCAGGGCAAAACCCTGGCCGATGCTGAAGGCGATATCTTCCGCGGCCTGGAAGTGGTCGAACACGCCGCGTCCATTGGTACCCTGCAGATGGGCGAGTTCGCCGAGAACGTCGCCGGCGGTGTCGATACCTACACCCTGCGCCAGCCAATCGGCGTATGCGCCGGTATCACTCCGTTCAACTTCCCGGCCATGATCCCGCTGTGGATGTTCCCCATGGCCATCGTCTGCGGCAACACCTTCGTGCTCAAACCTTCCGAGCAGGATCCGCTGTCGACCATGCTGCTGGTCGAGCTGGCGCTGGAAGCCGGCGTACCGGCAGGCGTGCTCAACGTGGTGCACGGTGGCAAGCAAGTGGTGGATGCCATCTGCACGCATCAGGACATCAAGGCAATTTCCTTCGTCGGTTCTACCGAAGTCGGCACCCATGTGTACAACCTCGGCAGCCAGCACGGCAAGCGCGTGCAGTCGATGATGGGCGCCAAGAACCACGCGGTAGTGCTGCCCGATGCCAACCGCACGCAAACCGTCAACGCCCTGGTCGGTGCTGCCTTCGGCGCGGCGGGCCAGCGCTGCATGGCCACCTCGGTGGCGGTGCTGGTGGGCAAGGCCCGTGAGTGGCTGCCCGACATCAAGGACGCGGCGAGCAAGCTCAAGGTCAATGCCGGCTGCGAACCGGGCACCGACGTTGGCCCGGTGGTTTCCAAACGCGCCAAGGAGCGTGTGCTGGGCCTGATCGAAAGCGGCATCAAGGAAGGCGCCAAGCTGGAACTCGACGGCCGCGAGGTCACGGTGCCGGGCTACGAGCAAGGCAACTTCGTTGGCCCAACCCTGTTCTCGGGCGTGAAGACCGACATGCAGGTGTATACCCAGGAAATCTTCGGCCCGGTGCTGGTCACCCTGGAGGTCGATACCCTCGACGAGGCCATTGCGCTGGTCAACGCCAACCCGTTCGGTAACGGCACCGGCCTGTTCACCCAGAGCGGCGCGGCAGCGCGCAAGTTCCAGAGCGAAATCGATATCGGCCAGGTCGGCATCAACATCCCGATCCCGGTACCGGTACCGTTCTTCAGCTTCACCGGCTCCCGTGGCTCCAAGCTCGGCGACCTCGGCCCGTACGGCAAGCAAGTGGTGCAGTTCTACACTCAGACCAAGACCGTCACCGCCCGCTGGTTTGATGACGACAGCATCAATGACGGTGTGAACACCACCATCAGCCTGCGCTAAGGAGAAGTCATGCGTATCGCATTCATCGGCCTCGGCAACATGGGCGCGCCCATGGCCCGCAACCTGATCAAGGCCGGGCACCAACTGAACCTGTTCGACCTCAACAAGGCCGTGCTGGCCGAGCTGGCAGAACTGGGTGGGCAGATCAGCCCGTCGCCCAAGGACGCGGCGGCCAACAGCGAGCTGGTGATCACAATGCTGCCAGCTGCGGCCCATGTGCGCAGCGTGTACCTGAACGAGGATGGCGTGCTGGCCGGTATTCGTGCCGGTACGCCTACCGTGGACTGCAGCACCATCGACCCCCAGACCGCCCGTGATGTGTCCAAGGCAGCAGCGGCCAAAGGCGTGGACCTGGGCGACGCGCCGGTCTCCGGTGGCACTGGCGGCGCAGCGGCGGGTACCCTGACCTTCATGGTCGGTGCCAGCGCCGAGCTGTTCGCCACGCTCAAGCCGGTACTGGAGCAGATGGGCCGCAACATCGTGCATTGCGGTGAAGTCGGCACCGGGCAGATCGCCAAGATCTGCAACAACCTGCTGCTGGGTATTTCGATGATTGGCGTGTCCGAGGCCATGGCCCTGGGCAACGCGCTGGGCATCGACACCAAGGTGCTGGCCGGCATTATCAACAGCTCGACCGGGCGTTGCTGGAGTTCGGACACCTACAACCCGTGGCCGGGCATTATCGAAACGGCACCGGCATCGCGTGGCTATACCGGCGGCTTTGGCGCCGAACTGATGCTCAAGGATTTAGGGCTGGCCACTGAAGCGGCACGCCAGGCTCACCAACCGGTGATCCTCGGCGCCGTGGCCCAGCAGCTGTATCAGGCCATGAGCCTGCGTGGCGAGGGAGGCAAGGACTTCTCGGCCATCGTCGAGGGTTATCGCAAGAAAGATTGACGCAAGAGGTGGGCTTCATCGCGGGCCAGGCGGCCTTCCCTCTGTAACTGCGCACCAGAGGGAAGGGCACCTGCCCCGCGATTTTTTTTGCCTGTTCCGGCCCTATCGCCGGCAAGCCGGGCTCCCACAGGTCCAGCGCTGGTTTGAAGGCCAGTGCTGTACCTGTGGGAGCCCGGCTTGCCGGCGATAGGGCCGGTGAAGTTTACAAATCAGGCGAAGACGAAATACTTGCGCACGGTCTCGACCACTTCCCAGGTGCCTTTCATCCCGGGCTCGATCACGAACACGTCACCGGCTTTCAGGTGCTTCGGCTCTTCGCCTTCCGGGGTGATGATGCAGTAGCCATCAAGGAAGTGGCAGAACTCCCACTTCTCGTAGTTGACCTCGAACTTGCCCGGGGTGCAGATCCAGGTGCCCATGATCTTGCTGCCGTCGGCCGACAGGTAGGCATTGAGGTTGACGGTGTGCGGATCGCCGCCGATGCGCTTCCACTTGGTGGCGTCCACGACCGGCGTCGGGCAGGTTTCGCGCAGGACGGTGATGAAATCGGACATGGGACAACTCCTGGTGACTGGCTGAATGACTGGTCACCATAGGGCCATCGGCCGAGCCGCAGTTGCCTGGGCTCGACGTCCAGCTGTCTGCTCGCGCTATGGCAGGCGGTTTACCTCGACAGTGATGTGCGCAAGCCCAACGTGCACACTGTCGGCGCTTGCGGCGGCATGAGTCGGCAACGATTCCAAGGACATCGGTGGCAGGGTGATACTTCCTTCATGTCACTCCGCATGTCCCTACAGATTCATCCAGACTGTCCGCTAGTCTCAAGACGTATGCATAGTGTGTACTGCGCTTTGTTCTGGTTAATTCGGTGTGTATGATACACATCGACTGCCGAAGGAAGTGTGCATGCGCAGTCGTGAAGTCATCCAGCTAATCGAAGCTGACGGGTGGTATGAGGTCGAGGTAAAAGGCAGTCATCACCAATTTAGGCACCCCACAAAAAAGGGGCGAGTAACTGTTCCTCATCCCAAGACCGAACTGCCCAAAGGCACGGTACGCAGCATTCTGAAACAGGCCGGTCTGATTCAAACCGGTAGCGTTGCCAGCACGAGCGTCAACGGAGGTAATCAATGAAGATTCCGGTCGTATTACACAAAGACACCGGCTCGGATTACGGCGTGACCGTTCCCGATGTGCCCGGTTGCTTCTCCGCCGGCGCTACAGTCGCACAGGCGCTGGAGAACGTTCAGGAGGCGCTGGCGCTTCATTTCGAAGGGTTGGTAGCAGATAACGAGCCGTTGCCGCAGGCACAGGAAGTCGATGTCCATGTGGCGAACCCCGACTATGAAGGCGGGGTGTGGGCCGTAGTGGATTTTGACGTCACTCCCTATCTGGGCAAAGCGGTTCGCTTCAATGCAACGCTGCCGGAAAACCTGCTTCAGCGGATAGACGAAAAAGTGAAGCGTGATCACCGTTATGCATCCCGCTCCGGTTTTCTGGCTTCGGCTGCGTTGCGAGAACTGGCGCTTTCACACTGATCGCGGACGCGTGCATTCGTTACGCCCACCAGTACCGCACAAAGTGGAAGAACACCGGCGCGGCAAAGCACACCGAGTCCATGCGATCGAGCATGCCGCCGTGGCCTTCGATCATGTGGCCCCAATCCTTCACCCCGCGGTCGCGCTTGATCGCCGACATCACCAGCCCGCCGAAGAAGCCCATGGCGTTGACCGCCAACGCCATCAGCGCGGCCTGCCAGAAGGTGAACGGGGTGATCCAGCACAACAGGGCGCCGATCAGGGTGGCCAGTGCCACGCCGCCGGCCAACCCTTCTACGGTCTTGGATGGTGACAGGTTGGGGGCCACCTTGTGCTTGCCAAACAGCTTGCCGCACACGTATTGCAGCACGTCGCTGATCTGCACCACCAGGATCAGCCAGGCGATCAGCAGCAGGTTCCGCCCCTCGTAGCCGGGGATGTCCAGGGTCATCAAGGCGGGCACCGACGATACGCAGTAAACCGCAATCATCAGCCCCCACTGCACCTTCGACGCACGTTCGAGAAAACGCGTGGTATCGCCGCCGAAGCTGGCCAAAATCGGCAGCAGCAGGAACAGGTACACCGGGATGAAGATGCTGAACAGGCCGTACCAGTCCATGGCGATCAGCACGTACTGTACCGGCAGTGCCACATAAAACGCTGCCACCAGCGCCGGGTAGTCGCTGCGCCGGGTCGGGGTGAGGGTCATGAATTCGCGCAGGGCATAGAACGACACGCCATAGAACAGCACGATCACGCCGTATTTACCGAAGAGGAAGGCGATGCCGATCACCAGCACCATCACCCACCAGGCGTTGATGCGGGCGTTGAGGTTGTCGATCACCGCGTGTGGCGCCGGGCCGGCGCGCCACTTCAGCAGGCGGCCGGTCACGCTGGCGAGCAGCAGCAGGGCGCCGATGCCGGCGAACAGGGAAAGGGTGTTGTCGTCCATGTCAGGCATCCTTCGGGGCCAGGGTCAGCAGGGCCTGGCTGGCCCGCTCGAGAAAGGCCTGCTTGCTTTCGTCAGCGTGCAGGTGCAGCGGTTCGCCAAAGCTCAGTGTGCACAGCAACGGCAGGGGCAGGGCGCGGCCTTTGGGCATCACCCGGTTGAGATTGGCGATCCATACCGGTACGAGCTCGACGTCGGGGTTGGCCGCGGCCAGGTGGTACAACCCGCTTCTGAACGGCATCAGTGGCTCGTCGCCCAGGTTACGCGTGCCTTCCGGGAAGAAGATCAGCGAGTCGCCTTGAGCCACGGCTTCAAGGATCGGCTGTAGCGGGCTGCCCTGGCCTTCGCTGCGTTGGCGGTCGATCAATACGCCGTTGAACACCTTGCGAATGAGAAAATCGCGGATGCCCGGCTTGGCCCAGTAGTCCGCGCCGGCCACCGGGCGGGTGCGTTTGCGCAAGGGCTGCGGCAGTGAAGCCCACAGCAGCACGAAGTCACCGTGGCTGGTGTGGTTGGCGAAGTACAGGCGCTGCACTGGCAGCGGCGTGCAACCCAGCCACAGGGCGCGGGCACCCGTGATCAGACGGGCGGCGGAGGTGATGAGGTAGGCGGTCAGGTTGGCGAGCATGGATCGGAGGTCATCCCTTCAAAGGCAGTGTCAGCAGGGTAGCCAAGGCCAGCGACAACTGCAGGCCCAGGCACGCTGCCTGGCGGCGCAACAGGTTCAGTGCGGCCTGGCTGCGGTCAGGCCAGGCGCGGGCGTCCGTGGCCTGCGGTTTCAGTTTCAGCTCGAACAGGGCGCGGTCCAGGGCCTGGGTGTCCGCTGCCAGGTGGTTGCTGCTGGCGAGGTGGGTGAACAGTTCGGCATCTATGGCCACGCGGATGGCCCAGTACTTGTGCATCACGCCAAGCACCAGCAGCACGCCGCACAGCAGGCTGGCCAGCGGTTGAAGTGGGGCACCCAACAAAGGTGCAAGGCCGTAGGCCAGGGCCAGCAGGGTGAGGCCGTCGGACAAGCGTTCCAGCTGTTTGCCGCGACCCAGCAGGCTGGCCACCACACGCAGGTTCATGGCAGTGCTCCAAGCTGTTGCAAGGCCAGGCGGTGTGCCGGGTGCAGAACGATGCCGGGGCGGGCTTTGCGGATCAGTGCTTCGGCCTGCTGGGCGTCGCTGCAGCGGCCGGAGAGCAGCAGCCAGGCGGCCACGGCGCTGGCGCTGCGTGAATAGCCCAGAGCACAGCAGACCAGCAAGGGGCCTTGGGCGCGCAGGCGTTCGATGGCGTTGGCGGCCTGTTGTAACAGGGCAACGTCCGGCGCTATCAGATCCAGGGTAGGGAAACACTGATACTCAAAGGCTGGCGCGACCGTTGCAGGAGCGGCCTTGTGTCGCGAAAGGGGCGCGAAGCGGCCCCCGTTCAGCTTCGCAGCAGACATTGCCGGGGCTGCTGCGCAGCCCTTTCGCGACACAAGGCCGCTCCCACAAATGTCCGCAGCAGGGCGGCTGACAGCGCAAGGCAGCTCGGCGCACAAATCCACAATCGCAGCGAATGGTGTGCTGTGCCCTGGGATCCTCCCTAGATACACGCCATCGCACACTTCATCGGCCTGTGGGTGGTGCCGGGTCCAGAGCCGCGAATTGACCCACGCTCCGACCAAATACGGTGCCAGCAGCCAGCTGGCCGCATTCGACAAGCGCCCATCGGCGCCTTTCTGAAACCCGCGTGCACCCAACACACCATAGTTCAGCGCAACCAGTGCCAGCGACACGGCCGGCCAGGCCAACCACAACCAGGCGCCGCCCGACACAACGGCAGGCACAGCGCACAAAACAGCGCCGACGGCATAATAAAACGCCACCCGCCAGCGCTTGGCATCCTGTGCCAGGCGCGCCTGTTGCCAGGGCAGTCGACCCTGACGCGGCCACAGCCACACGCAGGCAAACCCCGCCAATGCACCCGTGGGTACATCGATGAAATGATGCTGCCAGGTGGTCAGTACCGACACCCCGATCAACGCCATCCAGCCATGCATCAGCCATCGCCAGGGCTGGCGCTGCACATGCCGGGCAAACATCGTCCAGATGATCACCAGCAGCGCAATGTGCAGCGATGGCGCCTGGTTGAACGGTTTGTCGAAGCCCATCAGTACATCGAACAGCCAGCCGAACAACCCACCCAGCTCTGGCCGTTCGAAGGTGAACCGCAGCGGCCACAGCAGGAAGCAGGTGACACTGATCACCTGTGCGCTGAGCAGTGCCAGCGCGTGCCGGTCCATTTCCTGGCGTGTGCGCGGCAGCAGAAAGGACAGCCCGTAGAGCAAGTCGATCGACCAGTACGGGATGATCGTCCAGGGCCACAGCGGCATGCTGCGCTCCCAGCCGAACACCAGGCTGCCGACATCACTACGCCCGGCGGTATGGTTGTTCGCCAGCCCATAGCTGAGGAAAAACAACGGCCCCAGCAGCAGAAGCCAGAACACGCCCCGGCGGATCAGCCCTGGCTCGCGTGACGGGTTCATTCAGCGCACCCGCTGTGCCAGGCTGACGCTGAAAATCCCCCATTCATCAATGCGCTGGGCCAGCTTGCGGAAACCGGCCGCCTCTACCAACTGGTCCATTTCGGCCTGGCTGCGGCGTCGCATCACCCAGGCCTCGCCACCCCGGTGGCTGGTAAGGGCGCGGGCGATCATCTCCAGTTGCGGGTGCCACGGCTGGCCGGTGTAGACCAGATAACCGCCATCTTCCACGGCATCGGCCAGGCCGGCCAGCGAGTTGCCCACCAGCTGGTTGCTGGGGAACAGTTCGTAGAGCCCCGAGACCACCGCCAGGGTCGGCGGTTGCTCCAGCGTGGCCAGGCTCTGGCGGTCGAAGGCATCGCCCTGGACGAAGCGGGCGATGTCGGCCAGGCCCTTCTCGGTGATCAGCGCGCTACCTTGCTGCACGTTAAGCTCGCTGTAGTCGCGCAGCAGGATCGAGTCCGGCAACTGCTCAAGGTCTTGCAGTGCTTCGAGGATGTAGCGGCCATGGCCGGCGGCGATGTCGACAATGTGCACGGGCCGCTGTTGTTCGCGCAGCCGGGCGATGGCCAGGCGCAGCAGTTCCTCGACGTGCAGCTTGCGCTGGCGAATGCCACGCCAGCCGATGGCGTCGAGGTAGTTCTGGTCGACCAGGCGGCCCAGCTTGCCCTTGCCGGTTGGTTGGTTGCGGTACACGTAGTCGAGCGTGCTGCCCGAATCGAAGCCGGTGTCGAAGCCCAGTTTCACCCCCGCAGACAACCCCTTGCCCAGGCTAAGCCCGGCGCGGGTGGCGCGCCAGTAAAGGTCACGCGGCGAGTGGCGCGGCAACGGTGCGGCCAGGCTTTCGGCTTCGGCGCAACTGGCGCCCGTCTTGTCGGCATCAAGCAGTGACGGCAGGGCGGCGGGGCTGGCGAAGCAGTGCTCTACGAACCGTTCGATCCGCTTCAGGGCATGGGCCCGGTCACGCTCACCGAGGGTGTCGTGGAAGAAGCCCGGCAGGATGTGCATTTCCTTGCGCGTGCAGCCCAGCCGTTCGAAAAAGCGCTCCTGCGGCTGGCGCTCGACCACGAAGTCGGCCCCGGATACCAGCAATTGGGTGGGTACCTGAATGGCCTGGGCATCCGCCACTACCCGGTCAGCGGCTTCGTACAGGCCCAGCAGCATGGTCACCGAAATTGGCCGGCTGATCAGCGGGTCGGCCACGTACGACATCACCCGCTCGGGGTCGTGAGTGAGCAGGCGTGGCTTGACGTAGCTGTTGACGAAGAAGTTGCCGCGCAAGGCCTTGAGCAGCTTCAGGCCAGGGCGGGCGAATGGCACGTACAGCTTGACCTTGAACGCGGGCGAGGCCAGCACCAGGCAGCGTACCTTGGGCGCGTAGTCGTGGGCCCAGGTGGCAATCAGCACCGCGCCGACGCTTTGCGCCAGCACCACCAGGTCGTGCTCGGCGATGCCGTGATGGGCCTGGATATGTTCGATGAAGGTCTGCACGTCGCGCACGCTGGTGGCAAACCCCGGACTGTCCCCGCGTGCGCCTGGCGACTGGCCATGGCCGCGGGCATCCCAGGCGAAGAAATCATAGCCCGGCATGTCCAGTTCATCGGCCAGGTGGGCCATGCGCCCGCCGTGTTCATGGCCGCGGTGGAACATCACCACGGCCCGGCGTGGCTGGTGCTCGTTGCGGGTGGCAGGCCAATGACGGTAGTGCAACTCGACACCGTCATGGGTGGAGAAGTGCAGCGCTTGCGCTTGGCGCATTATCAACGTCCTTTTTGCGGCGGCTTTGGGCTCAGCGGGTTTCGGCCAGCCCCTGGCGAACCCGGTTGTAGAGGGTATAGAGCGAGAGCGCGAGGATGACCAGCAGCAGGCCATTGATCCAGCTGCCGTTCAGCAGGCCAAAGGCGACCCCGGTGCCCAGCACGCCGAAGGCAAAGGCCCGGTCGCTTTTGCCCATGGGGCCGTCGTAACGGCGCGAGGCGCCAGCCAGCGGGCCCATGACGCCGGCGTATTCGCTGAAAGTGGCACACAGCACCACCAGCACCACCAGCACCGGAGAAACCCCGGCCAGCAGGGCGAAGGGCAGGTACAGGGCAGCGTCGGCGATCACGTCGCAGAGTTCGTTGAGGTAGGCGCCGAGGGTAGATTGCTGGCCGAACTCCCTGGCCAACATGCCGTCGACGGCGTTCAGTGCCATGCGCAGCAGCATCCACACCGGTATCAGGATGAACAGCCAGGTGACGTGGGGCAGGGCGGCCAATAACAAGCCCAGCAGGACCGACACCACGGCGGCGGCGACGGTAACCTGGTTGGCGGTGACACCGCGGTCGTAAAGGCGCTGGACTGCTGGGCGCAGCAGGGCCTGGAAGCGCGGTTTGAGCTGGTAGATCGATGCCACTGGAAAATCCTTTTTCGTGGTGCGATGGGGGATTGTGTGCGACCGGCCGAAAAAATGCACCCACTGTGCAGGAACTGACGCTTCAACGGGTGAGGGTGGTCACCAATGCTGCGGCATAGCCCGGCAACGCCGCAAAGTCCCGCGCGCACACCAGCAACTTGCGGTTGGCCCACGCCTCCTCCAGCGCCACCCAGTGCAACGGCAGCACGCCTTGCCAGCGCTTCACGGCTGCCAGCGGTACCACCCCGACCCCGGCCCCGCCTGCAACCATGCGGATTACCCCATCGAAACCCTCGGCCCGCACCCGCACACGCATACGGCGCCCCTCACGCAGGGCCTGTTCTTCCAGGTACAACGCCAACGCGCTACTGGCACCCAGCCCGACATGGCCATGCACCAGGCTGTCGATGAAACTGGGCGCGACCGCGCTGGCCAGCGGGTGGCCCAAGGGCGTCACCAGTACCAGCGGGTCGTCGCGAAACGGCCGGGTTTGCAGGTGTTCGTTGGGCGCTGCGGTCGAAACGATGCCAAGGTCCGCCATGCCCTGGGTAATCGCCTGCACGATGCGCAGGCTCGGCAGCTCCTGTACATCTACGCTGACCCCGGGATGTGCAGCCAGGTAGCTGGCCAGCAGTTCTGGCAGGTACTCCGTGAGTGCTGCTGTGTTGCACAGCAGGCGTACCTGGCCCTGCTGCCCTTGTGCGTACTGGCCCAGATCAAACTGCAAGCGCTCGACCTGCTGCGCTATCAGGCGTGCATGCTGCAGCAGTGCCTGACCCGCCGGTGTCGGCTGCACGCCACGGCGGTTGCGCTGCAGCAACGGGATACCCAGCGATGCCTCCATGGCGCGGATGCGTGCGCTGGCTGCCGGCAGTGACAGGTGGCTGCGGCTGGCGCCGGCAGTGATGTTGCCGCACTCCAGGGTGTGCTGGAACAGCTTGAGGTCGATCAGGTCGAAATGCATGTGGCTCTGTCTTTACAAGAGTCTGGCTGAGTATATGGCAGATTTTCCCGCTGGCCGGAAACCGCCATCATCAGCCCATGACTACTTTTCTAGCTTTCTACCAGGACATTGGCCCAGCCCTTTCGCTGCTGGTAGTGCTTACCTTCCTGCTGGCCGGCGCGGTCAAGGGGGTGATCGGCCTGGGCCTGCCGACCATCGCCATGGGCCTGCTGGGGCTGGCTATGCCGCCGGCGCAGGCAGCTGCACTGCTGATCGTGCCGTCGACCCTCACCAACCTTTGGCAACTGGCCAGCGGCGGGCACCTGCGGGCGTTGCTGGTGCGGCTGGGGCCGATGCTGGCGCTGATCTTCATTGGCACCTTGCTGGGCAGTGCCTGGCTGGGGATCGACAGTGGCCCATGGGCCATCCACGCGTTGGGTGCGGCTTTGCTGGTGTATGCGTTGTACGGGCTGGTCGGCCCGGGCTTGCACCTGGCGCCGGCGCACGAGCGTTGGCTTGGGCCGGTCTGCGGGCTGTTGACGGGGGTGGTCACGGCGGCAACCGGGGTTTTCGTGATACCTGCTGTGCCCTACCTGCAAAGCCTGGGCCTGAGCCGTGAACAGATGATCCAGGCCCTGGGCCTGTCGTTCACGGTGTCGACCTTGGCGCTGGCCGTTGGCCTGGCCGGGCAGGATGCCCTTGGTGGCCAGGCGTTGGGGGCTTCGCTGCTGATGTTGGCGCCCGCCTTGCTCGGCATGCTGGCCGGGCAGTGGTTGCGTCAGCGCATCAGCGCGCTGCTGTTCAAACGTTGCTTCTTCATCGGCCTGGCCGCCCTGGGCGGCCACTTGCTGATCAACGGCTAGCGCTTGATGCGCTGAGCATGTCGACCCGCTGGATATCGAAATCGCGCTCCAGGTAGTCCATGCGCTTTTCAAAAAACGCCTTCATGTGCGGCAAGGCCGAGTGCACATCCAGCGCGGCCTGGTCGGCCCACACTTCAAAGAACACGAACAGGCTCGGGTCCTGCTGGTCGCGCAGCATGTGGTACTCGATGCAGCCCGGCTCCTGGCGGCTGGGCTCGACGAAGGGGCGGAACAGGGTTTCGAACGCATCAGCCATTTCCGGGCGGGTCTTGGCTTTGAGGATAAAGGCGAACTGCTCACTCATGGGGCGCTACTCGGTGATGGGTGGTGAGTCGATTCTACGGCAATAATACTTTGCTCATTCGTGACTTCCGGTCAATTGTATTTTGCCCAGTCACCCCTGTATCCCGCCCCCGCGAGCCTCTAACCTGCCGGCATCAAATTTTGACGCGGCCCGGGAGGCCAGCATGAAAAAGATCCTTCTGCTCAATGGTGGTAAACAGTTCGCTCACTCCGAAGGCCGCCTCAACGCGACCTTGCACGAAGCTGCAATCGCTCACCTGGACCGCGCGGGCTTCGATGTGCAGCAAACCTTTATCGACGGCGGCTACGACGTGCAGGCCGAGGTTGAGAAGTTTCTCTGGGCCGATGTGATCGTCTACCAGATGCCGGGCTGGTGGATGGGCGCACCCTGGACCGTGAAAAAGTACATCGACGAAGTCTTTACCGCTGGCCATGGCAGCCTTTATGCCAACGATGGCCGTACCCGTTCGGATCATTCGCAGAAGTACGGCAGCGGTGGCCTGTTGCACGGCAAGCAGTACATGCTGTCGCTGACCTGGAATGCGCCGCAGCAGGCGTTCGATGACCCGAGTGATTTCTTCGAAGGCAAGGGTGTGGATGCCGTGTACTTCCCGTTCCACAAGGCTAACCAGTTCCTTGGCATGACCGGCCTGCCGACTTACCTGGCGGTGGATGTGATGAAGCGCCCGGATGTGCCGGCGGCATTGGCGGCCTACGAAGCACATCTGGACAAGGTGTTCGGCAAGGCGATCTAATCCAGGCAGGTACCCATCACAGGCGCGAATGTGAAAACCCGATCCGAAGAACTCCAGGTATTCGTCGCCGTCATCGACTGCGGCTCGATTTCTGCCGCTGCCGAGCAGATGGGGCAGACCCCGTCCGCCGTCAGCCGCACCTTGTCGCGCCTGGAGGGCAAGCTGGGTACCACTCTTGTCAACCGTACCACCCGGCGCATGGACCTCACCGAAGAGGGCCGCTACTTCCTTGAGCGCTCACGGCTGATCCTGGAGCAGATGGACGAGATGGAAGAGCGCCTGTCGATGAACCACCAGACGCCCACCGGGCGCCTTCGCATCAACGCCGCTGCGCCGTTCATGCTGCATGCCATCCTGCCGTGGATCGGTGAGTTCCGTCGCGAGTACCCGGGCATCGAGCTGGAACTGAACACCGATGACCTGATCATCGACTTGCTGGAGCAAAGCACCGATGTGGCGATCCGCATCGGCGAACTGGCCGATTCCAGCCTGCACGCGCGCAACCTGGGTTGCAGCCCGGTGCAGGTACTGGCCAGCCCGGCCTACCTGGCGCAGCACGGCACGCCGCAGCGGGTCGAGGACCTGGCCAACCACTGCCTGCTCGGCTTCAGCCAGCCCGAATCGCTCAACCATTGGCCGCTGCGCCACGCCCAGGGTGACCGCTTCAGCATCCGCCCGGCACTGATCGCCTCCAGTGGCGAGACCCTGCGCCAGCTGGCACTGGCCGGCGAGGGCATCGTCAGCCTGTCGCACTTCATGACCCATGAGGACATCCGCGCCGGGCGCCTGCAAGTGGTCCTGGCCGCGGCCAACAATGGCTACCGCCAGCCGATCCACGCGGTGTACTACCGCAATACCCAGCTGGCGCTGCGTATCCAGTGCTTCCTTGATTTCATCCAGCGCAAGCTGGCGATGTACGCTTGCTGAGTTGCCTGAACGCGACAGATCCTGTCCACAGGCGGCGAAATTTCCTATGGTTGATTGCACAGTCGAAACGCTTCGGCCTTACTGACTGCTCAACAAAAACAACACCAAGGAAGTGTCATGCGTATCGTCCCGTTCCAGTACCTGGCTCTCGCAGCCGCGATCCTGAGCTGTTCCTCGGTTTATGCCGCCACGCTGGAGGGCGGCGCAGTGGCTGCGCCCGATCAATATGGTGCACAGGTAGCCGCCGATATTCTGAAAAAGGGCGGCAACGCGGTAGACGCCGCCGTGGCAACCGCCTTCACCCTGGCTGTGACCTACCCGGAGGCCGGTAACATCGGCGGTGGTGGGTTCATGACCCTGTTCGTCGACGGCAAGCCCTACTTCCTGGACTACCGCGAGGTCGCGCCGAAGGCTGCCACGCGCAACATGTACCTGGACGACAAGGGCGAGGTCATCGAAAACCTCAGCCTGGTCGGGGTACGCGCCGCGGGTGTGCCTGGCACGGTGATGGGCCTGTGGGAGGCGCACCAGAAGTTCGGCAAGCTGCCGTGGAGCGAGCTGCTGACCCCGGCCATCGGCTATGCGAAAAACGGCTTCAAAGTGGCGGAAAAGCAGTACCAGTACCGCAACGATGCCCAGGGCATGTTCAAGACTGCGACCAACTTCAATGACTACTTCGGCAACATGAAGGTCGGCGAGCTGTTCAAGCAGCCAGAAATGGCCCAGACCCTGGAACGCATCGCCGACAAGGGCGTGAGCGAGTTCTACCAGGGCAAGACTGCCGACCTGCTGGTGGCGCAGATGCAGGCTGACAAGGGCCTGATCACCAAGGATGACTTGAAAGATTACAAAGCCGTATGGCGTGAGCCGATGGCGGTGAGCTGGCGTGGTAACGTGGTCTACACCGCACCACCGCCAAGCTCTGGCGGCGTCGCCCTGGCCCAGTTGCTGGGCATCAAGGAAGACCGCGCGGCGGACTTCAAGGGGGTGGCGCACAACTCGGCGCAGTACATCCACCTGCTGGCCGAAATCGAGAAGCGCGTATTCGCCGACCGTGCCGACTACCTGGGCGACCCGGCCTTCACCAAGGTGCCGGTGGACCAACTGGTGGCCAAGGACTATCTGGCCAAGCGCGCCGCGCAGGTCAACCCGAAAGCCATTTCCGACACCGACAAGGTCAAGCCGGGCCTTGAGCCGCATCAGACCACGCATTTCTCGATCGTCGACAAGCAGGGCAACGCGGTCAGTAACACCTACACCCTCAACCTCGATTACGGCAGTGGCGTGGTGGTGAAGGGCGCAGGCTTCCTGCTCAACGACGAGATGGACGACTTCAGCGCCAAGCCCGGCGCTGCCAATGCCTTTGGCGTAGTCGGTGGCGATGCCAACGCAATCGAGCCGGGCAAGCGCATGCTGTCCTCGATGAGCCCCAGCTTGATGACCCGTGATGGCAAGGTGGAGCTGGTCATCGGTACCCCGGGCGGTTCGCGGATCTTCACCTCGATCTTTCAGGTGATGAACAACCTGTACGACTACGGTATGCCGCTGGACAAGGCGGTGGCGGCACAGCGCGTGCACCATCAGTTGCTGCCCAAGGACACTATCTACTTTGACAGCTATGCACCCCTGACCGGGCCGGTGGCGGATGAGCTGAAGAAGATGGGCTACGTGCTTGAGGACCAAGGCTGGGAGATGGGCGATATCCAGGCGATCCGGGTGGATGGGGCGAAGCTTGAGACCGCTTCCGATCCGCGTGGGCGTGGGGTGGGGATGATCGTCAAGTAAGCGGACACCTGTACCGGCCCTATCGCCGGCAAGCCAGCTCCCACAGGGACGCCGATGCCCACGAGGCCTGTGCGGTCGCTGTGGGAGCCTGGCCTGCCGGCGATAGGGCCGCAAAGCGGCCCCGGGTTACCCAGGTCAGACGCGGAACTGGCTGACCAGCGTCTGCAACTGCCCACCCAACCGCGCCAGCTCAACGCTGGCCGACGCCGTCTCGTCACTGGCCGCCGCCGTTTGCTCGGACACATCACGCACATTCAGGATGCTGCGGCTGATCTCTTCCGCCACTGCACTCTGTTGCTCCGCCGCCGCAGCAATCTGCTGGTTCATCGACTGGATGCTCGACACCGTGCTGGTGATGTTCTCCAGCGAGGCCCCGGCCTTACGTGCCAGTTCGACGCTGCTGTCGGTCAAGGTACGGCTGCCCTGCATGGCGTTCGCTACTTGCTGGGTACCATCCTGCAGGCTGGCAATCAGCGCTTCGATTTCTTCGGTGGACTTCTGCGTGCGCTGGGCCAGGCCGCGCACTTCGTCGGCGACCACGGCAAAACCACGACCGGCCTCGCCAGCACGTGCCGCCTCGATCGCCGCATTGAGCGCCAGCAGGTTGGTCTGTTCGGCCACCGACTTGATCACGTCCATCACGCTACCGATCTTCTGGCTTTCCTGCTGCAGCATGTTCATGGCTTCGGTGGAGCGGTGCATGTCCTCGGCCAGGCGCTCGATCTGGCCAATCGCCTCGCCTACCACTCGGTCGCCGGCGCGGGCTTCGTCGTCGGCACCGGTGGCGGCATGCGAGGCCTGCTCGGCATTGCGCGCCACTTCCTGAACGGTTGCGGCCATTTCGTGCATGGCGGTGGCCACCTGGTCGGTCTCGACCTTCTGGCTGTTGGCGCCAGCACTGGTCTGTTCGGTCACTGCCGACAGCTCTTCGGCGGCGCTGGCAATCTGGGTGACGCCATCGCGGATGCCGCTGATCAGCTCGCGCAGCGTGGTGCCCATGCGCGCGATGCCTTGCTGCAGCACGCCCAGTTCGTCGCGGCGGGTGATGCGCGCATGCTGGGTGAGGTCGCCGCTGGCGATCTTTTCTACCGCTACCAGGGTTTCACGCAGTGGGCCGGTGATCTGGCGGGTGATCATTACTGCTGCCAGTACGCCGACCAGCAGTGCCAGCAGGGTAGCGATGGCCTGCAGGGTGCGGGCCTGGGTGCTTTCGATGTCGCGGCGTTCCAGCTGGATCTGGTACAGCGCATCGCTGCGCTTGACGATATCGGCGCCCTGCACGGTCATTTCGGCGCGTGAGGTGGTGATGTTGGCGACCGCGTCGCGGAACTGGCGCACGGCATCACGGTAGGCCAGTACCGAGCTTTCGAACTGTTGCAGGCGGGCGTCTTCGGCGGGCAGCCGGCGCTTGAGGTTGTCGATATCGGCTAGCGCTGCATCCAGCTGGCGCAGGGCGGCCTGCTCGTTGGCGGCACTGTTGTCGGCAATGTAGCCGCGTACGTCGATGCGCACCTGCAGCAGTTGCTGGCGGGCCTTGCTGATCAGCTGGTACTGGGCCAGGCGCACGCTGTCGGCCTCTGGGCGCGCCATGACTTCCTGGCTGAGGGCGTCCATGGCCTGGTCGGCGCGGGTGGCCGAACCGTCCATGGCAACGCGCGCAGCGCGGGTGGCGTCGTAGCCTTGGCGCATCTTGTTCAGCGACACCTTGTAGGCGCTGATGGTTGCGCCCAGCTCATTCAGCAGCTTGACGTTGTCCGGGCTTTTGAAGGTGCTGGCCAGGTAGGCCTGCTGCTTGCTGAAGGCATCCAGCTTGGTCTGGGTGTTGGCGGCGGCAGCATCGTCGCCGTTGGCGATCATGTACTGCAGACGCGCGATGCGCAGGTCGGTCAGGTCTTTGTTGAGCTGGCCGATGTCACCCATCCAGTTGCTGCGGTCGATCAGGCTGCCCAGGCTGGTCCAGCCGGTCAGGGCCAGCAGGCCGGTGAGGATCAGCACCAGGCCGAAGCCCAGTCCAAGTTTGAGGTTGACGCTGATGTTAGCGAACCAGCTGTTCATGCACGCTCTCCAGAAGTAGTTTTCGCTCTCTTGATCTTCGATCGCAAGGCGTTGTTGTTCTGGCTGCCCGCTGATTCGTGCAGGGGTTATCGGCAATGATCAGGGAAGCTGAAACGCTTTTTCAGCAGATTTGTAACTGGATAATCAGGGGCTGCAAAGGAGCCCCTGCAGTTTCAGAGGCTGCGTGCGCTGAAGGTATCGCAGCTGTTCACCTCACCTTGGGCAAACCCGGCCTTGAACCAGCGCACTCGCTGTGCCGAGGTGCCATGGGTGAACGAGTCCGGCACCACGCGCCCGCGGCCTTGCTGCTGCAGGCGGTCATCGCCAATGGCGTTGGCGGCGTTCAGCGCTTCCTCGACGTCACCCGGTTCCAGCCAGTTCAGGCGCTTTTGCGCCTGGTAGGCCCACACGCCGGCCAGGCAGTCGGCCTGAAGTTCCTGGCGCACCAACAGGCCGTTGTCGCCCTCCATGCGCTGGCCGTTGCGGCGTGCGGCATCGACCTTGGCCGAAACTCCCAGCAGGGTCTGTACGTGGTGGCCGATTTCGTGGGCGATCACGTAGGCCTGGGCGAAGTCGCCCGCCGCAGCGAAGCGGGTTTCCATTTCGCGGAAGAACGACATGTCCAGGTACACCCGTTGGTCAGCCGGGCAGTAGAACGGCCCCACCGCCGCCGAAGCAAAGCCACAGGCCGAATTGACCTGGCCACTGAACAGCACCAGCTTGGGGTCGCGGTATTGCTTGCCGGCTTCGGCAAACAGCGCTTTCCAGGTGTCCTCGGTATCGCCCAGCACCGAGGCAACGAACTCCGCCTGCTGGTCGTTGGCCGGTGGCGCCTTGGCGCCTGTGCCACTGGGTGCCGTTTGCTGTTGCTGCTGTTCCATCTGGCCGGTGAGCTGGCCAAGAATCTGCAACGGGTCCTGCCCGGTGAGCCAGCCGATGCCAACGATCAGCAGAATCGCCCCGAGCCCCAGCCCTTTGCCGCCGCCGAAACGCATGCCACCGCCGCCGCCACTGCCACCTTCGCCTCGGGCATCGACCACGTTGTCGCTGCGTCGGCCTTTTCGCCATTCCATGAATGCTCTCCGGAGCGTGAAACAAGAAGACAAAGATTAGTCCACGACGGCGGCAGGCGTCAGGCCAAAGTGTTAACCCATAACCATTTGGTTATGTATAAGGTGGTCGATTTCAATATTCATCGCGCGCGACCTGCCGGAAACTGTAAGTCCGCCTGCCACGCCCAGGCGTTCACATAATTCCAAGAGAGGAAACCGGCATGCCCGCACAGGACAACAGCCGCTTCGTGATCCGTGATCGCAACTGGCACCCCAAAGCCCTTACGCCTGACTACAAAACGTCCATTGCCCGCTCGCCGCGTCAGGCACTGGTCAGCATTCCACAGTCGATCAGCGAAACCACTGGTCCGAACTTCTCCCACCTGGGCTTTGGCGCCCACGACCATGACCTGTTGCTGAACTTCAACAACGGTGGCCTGCCAATCGGCGAGCGCATCATCGTTGCCGGCCGCGTGGTCGACCAGTACGGCAAGCCTGTGCCGAACACCCTGGTGGAGATGTGGCAAGCCAACGCCGGTGGCCGCTATCGGCACAAGAACGACCGTTACCTGGCACCGCTGGACCCGAACTTTGGTGGTGTCGGCCGTTGCCTGACCGACAGTGACGGCTATTACAGCTTCCGCACCATCAAGCCGGGCCCGTACCCATGGCGCAACGGCCCGAACGACTGGCGCCCGGCGCACATCCACTTCGGCATCAGCGGCCCGTCGATTGCCACCAAGCTGATCACCCAGCTGTATTTCGAGGGTGACCCGCTGATCCCGATGTGCCCGATCGTCAAGTCGATCGCCAATCCTGAAGCTGTACAGCAGTTGATCGCCAAGCTCGACATGAGCAACGCCAACCCGATGGACTGCCTGGCCTACCGCTTTGACATCGTGCTGCGCGGCCAGCGCAAGACCCACTTCGAAAACTGCTGAGGAACCCGCCATGCCAATCGAACTGCTGCCGGAAACCCCTTCGCAGACCGCCGGCCCCTACGTGCACATCGGCCTGGCCCTGGAAGCGGCCGGCAACCCGACCCGCGATCAGGAAATCTGGAACCGCCTGGCCAAGCCAGACGCGCCAGGCGAGCACATCCTGCTGCTCGGCCAGGTCTATGACGGTAACGGCCACCTGGTGCGCGACTCGTTCCTGGAAGTGTGGCAGGCCGACGCCAATGGCGAGTACCAGGATGCCTACAACCTGGAAAACGCCTTCAACAGCTTTGGCCGCACCGCTACCACCTTCGATGCCGGTGAATGGACCCTGCACACGGTCAAGCCGGGTGTGGTGAACAACGCGGCTGGTGTACCGATGGCGCCGCACATCAACATCAGCCTGTTTGCCCGTGGTATCAACATCCACCTGCACACGCGCCTGTATTTCGATGACGAAGCCCAGGCCAACGCCAAGTGCCCGGTGCTCAACCTGATCGAGCAGCCACAGCGGCGTGAAACCTTGATTGCCAAGCGTTGCGAAGTGGACGGGAAGACGGCGTATCGCTTTGATATCCGTATCCAGGGGGAAGGCGAGACGGTGTTCTTCGACTTCTGATGGAAACCCGGGGCCGCACAGCGGCCCCGGGGCTATCAGCCGTTCACAGGCTTCAGGTCAAACGCATCGGCCTGGTACTGGAACAGCAGGCAATCGGCCGCCGCAGTGCATCCGCTTTCATGCACCAGGTCGGCCGGCAGCCTGTAGTAGGACCCGGCTGAAAACTCGGTGCGTGTGCCATCGATTACCGCGTAGAAAGTACCCTTCAGCACCACGGTCGGCAGTGCCTGGCTGTGCTGGTGCAGGCCGTTGTCGGTCCCTTTCCTGAATTTCACATAGGCCGAGTAAGGCCCCTTGCCGAAAATGTCCCCCTCAACGTTGGCGTAGCTGACTGCGCCGTTGGTGTTGGGTACGTCCTGCCACTTCAATGCTGCGCTATCGGGTACTGACACGGTTTTTTCTGCTGCGTTGATGCCAACGGCCAGGGTGGCGAGCGCCACGCCCGCAATGATTGCCTGCAATGCCTTCATGGTGGTGTTCCTTCGTTGAGTGACAGTGCAACGAAGCCTAACCAAACACTTTCTGCACAAATACGGGTCTCGGTGCGCATGACTTGTTCATAATTTGCACAGATCAGGCCTGCCACCTCGGCTGCGCGTAGTAGGTTTGCGCATAATCCAGCAACGCTCGCACTTTGGGCGCCAGGTAGCGGCTTTGGGGGTACACCGCATACAGGTTGCGTGGGGGCAGTTTCCAGTCTTGGAGCACCGGCACCAGGCGCCCGTCCAGCAAGGCGTCATGCACGATAAAACGATCAAAGCTGGCAATGCCCAGCCCGCCAATGGCAGCAGCGCGCAGGGCCATCGGCGAGTTGGCGCTTAGGCGCCGGGGCATCAGGATATCGCGCTGTTCACCCTCTGGGTTGGTCAGAGACAGACGCTGTGGTTGAGGCAGGTTGCTGTAGCCGAGCAGGGGATGATCAACCAGTGTGTCGAGGGAAGTTGGCGTGCCGTGGCGTTCCAGGTAGCGAGGTGCCGCCACCAGTAGCACCTCGCTGTGGGCCAGCAGGCGAGCTACCAGGCTGGAGTCGGGCAGATGATTGGTAATCCGAAGGCAGACATCGATTTGCTCTTCCAGCAGGTCGATGAAGCGATCGCTGCAATTGAGCTCGACCTGCAGCTGTGGGTGGCGCTCGACGAAGTCCGGTAGCCAGCGCCCCAGTTCAAGTTCGCCGAACGCAGTTGCCACGCCCAGGCGCAGGGTACCCGTGGGTTGCTGCTGATGCTCTGAAAGCTCCAGGGTCATTGCCTGCATCTGTTCGAGGATCTGCACGCAGTGGCGGTAGAAGAGTGTTCCTGCTTCGGTCAGGTGCAGGCGGCGGGTGGTGCGGGTGAGCAGTTGCGCGCCCAGCTGGCGTTCCAGCTGTTTCACCTGGCGTGACAGCACGGTGTGGGACAGGCCTGCCTGACTGGCGGCGGCACTGAAGCTGCCGAGGTCGACGACCCGGCGAAAGGCCTGCATGGCGTTCAACTGGTCCATCGGTACAGCTCTCCTGAAGCGCCCGGTGGAGCCTTTCAGGCCCCACCGGGTAGCGGATCAGCGCCGGACCAGCAACACGCCGCTTTCCATGTGATGGGTATACGGGAACTGGTCGAACAGCGCGCAGCGTTCGATACGGTGGGTATCTTGCAGCTGGGCGATGTTCTGCGCCAGTGTCTCGGGGTTGCAGGAGATGTACAGGATCCGCTCGAAACGCCGGGTCAGCTCGCAGGTGTCAGGGTCCATCCCCGCGCGCGGCGGGTCGACAAACACCGTGCCGAAGTCGTAGCTTTTCAGGTCGATGCCTTCCAGGCGACGGAACGGCCGCACCTCATTCAGCGCCTGGGTCAGCTCTTCGGCCGACAAGCGTACCAGGCGCACGTTATCCACAGCGTTCTCGTCGAGGTTGCTGAGCGCGGCATTGACCGAGGTCTTGCTGATTTCGGTCGCCAGCACCTGGCGCACGCGGGTGGCCAGCGGCAGGGTGAAGTTGCCGTTGCCGCAGTACAGCTCCAGCAAGTCGTCCTGGCGCTCGCCAATGGCCTCGAAGGCCCAGCTCAGCATCTTCTGGTTCACCGCGCCGTTGGGCTGGGTGAACGCGCCTTCCGGCTGGCGATAGCTAAACACACGGCCAGCCACGTCGAGTTTTTCAACCGCGTAGTCGCGGCCGATCACCAGGCGCTTGCCCTTGGAGCGGCCGATCACGCTCACGCCCAGCGCTTCAGCCAGTTGCCGCGCTTCTGCTTCCCAGGCCTCGTCCAGCGGGCGGTGGTAGCACATTGTGATCATCGCATCGCCGGCCAGGGTGGTGAGGAACTCCACCTGGAACAGGCGGTTGCCCAGTTCCTCGCTGGCCTGCCATGCCGCCTTCAGGCGCGGCATCAGTGCATTGATGCGCTGGCTGGCGATGGGGAAATCCTCGATCAGGATCGCCTTGTGCTTGTCGCCCGGGGCAAACATGGCGTAGTGGCGCTGGCCATCCTCGCGCCACAGGCGGAACTCGGCGCGCAGGCGGTAGTGCTCGCGCGGCGAGTCGAAAACAGCCGGTTCCGGCGCGCCAAATGGCGCCAGCAGCTCGCGCAGCCGGGCCACCTTGGCGTCCAGCTGGGTGGCGTAGGAGGAGGGGTCGAAAGCAGCACTCATGCGTTGAACCAGCCCAGCTTGATGACGAACAGGATGGAAAGGATCACCAGGGCCGGGTTCAGGTCGCGGTGGCGGCCGGAGATCAGCTTGACGGCGGTCCAGGAAATGAAGCCGAAGGCGATGCCGTTGGCGATCGAGTAGGTCAGCGGCATGGCCAGGGCGGTCACCACCACAGGTGCGGCTTCGGTGACGTCGTCCCAGTTTATTTCTGCCAGGCCAGAGGCCATCAGCACGGCGACGAACAGCAGCGCCGGCGCGGTGGCGAACGCCGGCACGCTACCGGCCAGGGGGGCGAAGAACAGCGCCAGCAGGAACAGCACGGCAACCACGATGGCAGTCAGGCCGGTGCGGCCACCGGCGCTCACGCCCGCAGCGGACTCGATGTAGCTGGTGGTGGTCGAGGTGCCCAGCAGGGAACCGGCCATGGCGGCGGTGCTGTCGGCGATCAGGGCGCGGCCCATCTTCGGCATGTGGCCGTCCTTGCCCATCAGGCCGGCGCGCTTGGCCACGGCGATCAGGGTGCCGGAGTTGTCGAACAGGTCGACGAACAGGAACGCGAAGATCACGCTGATCAGGCCTACATCGAGGGCTCCGGCGATGTCCAGTTGCAGGAAGGTAGGTGCCAGCGAAGGTGGCATCGACACGATACCGCCGAACGGCGTGACGCCCATCGCGATCGACGCGACGGTGACGGCGAGGATGCCGATCAACACCGCGCCGCGCACCTTCAGCGACTCAAGGCCGACGATCAGGAAGAAGCCCAGGGTGGCGAGAATCACCGACGGCTGCTTGAGGTCGCCCATGCCCACCAAGGTGGCCGGGTTATCAACGACGATGCCGGCGTTATGCAGGGCGATCAATGCCAGGAACAGACCGATGCCGGCGGCAATAGCCGAACGCAGCGGCAGCGGGATGCTGTTCACGATCCATTCGCGGATGCGGAAGATCGACAACAGGAAGAACATCACCGCCGACAGGAACACCGCGCCCAGCGCCACTTGCCAGGTGTGGCCCATGTGCAGCACCACGGTGTAGGTGAAGAACGCGTTCAGGCCCATACCCGGCGCCAGGGCGATCGGGTAGTTGGCAATCAGGCCCATGGTCGCAGAGCCGATGGCCGCTGCCAGGCAGGTGGCGACGAAGATCGCGCCCTTGTCCATGCCGGTCTCGCCGAGGATGCTCGGGTTGACGAACAGGATGTAGGCCATGGCCAGGAAGGTGGTGACGCCCGCGAGAATCTCGGTGCGCACGTTGGTGTTGTGTGCTCTTAGTTGAAACAGCCTTTCCAGCATGCCCGCTCCCCAAGGCGCCCCCGGCGCCATGAATGTATCGACCCCATCAGCAAAGCACAGACCGTACCGGTTGCCGTGGTTTTGTGTGGGGAGGAAAAAAGCCGCGCATCATACCAGCATGCTTGGCAGGGGCCTATGGCCGTTGGGGAATGGGTTTCCATAGCCGGTACCGGCCCTGTGGCAGCGGGCTTGTCCCGCGAAGAGGCCGGCACAGGCAACTGATCAACCGTTATGCAACCGGTCCCGCTTGGCCAGTGTCGGGAACATTTTTATCCACAGCCCCGTCACCACCAGTGTGCCCACCCCGCCCATCACCACCGCCGGCACTGTGCCAAACCAGTGCGCCGTCACCCCCGATTCGAACTCGCCGAGCTGGTTCGAGGCACCAATGAACAAGCCGTTGACCGCGCTCACGCGCCCGCGCATTTCGTCCGGGGTTTCCAGTTGCACGAACGAACTGCGAATGACCATGCTGATCATGTCCGCCGCGCCCAGCACCACCAGTACCGCCAGCGAGAACCAGAACGAGGTCGACAGGCCGAAGGCGATGGTGGCCACGCCGAACACGCCGACTGCGGTGAACATGGTTCGCCCGACGTTGCGCTCGAACGGGAAGCGTGCCAGCCAGAGCGACATGGCTAACGCCCCCACCGCTGGCGCCGAGCGCAGCAGGCCCAGGCCCAGTGGGCCGGTCAGCAGGATGTCCTTGGCGAACACCGGCAGCAGCGCGGTGGCCCCACCCAGCAGTACGGCGAACAGGTCCAGCGAAATGGCGCCGAGGATGTCGGGACGACTGCGAATGAAGCGGATGCCGGCCAGCAGCGATTCGATGCTGGCACGCCCGCGCTGCACCACCTGGCCGCGCGCCTGCAGGCTCAGGGTGAGCACGCAGGCGATGGCATACAGGGCCACGGTGGGACCATACACCCAGAGGCTGCCAAAGGCATACAGGAAGCCGCCCACCGCCGGCGCCACGATGGTTGCCGACTGGGTAGCCGACGCCGAGGCCGCCACCGCCCGCGGGAACAGCCCGGGCGGCACCACGTTAGGTAACAGCGCCTGGGTCGCCGGCATTTCGAACGAACGCGTGGCGCCCAGCAGGAAGGCGAGGGCGAAGATCAGCTCGCGGGTGACGTTGTCGGTGGCGCTGCCCACCGCCAGCGCCAGGGCGATCAGCCCCTGCAGGCTCTGGCACAGGGCGGCAACCTTGCGCCGGTCATAGCGGTCGGCCACATGCCCGGTGTGCAGCATGAACAGCACTCGCGGGGCGAACTCGACCAGGCCGACCAGGCCCAGGTCCAGCACATTGCCGGTCAACTGGTAGAGGTGCCAGCCAATGGCCACGGTGAGCATCTGGAAGCCACTGGCGGTGAATACACGGGCCAGCCAGAAGGCCAGGAAGGGGCGGTGGTGACGCAACAACTGCGGTGCGGAATCGGACATCGGAAACCAGGGGCCTCGGCGCAGTAGAGGGGGGCGCAGCGTATCACCTGTTTGTAACAAGCGGTTACTGTTTGCCCGGATCTGCACTTTTTCACGCGTTATGAAAGAGGGTGGGGCAACCGGTCACGCGGCAAACAGCCACACGGCCCGCCGGTCTATTCGGGACTATGCTTCCTAGCATTCGTTGATCTGGGTCAATCGTTCCAGATTCAACGAATTGGCCCTCTGGGCCGGAATCCCTGCGATCGAACAGAACAATTCCAACGCGCCGTACTCGACCAAGTGGGGGCAGTGGGCGACTGGGGCCACAAGCCCGGACGCCGGATTATCTGAAGAGGAAGCACCATGTTCGGAATAGAGGCCTTAGAGCTCGCCCGAATGCAGTTTGCCTTTACCGTTTCGTTCCACATCCTGTTCCCGGCCATCACCATTGGCCTGGCGAGCTACCTGGCAGTCCTCGAAGGCCTCTGGCTGCGGACCCACCAGCAGGTCTACCGTGACCTCTATCATTTCTGGTCAAAGATATTTGCCGTCAACTTCGGCATGGGCGTGGTCTCGGGCCTGGTCATGGCCTACCAGTTCGGTACCAACTGGAGCCGCTTCTCCGACTTTGCTGGCGCCGTCACCGGCCCGCTGCTCACCTACGAAGTACTCACTGCCTTCTTCCTTGAAGCCGGTTTCCTCGGCGTCATGCTGTTCGGCTGGAACCGTGTCGGCCGCGGCCTGCACTTCTTCTCCACGGTGATGGTGGCAATCGGTACGCTGGTTTCCACGTTCTGGATCCTGGCCTCCAACAGCTGGATGCAGACCCCACAAGGCCACGAAATCATCGATGGCCGGGTGGTGCCGGTGGACTGGTTTGCGGTGGTGTTCAACCCATCGTTCCCCTACCGGCTGATGCACATGGCCACGGCCGCGTTCGTTTCCACGGCGTTCTTCGTTGGCGCCTCGGCGGCCTGGCACCTGCTGCGCGGGCGTGACAACCCGGCGGTACGCAAGATGCTGTCGATGGCCATGTGGATGGCGTTGATCGTTGCCCCGATCCAGGCGGTGATCGGCGACTTCCACGGCCTCAATACGCTCAAGCACCAGCCGGTGAAAATCGCGGCAATCGAAGGCCACTGGGAGAATGTGCCTGGCGAGCCGACGCCGCTGATCCTGTTCGGTATCCCCGACATGAAGGCCGAGACTACGCGCTTCAAGGTCGAGATCCCGGCGCTCGGCAGCCTGATCCTGACTCACAGCCTGGACAAGCAGGTGCCGGCGATGAAGGAATTCCCGCCTGAGGACCGGCCTAACTCGACCATTGTCTTCTGGTCGTTCCGAATCATGGTCGGGCTGGGCTTGCTGATGATCTTCGTTGGCCTTTGGAGCCTCTGGCTGCGCAAGCGCGGCACGCTCTACACCTCGCGCCCGTTCCTGTATGTGGCGCTATGGATGGGGCCTTCGGGGCTGATTGCGTTGCTGGCCGGCTGGTTCACCACCGAGATCGGCCGCCAGCCCTGGGTGGTGTATGGCCTGATGCGCACGGCGGACGGTGTGTCCAACCACAGCTACGCCCAGCTTGGTTTCACCTTGGTGGCTTTCGTGGTGGTGTACTTCGCCCTGTTCGGTACCGGCCTTGGCTACATGATGCGCCTGGTGCGCAAAGGGCCGCAGACCGGCGAAGGCGACGAGCACACACCGGGCGGCCCTGGCCAGAAACGCACGCCGGCGCGGCCATTGTCTGCCGCCGATGATGGCCATGAGGCCAAAACTGCCAGCCTGAGCAAGGAGGACTGAGCCATGGGTATCGACCTTCCGCTGATCTGGGCCGTGATCATCATCTTCGGCGTCATGATGTACGTGGTGATGGACGGGTTCGACCTGGGGATCGGCATGCTGTTCCCCTTCGTCAAGGGCGAGCAGGACCGTGATGTAATGATGAACACCGTCGCCCCGGTGTGGGACGGCAACGAAACCTGGCTGATCCTGGGTGGTGCCGGGCTGTTCGGGGCGTTCCCTATGGCCTATGCCGTGGTACTCGAAGCCCTGTACCTGCCACTGATCCTGATGCTGATGGGCTTGATCTTCCGCGGCGTGGCCTTCGAGTTCCGCTTCAAGGCCACGGCCGACAAGCGGCATATCTGGGACAAGGCGTTCATCGGCGGCTCCCTGGTCGCCACCTTCTTCCAGGGCGTGGCCCTGGGTGCCTTCCTCGAGGGCTTCAAAGTGGTCGACCGTCATTTTGCCGGTGGTACCCTTGACTGGCTCACCCCGTTCAGCCTGTTCTGTGGCGTGGGGTTGATCGTTGCCTACACCCTGTTGGGGTGCACCTGGCTGATCATGAAGACCGAAGGGCCGCTGCAACAAAAGATGCATGACCTGGCCCGGCCTCTGGCGCTGGTACTGCTGGTAGTAATCGGTATCGTCAGCCTGTGGACGCCGATCGCTTATCCACAGATCGCCGACCGCTGGTTCAGCATGCCTAACCTGATCTGGTTCATGCCGGTGCCGCTGCTGGTAGTGGTGACCTTCTACGGGCTGCTCAAGGCAGTGGCGCGCAATGCGAACTACACGCCGTTCCTGCTCACCTTGGTGCTGATCTTCCTCGGCTACAGCGGCCTGGGCATCAGCCTGTGGCCGAACATCATCCCGCCGTCGATTTCGATCTGGGATGCCGCAGCGCCACCGCAAAGCCAGGGCTTCATGCTGGTGGGCACACTGTTCATCCTGCCGTTCATCCTCATGTACACCTTCTGGAGCTACTACGTGTTCCGCGGCAAGGTGACCCATGAAGACGGCTATCACTAGGAGGGCCGCATGATGACCGGCAAACATGGCCTGGAAGAGAAGAAACCGCTGTGGCAGCGACTGGGTTGGCTGGTGCTGATCTGGGCAATGAGCGTTGCGGCCCTGGGGGTGGCAGCATGGGTGATGCGGCTTTTCATGGGGGCTGCGGGCCTTACCACCCATTGAATAAGCCAGCTCCCACAGGTTGGCTACTGCCCTTGGGCAACGCTGAACCTGTGGGAGCTGGCTTGCCGGCGATAGGGCCGGTACAGGCTTACTTGCGGGCTTTCAGGATGACGAACTTGGGCGTGGCCGCCACTTGCGCCACGCCCCGGAACAACCGCGCCAGCTTGCTGTGATAGCCCAGGTGCCGGTTACCCACGATGTACAACGCCCCACCTACCACCAACGCCTCACGCGCCTGCTGGAACATGCGCCAGGCGAGAAAATCGCCCACCACCTGCTGCTGGTGGAACGGCGGGTTGCACAGCACCACATCGAGCGACTGCTTCTCCACCCCTGCCAACCCATCAGCCGCGACAAAAGTCGCCGGGCGCTCGCCCAGCGCGGCTTGCCAGTTATCCTGCGCTGATTGCACCGCCATGTACGATTCGTCGACCAGCGTGTACTGGGCATCCGGGTTGGTCAGGGCGCTGGCAACGGCCAGCACGCCATTGCCGCAGCCCAGGTCTGCCACCCTCGCGTTGCCCAGGTCGCGTGGCAAATGCGGCAGGAATGCCCGGGTGCCGATATCCAGGCCTTCACGGCAAAACACGTTGGCGTGGTTGACCAGCTCCAGTGCTGGCGCGTCGAGGCGGTAGCGGCTCGGGTAGGGCGAGCGGGCTACCGGCCGTTCGGCGAGCGTTGCGGTCAGCAGACGGGCCTTTTTCTGGGCCAGCGAGGCCTGCACCGGGCCAATGTACTTTTCCATCAGGTCGCCGGCTGCGTGTGGCAAGTGCTTGATCATCGCCCCGGCAATCACTTGCGCGCCAGGCGCCAGGTGGCCCTGCAGGCGGATCAGTTGTTCTTCAAGCAAGGCCAGGGTCTTGGGCACGCGCACCAGCACCCGGTCGAACGGGCCTTGCCAGCGTTCGCTGGCCGGTACGAAGGGCACGCTGTCGAACGGCAAGCCGTTGCGCGCCAGGTTCTTTTCCAGGGCCAGGTGCGCCAGGTGCGAATCGCCGCTGCTGACCACCTGCAGCCGGCCTGCCAGGCTGGCCGCCAAGGCACCGAAGCTGTCATTGAGCACCAGCACCCGGCAGTTGGCGTCGGGCGCCTGTGCGTGCAACTGCGCAAGCAGGTACTCGTCGGCGGCATCGAAAGCCTGCAACGGGTCGTTGGCCTGTTCCGGCTGGCGGATCAGGTCGAGTTCGGCGTAGGGGGTGGTCAACAGGGGCATGGCGTCTGGCTCGGGTATAAACTGCCCGATGCGGTTCGCCCCGGGCTTTGCCGGGCAATTCTACAGGGCTTTGCCCAAGGTCGCAGGTTTGAAGGTCAGATCCAGCCACGCAGGGCGGCGATGGCGATGGCGCCGGCCTTGTTGGCGGCGTTGGTCTTGGTGATGACGCTGCGAATGTGGAAGTTCACCGTGCTCTGCGACAGTGAGAGAATGCAGGCCACGTCGGCTGCGGTCTTGCCGGCGGCCGACCATTTCAGCACTTCCAGTTCACGCTCGCTCATTTTCGGTTGCGATGGGCACAGTGCATTCAGGTGGTGTTCGCCGAGTACCGCATGCAGGGTATGGCACAGCCACTGCACGCTGCCGGCCTTGCCGTAAAGCTCGACAATGTCGATCTTTTCGGCTGGCCTGGCCACGCTGATCTGGCTCTCGTTGTGCTGCAGGTCGTGCAGTGATTGCGTCCAGCCATGGCGCAAGCCGTACAGGCAGGCCGCTTCGCGAAACTGCGGGGCTTCACGATACAGTTCGTCGGTCCACAGCACCGGCATGGTCGAGCTATGGCTGACGTTTGCGGCCGGGTCCTGCTTGTAGAACTCATCGCGCTGGTAGCGCTCGATCCACTCAGCCGGATAGTTGCTGTAGAGGTACACCCTGGGTGTCTGAGTGGCGATCTGGATGCGCATGTTCAAGCCGAGGTATTCCATGCCCAGGTCTTGTGCCAGATGGACCGCGATGTCGAACAGCTTCCGTGGGCTGCGCTCGTTGACGAACGCCTGAAGGTGTTCGGGATTCCAGTGAAGCATCTGAAACTCCTCGGGGTGTCGGATCCAATCCATTTGAGTACCGGGGTCATTGTAGGAAAAGACCTACCATGGCGTTGGGAATATTTTGTTATAGCGATCAGGTTTCTCTGCAACTTCGGCACGATCACCCTTGATGAGGCCCTACAAAGCAGTGGTTTTTATCCGGGCCACTTTGCGCGACACTGTGCGCACGTCAAACCTGGAGCCCGATATGACCGCTAGCGCCGAAAAGTTCACCCGCCAGACCCTGCTCGATGTTCAGCCGCTCACGCCGAACCTCTTCAGCCTGCGGGTTACGCGCGATGCAGGGTTCCGCTTTCGTTCCGGCCAGTTCGCCCGCCTGGGCGTGACCAAGGCCGATGGCAGCGTGGTGTGGCGCGCCTACTCCATGGTCAGCGCACCGCATGACGAGCACCTCGACTTCTTCTCCATCGTGGTGCCAGGCGGCGAGTTCACCAGTGAGCTGAGCCGCCTGGGGGCGGGTGATACCTTGCTGATCGACCGCCAGGCTTTTGGCTTCCTTACCCTTGACCGCTTCGTGGGTGGCCGCGACCTGTGGCTGCTGGCGACCGGCACCGGAATTGCGCCATTCATGTCGATCCTGCAGGACTTCGAGGCCTGGGAGCGTTTCGACAGCATCAAGCTGGTGTATTCGGTGCGCGAAGCGAAAGAGCTGGCCTACGTGGATGAAATCGCCGGGCTGGAGCAGCGCGATTACCTGGCTGAGTACGCCGGCAAGTTGCAGTTCATTCCGGTGGTGACCCGTGAGCAGCACCCGGGGGCACTGAATGAGCGCATTACCACGCTGATCGAGAATGGCGAGCTTGAGAAGGCAGCAGGGCTGGAGCTGTCGCCGGAACATTCGCGGGTGATGCTGTGCGGCAACCCGGAGATGATCGACGAGACGCGCAAGGTGCTGAAGGCGCGTGACCTGCAACTGAGCCTGAGCAAGCGGCCGGGGCAGGTGGCTGTGGAAAACTACTGGTAATGCTGTTGGGGGCGCACAGCGCCCCCGGCAACCTCAAGGCAGCCGATTCTGGTTTTGCGTCTTGAGCAAATCGCGAATCTCGGTCAATAGGGTTTCTTCAGCCGAAGGCACTGGCGGCACAGTCGGTGCCACAGCTTCTTCGCGCTTGAGCCTGTTGATTGCCTTCACCCCCATGAAGATGGCAAAGGCAACGATCAAGAAGTCGATCACGGTCTGGATGAACTTGCCATAGGCCAGCACCACTGCCGGAATGTCACCTTCGGCAGCCTTCAGGGTAATGGCCAGGTCGCTGAAGTCCACCCCACCGATCAACAGACCCAGTGGCGGCATGACCACGTCTCCGACGAAGGACGAGACGATCTTGCCGAAGGCTGCGCCGATGATGATACCGACCGCCATGTCGACGACATTGCCTTTGACCGCGAAGGCCTTGAACTCACTGATCATGCCCATGTTTGGTTCCTTGTAACAAAAGGTAAGGTTAACGCAGTGTAAGCCACTTAAACGCTTCATGCGTCGTGTTCAGGGGTAGTGACTGCGGTTAGAACGAATAGTTTTGTCGCATCCCGAAGCGTTCGAGACACGTCCGGCTCGGCTATCATGGCGGTTTTTTCCAGGAGACCCCATCCATGGCCAAGGCCAAGCGCTTGTATGGCTGCACCGAGTGCGGCGCGACCTTCCCCAAATGGGCCGGCCAGTGCGGTGAATGCGGGGCCTGGAACACCCTGGTCGAAACCATGATCGAGAGCGGCGGTGCCGCGGCGCCCAGTACTGGCCGCGCCGGTTGGACCGGGCAGCAAGCGCAGATCAAGACCCTGGCCGAAGTCAGCGTCGAGGAAATCCCGCGCTTCACCACCAGCAGCACCGAACTGGACCGCGTGTTGGGCGGCGGCCTGGTGGATGGCTCGGTGGTGCTGATTGGTGGCGACCCGGGCATCGGCAAGTCGACCATCCTGCTGCAGACCTTGTGCAACATCGCCGTGGGCATGCCGGCGCTGTATGTTACGGGTGAGGAGTCGCAACAGCAGGTGGCCATGCGCTCGCGGCGCCTGGGCTTGCCCCAGGACAAGCTCAAGGTGATGACCGAAACCTGCATCGAAACCATCATTGCCACGGCACGCGTCGAGAAACCGCGGGTGATGGTGATCGACTCGATCCAGACCATCTTCACCGAGCAATTGCAGTCGGCACCCGGCGGCGTGGCCCAGGTGCGTGAGAGCACGGCGCTGCTGGTGCGTTACGCCAAGCAGAGCGGCACGGCGATCTTCCTGGTCGGCCACGTGACCAAGGAAGGCTCGCTGGCCGGCCCGCGGGTACTGGAGCACATGGTCGATACCGTGCTGTATTTCGAAGGTGAGTCCGACGGCCGCCTGCGCCTGTTGCGAGCGGTGAAAAACCGCTTTGGCGCGGTCAACGAACTGGGCGTGTTCGGCATGACCGACCGGGGCCTGAAAGAGGTGTCCAACCCGTCGGCTATCTTCCTTAACCGTACCCAGGAAGAAGTGCCGGGCAGTGTGGTGATGGCGACCTGGGAGGGCACCCGGCCAATGCTGGTCGAGGTACAGGCACTGGTCGACGACAGCCACTTGGCAAACCCGCGCCGGGTAACCCTGGGCCTGGATCAGAACCGCCTGGCCATGTTGCTGGCGGTGCTGCACCGCCACGGCGGTATTCCCACCCATGATCAGGACGTATTCCTCAACGTGGTGGGCGGTGTGAAGGTGCTGGAGACGGCTTCGGACCTGGCATTGCTGGCGGCGGTAATGTCCAGCTTGCGTAACCGGCCACTGGCCCATGGGCTGCTGGTGTTTGGCGAGATCGGCCTGTCGGGCGAGGTGCGGCCGGTGCCCAGTGGCCAGGAGCGGTTGAAGGAAGCGGCCAAGCATGGTTTCAAGCGCGCCATCGTGCCCAAGGGCAATGCGCCGAAAGAGTCGCCGGCGGGGCTGCAGGTTATTGCCGTCACCCGCCTGGAACAGGCCCTGGATGCATTGTTCGAGTAATTCGTAGTCAGGCCCGGCCCTATCGCCGGCAAGCCAGCTCCCACAGAAGGACCACAGTTTCCAGATCCTGTGCAGCACCTGTGGGAGCTGGCTTGCCGGCGATAGGGCCAGTACAGTCAAACGAAAAAGGGGCCGACGATGCGCGTCGGCCCCCCTCTCACCGCTCAGTCAGCGGTCAATGTTCGGCAACTGCCGCACGCCTGACCGTCTGGTTGCCATGCTCGTCCAGTTCCAGCAATGGCACTTCGTTTCCTTCGGCATCGAACAGCTTGCCATCCTTGAAGTAGTCGCCATCACGCAGTGCGGAAATGTCGGAGTACTGGATGGTGCGTTCGTACGCTGCGGCGAACACGGACTGGTTTTCCGAGTTGCCGGTGGTGAAGTGGTTGAAGATCAGGTTCAGCAGGATGGCCATGATCGCCGCCGAACTGATGCCCGAGTGGAAGATGGTCTCGAACCAGTTCGGGAAGTGGTGGTAGAAGGTTGGCGCGGCAATCGGGATCATGCCGAAGCCCAGCGAAGCGGCGACGATGATCAGGTTGACGTTGTTCTTGTAGCTGACCTTGGACAGGGTGCGGATACCACTGGCCGCCACCGTGCCGAACAGCACGATGCCCGCACCGCCCAGTACCGGGGTCGGTACTGCAGCAATCACCCGGCCCATGACCGGCAGCAGGCCGAGCACCACCAGGATCACACCGCCCGTGGCCACCACGTAACGGCTCTTGACCCCGGTCACGGCCACCAGGCCAACGTTCTGGGCGAACGCGCTCTGGGTGAACGAGCCGAAGATCGGCGCCAGGATGCTCGATGCCATGTCGGCGCGCAGGCCGTTGCCCAGGCGCTTGGAGTCGACCTTGGTGTCGATGATCTCACCCACGGCGAGGATGTCGGCCGAGGTTTCCACCAGGGTGACCATGATCACGATGCACATCGACAGGATCGCGGCGATGTGGAATTCCGGCATGCCGAAATGGAACGGCGTGGGGAAGGCGAACATCGCACCTTCGGTGACCTTGCTGAAGTCGGTCATGCCCAGCGCCCAGGCGATCAGGGTACCGAGCACCATGGCCAGCAGGATCGACAGGCGCGAGATGGTCGCGCTGCCCAGCTTGCTCAGCAGCAGCACGATGGCGAAGGTCAGCCCCGCCAGGCCGATGTTGGCCACGCTGCCGAATTCCGGCGAGGCGCTGTTGCCACCCATCACCCAGCGTGCAGCCACCGGCATCAGGGTCAGGCCGATGGTGGTGATGACGATACCGGTCACCAGCGGCGGGAAGAACTTGGTGATGCGCGAGAACACCGGGGTGATCAGGAAGCCGATCAGCGATGCTGCCATGACGGCGCCGAGCACGCCTGGCAGGCCACCGCCGCCCTCGCTGCTGAGGATCGCCCCCATGGTCGCCACACCGGCGAACGACACGCCCTGCACCAGCGGCAACTGGCAGCCGAAGAACGGCAGGCCGAGGGTTTGCAGCAGGGTGGCCAGGCCACCGGCAAACAGCGAGGCAGCAATCAGCATGCCTATTTCGGCGCCGTTGAGGCCTGCGGCCTGCCCCAGGATCAGGGGTACCGCGACGATCCCTCCGTACATGGTCAACACATGCTGCAGACCGTAAGCCAGGTTGGCACCAAGCCCGAGATTTTCATCCTCGGGGCGCTTGGCGGGAGACGTGCTAGGGGACGTAGTCATGGAGCAGGCTCTCTGTTTATTTTTGTGTCGCTACTGTAGACAGTTCCGGCAAATGATTACCACAAGAATTGTATACAATATTTTGATCGGAGCGCGCACAAGGGCGGCCGCCGGATGTGCGAAAACCCAATGCAGAAGGCGTACCAACTCATCAAATGCTGTATTAGAGGGGTGTGTACAAAGTGCTGCTACCCAGGCTTAAAGCTGTCTGGGTAGACAGGAAACACATCGCGAGGAGGCTATTAGCTAGCTAAGAGATTTCATTATTCGATGAGTTCGCGCAGCTCACGCATCATTTCGGTGCTGTCGGCCACGTTCAATTCCACAAGACGGTGCAAGTGGCTCATCGAATCGATGTCGATGTACAGGCAGATGAAGCCCAGCCGGTCCGGTTCTTCGTGGCGCAGTTCGACCTGCATCTGCACCTCGGTCACTTCGTCGTTGAGCAGGATGTAGGCTTCAAAATCCTGGCTCAGGTCGGGATCCCAGGGTTTAGGGCTTTCGACCAGCAGGCCCTTGAGGGACAGGTCGAGCAGTTTCACCTCCCAGCAACGCTCGCCCTGGCACAGCCTGGTCGGGGCGTCGAACTGGATACGCTGGAAACGGCGGCGTTCGTCGTGATCGCTCATGGCGTGGATCCTCGGGTAGGTCCTAAAGTGACATCCTGACTATAGTTAGAAGGGTATGTGCATCAGGTACCGCAATCTGGCCGCAGAGGCTCTAGACCAAAGCAAGTGTGGCAATGCGCCTTGACTCGCCCTAGACTCGGTGGGCGGTCTTTCCAATCCACCAGCTGGAAGCTAACCATGAACAACAATAATAGCCTGCTACGCCACATTCCGTGGCTGGCGCTGGCAGTCATAGGGGCCTGCGCGCTGGGTGTGGTCGCCCTGCGTCGCGGTGAGGCAATCAACGCCTTGTGGATCGTGGTCGCGGCGGTGGCCATCTACCTGGTTGCCTACCGGTACTACAGCCTGTTCATCGCCACCAAGGTGATGCAACTGGACCCGCGCCGCGCCACCCCGGCGGTGCTCAACAACGACGGCCTGGACTACGTCCCGACCAACAAACATATCCTCTTCGGTCACCACTTCGCTGCCATCGCCGGCGCAGGCCCCCTGGTCGGCCCGGTGCTCGCCGCGCAAATGGGCTACCTGCCCGGCACGCTGTGGCTGATCGCCGGCGTGGTGCTGGCCGGTGCGGTGCAGGACTTCATGGTCCTGTTCATGTCCACCCGCCGCAACGGCCGTTCGCTCGGCGACATGGTGCGCGAGGAGATGGGCCGCATTCCGGGCACCATCGCCTTGTTCGGCTGCTTCCTGATCATGATCATCATCCTTGCGGTGCTGGCGCTGATCGTGGTAAAGGCCCTGGCCGAGAGCCCGTGGGGCATGTTCACGGTGATGGCGACCATCCCGATCGCGATGTTCATGGGCATCTACATGCGCTACATCCGCCCGGGCCGCATTGGCGAGATCTCGGTGGTTGGCGTGGTATTGCTGCTGGCCTCGATCTGGCTGGGCGGCGTGATCGCTGCGGATCCGGTCTGGGGCCCGGCGTTCACCTTCACCGGCGTGCAGATCACCTGGATGCTGGTGGGCTACGGCTTCGTCGCCGCAGTGCTGCCGGTGTGGCTGGTGCTGGCGCCGCGTGACTACCTGTCGACCTTCCTCAAGATCGGCACCATCGTTGGCCTGGCCATCGGTATCCTGATCATTGCGCCCGAGCTGAAAATGCCGGCGCTGACCCAGTTCACCGACGGCACAGGCCCGGTGTGGAAGGGTACCCTGTTCCCGTTCCTGTTCATCACCATCGCCTGTGGTGCGGTGTCGGGCTTCCATGCGCTGATCTCTTCGGGCACCACGCCCAAGCTGCTGGACAACGAAACCAACGCCCGTTACATCGGCTACGGCGGCATGCTGATGGAGTCGTTCGTGGCCATCATGGCCATGGTCGCCGCTTCGGTGATCGAACCGGGCGTGTACTTCGCCATGAACAGCCCGGCCGCCGTGGTGGGCGCAGACGTTGCGTCGGTGGCGCAGACGGTCAGCAGCTGGGGCTTCCTGATTACCCCTGAGCAGCTTGAAGCCGTCGCCCGTGACATTGGTGAGCACACCATCCTGGCCCGTGCCGGCGGTGCGCCAACCCTGGCAGTCGGTATCGCGCAGATCCTGCACCAGGTGTTGCCAGGTGAAAACACCATGGCCTTCTGGTACCACTTCGCGATCCTGTTCGAGGCACTGTTCATCCTCACCGCAGTCGACGCCGGTACCCGTGCCGGGCGCTTCATGCTGCAAGACCTGCTGGGCAGCTTCGTACCGGCACTCAAACGTACCGAATCGTGGGGGGCCAACCTGCTCGCCACCGCTGGCTGCGTGGCGATGTGGGGCTATCTGCTGTACCAGGGCGTGATCGACCCGCTGGGTGGCATCAACACCCTTTGGCCGCTGTTTGGCATCTCCAACCAGATGCTCGCCGGTATCGCCTTGATGCTCGGTACTGTGGTGCTGATCAAGATGAAGCGTCAACGCTACATCTGGGTCACCCTGCTGCCGGCCGTCTGGCTGCTGATCTGCACCACTGCTGCAGGGCTGATCAAGCTGTTCGACCCGAACCCGGCCGTTGGCTTCCTGGCCCTGGCCAAGAAGTACAGCACTGCGCTGGACGCCGGCCAGGTCCTGGCCCCGGCCAAGGACATCGGGCAGATGCAGCACGTTATCTTCAACGCCTACACCAACGCGGGCCTGACGATTCTGTTCCTGCTGGTGGTTTTCAGCATCCTGTTCTTCGCCCTCAAGGTCGGCTACGGCGCTTGGGGCCGCAAGGAGCGCAGCGACAAGGAAACCCCGTTCCAGGCCCTGCCTGACGCGTAATCGAGAGGACTGCAGTTATGTTCAACGACTTGGGTCGACTGGGGAAATACCTGGGGCAGGCAGCCCGCCTGATGGTCGGCATGCCCGACTACGACAACTATGTCGAACACATGCAGAAGACGCATCCGGACAAGCCGGTGATGAGCTACGAGGCGTTCTTCCGCGAACGCCAGGAAGCCCGTTACGGCGGCAAGTCCGGGCCCAAATGCTGTTGAACCCTAAGCGTTGACCTGTCCGGCCTCATCGCCGGCAAGCCAGCTCCCACAGGTGCTCCACAGGCCACCAGTCTGTGCAGTACCTGTGGGAGCTGGCTTGCCGGCGATGGGGCCACTGTTTTTTCCGCACAGGAGATGTTCTGCGTGCAGACGCCTATTCCCGTAACCGTACTCACAGGCTTCCTCGGCGCTGGCAAGACCACCTTGCTCAAGCACATGCTCAAGGCCGAGCACGGCCTGAAGATTGCCGTGATCGAAAACGAATTCAGCGAGGCCGGCATCGACAGCCAGTTGCTGGGCGACGAGCCGGTGCAGGTGATGACCCTGGCCAATGGCTGCGTGTGCTGCAGCATCCATGGTGACCTCACCCGCGCCTTGTACCTGCTGCTTGAGCGCATTGACGCAGGCGAGATCGCCTTTGACCGGCTGGTAATCGAATGCACCGGCCTGGCCGACCCGGCGCCGGTGGCGCAAACCTTTTTCATCGACGAGGACTTGCGTGAGCGCTACATCCTCGACGGCATCATCACCCTGGTCGACGCTGTTCATGCCGAACTGCACCTGACACAGACCATCGCCCAGGCCCAAGTCGGCTTTGCCGATCGCCTGCTGCTGAGCAAGACCGATCTGGTCGAGCCGGCTACGGTAGAAGCCCTGTGCGAACGCTTGGCCCGCATCAATGGCCGGGCTGCAATCCGTGTGGTCGAGCACGGCCGTATCGACCTGGCGGAGCTACTGGATGTGCGTGGTTTCAACCTCAACCCCGACCTGGGCGCGAACCTGAAACCGATGCTTCGCCCGGTGCTCAAGTCCGCCACCCCCGACCGTATCTCCACCATGGTGCTGCGCACGGAAACCGCGCTGGACATCGACCGCCTCAGCGGCTTCATGAATGAGCTGCTGGAAACCCACGGCAAACAGCTGCTGCGCTACAAGGGCGTGCTGAACATTGCCGGTGAAGACCGCAAGCTGGTGTTTCAGGGCGTGCTCAAGCTTTACGGTTTCGACTGGGATGCAGAATGGGCCGAGGGTGAAGCCCGCGAGAGTGTAATGGTGTTCATCGCCGATGAACTGCCCGAGGCTACGATTCGGGCTGGTTTCGAGGCGCTGGCTGCGGGCTGAGCCGGCGCGGCGTTGCGGCCTGGAACCACTGCGGCCATGAGCTGCGGTGGCGGGTTTCCACCTCGATGCACGGGATCAGGCGTTCGGTCAGCACCGCCGTTTGCCGCACTGCCTTTGCCGTGCGGTATTTGACGCTGTGGATGCACTCGCGGTCGCCGAATTCGCAGCGGTTCAGCGCGGTACCGCCGCAGGGGCCATTGGCCAGGCCTTTGGGGCAGGTTTCCGGGCAGACGTACAGGGTGTCTTCCAGGCGGCAGCGGCCGCAGGTATCGCAACCCACCAGCGGCCGTTTCACCGCACGTTCCACCTTGTGCAGCACTTGTGCGCCAAGGTGCGTAGCCCACAGCGGCCGGCGTACCGCCCAGCCAAATGCCTTGCTCAGGCTGTTGCGGCGGCTGAACAGCAGTGAATGCATGCCGTGCATCAGGTGATAGCGTGCTTTCTCTTTGAACGAGGCATCGACCCGCGACTCGCCCTGGCGCCAGGCCGCTTGTGGCGGGTGGAATATCACTGCCGGCAGCCCGGGCATCTGCCAACTGGCCTGCCAGGCGGGCGCCCACTGCTCCAGCGTGTGGACCTGGTTTTGCCAGTGCTCGATACGGCCTTCAAGGGCAAGCAGTTGTTTCAGTTCGTGAACCCCTGACAGGTGCACACCGGCGTAGCCCATCAGTTTCACGCCAATGATCTGCAACGCCAGGCGGTCGACGCTGCGTGCCTGGGCAAAGGCCTTGGACTGCGCAGTCTCCGCTTCGAGCATGCCACGCATGGACGGTGTGACAGTGACCCCGGCCACGTGGTCGAGCATTGCCGCGCGCCCGTGGGTGAGGCTCATCAGGCAGGCCAGCATCGGCTTGGGCGTGGGCTGGCGACGCATCCAGTGCATGGCTTCCTGATGCTTGGCGGCATCGAAACCCAGTTGCAGGGTGAGGAAGTCGGCGCCTGCTGCGAGTTTTTTCTCGGCCTTGAAATACTGGGCGCCGCCTTCTTCCTCACAGTACTTGAACGGGTTCAGTGCAGCGCCCAGCAGCCAGTGCGGGCAAGCCTGGCGGGCAATCAGCAGGGCGGCGACCGATTCCAGATAGCGCACCGGGCGCTGGCCGGGCTCGTGGCCGGGCAGGCGGTCGCCCGTCAGCAGCAACAGCTGGTCGAGGCCCGCGGCGTCCATGCGCTGCAGTTGGGCAAGGAGGTGGTGACGCTCGCGGTCCTTGCCGGAAAAATGCGGCAGGGCAGGTACCGGGTTGCTGAACGAGGCGAGGGCGTCCAGCGGCGACATGTCCAGCGGGCTCCCGACGCGATCGCCGATGGCCACGGTCATTGGCCAGCCGCACAGGTGCGCGCGGGCCATGATCGCTTCCATGGCGGCGAAGCGTTCTGCAGAAGGCTTGGGGACGAACTCCATGACGCAGACGAAGTTCTGTTCGCGCAGCGCGGTTTTCAGCAGGCTCATGTGGCCGGGCACCTGGTGTGGTCAGGGTGGCATTGTGCGGCAGAAGGCGGGCGGGGTCATGTCCGGATGCGCAGGGCGGTGCTCTGAATGAGACATCATCATGATCATGAAAAAATCTTGGGTTCATCTCAAATTTAATGAGTTTGTCTCAAACCGGTCTCAACCGGACAATCGCCTCATTCATTTATGCAGGCTGAAGGGACAAGACATGGCACTGGCACACAACCTGGGCTTTCCACGCATCGACCACGACAGCGAGCTGCGTGCCCGCCACTGGCAGGTGCAGAGAGAGGCCGGCATCGAACTGCTGCCAGTGGGCGACTTTGCCTGGTTTGACCAACCGTTCGACCTGAGCTGGGCGCAACTTTTCGACGAAGTGGCACAGGCCAAGGCCTTGGGGCATGCGGTCAAGCCAGTGGTGATCGGCCCATTGACCTATCTGTGGCAGGGCGAAACCAACGACGGCATCGACACGCTGGAGCGCCTCGAACGCCTGCTGCCGCTGTATGACCAGCATCTCAACCGCCTGGCTACCCTGGGCGTCGAGTGGGTGCAGATCGATGAGCCGATTCTCGCCGAAGACCTTCCACAGGACTGGAAAAACGCTTTCGAGCGCGTCTATAACATCCTTCAGCGCGCGCCTTTGAAGAAGCTGATTGCCACATACTCTGGTGGCCTTGGAGGCAACCTCGGCCTGGCCGCGAACCTGCCGGTCGATGGCTTGCACATCGACCTGGTTCAGGCACCCGACCAGTACGTGACCATTCTCGACCGCCTGCCGGCCTACAAAGTGCTGTCACTGGGCCTGGTCGACGGCGACAACGCCGCGCCTTGCAATCTGGGCGCGACCCTGGACCTGCTGCACGATGCCCATGAGCGCCTGGGAGAGCGGCTGTGGCTGGCGCCATCCTGCTCGTTGACGCGCAGCCCGCTGGAAGTGGCCGTGCAGAAGTGCCAGGAAGTGGCGGTGTTGGTTGCTGCACTGGAAGAGAACCGGGCTGCCGCTTGATTTTCGGCAGCCTGTGCCGCCCCCTTCGCGGGTGAACCCGCTCCCACAGGTACAGTGCAAGCCTTGAAAATTCATGTGGCCCCTGGCCCCACAGGTACAGCATAAACCTTGAAACTTGTGCGGTCCCTGTGGGAGCGGGCAAGCCCGCGAATAGGCGGGGCCTGCTGATCAGCGCTCGATCGCCAGCGCCACGCCTTGCCCACCGCCGATGCACAAGGTCGCCAGGCCTTTCTTGGCGTCCCGCTTGATCATCTCGTGCAGCAAGGTCACCAGCACCCGGCACCCGGAAGCGCCAATCGGGTGGCCCAGGGCAATGGCCCCGCCATTCACGTTGACCCGCGCAGCATCCCATTCCAGCACCTTGCCCACTGCCAGCGCCTGTGCGGCAAAGGCTTCGTTGGCTTCGATCAGGTCCAGTTCGGCCAGTTGCCAACCGGCCTTGTCCAGGCAACGCTGAGTCGCTGAAACCGGGCCGATGCCCATGATTGCCGGGTCTACCCCTGCACTGGCATAGGCGGCGATCTTCGCCAGTGCTGGCAAGCCCAGGGCCTTGGCCTTGGCGGCACTCATCAGCAGCACGGCAGCGGCGCCGTCATTCAGGCTGGAGGCGTTGCCAGCGGTAACGCTGCCATCCTTCTTGAACGCAGGACGCAGTTTGGCCAGGGAGTCAGCGGTGGTGTCCGGGCGTGGCTGTTCGTCCTGGGCGAACACTCTGGGCTCACCCTTTTTCTGTGGCAGCACGATTGGGGTGATCTCATCAAGGAAGCGGCCGGCCTCGATGGCCGCCACGGCCTTGCGTTGCGATTCGGCGGCAAAAGCGTCCTGCTGCTCACGGCTGAGGCCGTACTTGTCCACAAGGTTCTCGGCGGTGATGCCCATGTGATAGTCGTTGAAGGCATCCCACAGGCCATCGGTGATCATGCTGTCGATCAGCTGGCCATGGCCCATGCGCTGCCCAGTGCGGGCCGAAGGCATCACATAGGGGGCCAGGCTCATGTTCTCCTGGCCACCGGCAATCACCACCTCGGCATCACCGCAACGAATGGCCTGGGCGGCCAGGTGCAAGGCCTTGAGGCCCGAGCCGCAGACTTTGTTCAGGGTCAGCGCCGGTACGCTGTAGGGCAAGCCGGCCTTGATCGCGGCCTGGCGTGCCGGGTTCTGCCCGGCGCCGGCGGTGAGCACCTGGCCGAGGATCACTTCGTCCACCTGCGCCGGGTCCAGCCCGGTCTGCTCCAGCAGGCGCTTGATCACGGCGGCACCGAGGTCGACCGCAGGTACCGTGGCCAGGGCGCCCTGGAAGCTGCCGATGGCGGTGCGGGTAGCGGCGACGATGACCACGTCGTTCATGTTGTTGTTCTCCGTGCGATGGGCGTAATGCCCAAGCATCGGTGGCTTTGGCTCATTTGTTAAGTTTGTTTTTCTTTCGGATTGATGTGAAAAATAAATCAATGGGCGCTCGGCGTCCTATCCAACTAAGCTGAATTCCGTGCTGTTTTCACTCAACTGAATGGAGCCCATACCCATGCGCACCCTCATCGCCTTGATGCTACTGATCGGCAGCAGCACAGCATTCGCCGCCACCCAATGCACCAGCGCAGACAAAAGCACCTGGCAAGACCAGGAAAAGTTCCAGGCCCAGCTCAAGGAGCAGGGTTACAAGATCAACAAGTTCAAGGTTACCAAGGGCAACTGCTACGAGATCTATGGTCTCGACAAGGATGGCCGCAAGGTCGAGATCTACCATGACCCGGTGAGCGGCAAGGCGGTCAAGTCCGAGTACCACGATTGAACAGCGACGGCACTGTGCAGCTGTGGGACCCGCTCCTGCGGCTGTGCCATCTCTCCATCGCCGGTGTGTTCTTCGCCGACTATTTTTTCAACGAAGAAGGGGACGACTGGCACCAGTGGCTGGGTTACTACGCACTGGCCTGTGTCGTGGTGCGCGTGGTCTGGGGCTTTGTCGGGCCACCCAGCGCGCGCTGGGCCGATTTCTGGCCAACCCCGGCGCGCCTGGCAGGGCATGCCCGTGCGCTGCTGCGCGGCGAGCCTTGTCATCGCCTGGGGCATTCGCCGATTGGCGCGTTGGTGATGCTGTTGATGCTGACCGGTATCGCAGGGCTGGTCCTGACCGGCTGGGCGTCCCAGGAGGTGGATGCGCTGTGGGGCGCCGATTGGCTGACCGACCTGCACAGCTGGTTGGCCGATGCGGTGTTGGCGTTGGTGTGTGTGCATGTGCTGGCGGCCATCTACGAGAGTGTGCGCCTTCGCGAGAACCTGCCGTTGTCGATGATCACCGGGCGTCGTCGACGTCGGGATTGAGTAGACCTGTGCCGGCCTCTTCGCGGGCTTGCCCGCTCCCACAGGTATGCCACAAATCTCAAAACCTGTGCGGTCCATGTGGGAGCGGGCGAGCCCGCGAAGAGGCCGGCACAGGAGAACCTTGGTTTTGCATCCTTTTGATCACCCCGTAATATGTGTCGGATAACCTGCGGGGGTAGTCTCACCCTCTGAAAATCGGAATCGCCCCAAGCGGCGTTTCCCCGGCATAAACCTGACGAGGTACAGACATTGGCCATCATTCATCCTAAGGTTCGCGGTTTCATCTGCACCACGACTCACCCGAAGGGCTGCGAGCTCAACGTCCGTGACCAGATCGAAGCCACCCGCAAGCTGGGCGTGCGCGAGGATGGCCCGAAGAAGGTCCTGGTCATCGGTGCTTCCAGTGGCTACGGCCTGGCAGCGCGTATCACCGCAGCGTTCGGTTTCAAGGCCGACACCCTGGGCGTGTTCTTCGAAAAACCAGGCACCGAAACCAAGGCCGGCACTGCTGGCTGGTACAACTCCGCTGCCTTCGACAAGTTTGCCAAGGCCGAGGGCCTGTACAGCAAGTCGATCAACGGTGACGCCTTCTCCGACGAGGCCCGTGCCAAGGTCATCGAGCTGATCAAGAACGAGATGGGTGGCAAGGTCGACCTGGTCATCTACTCGCTGGCCTCGCCTGTGCGCAAACTGCCGCAGACCGGTGAAGTCATCCGCTCGGCACTCAAGCCGATCGGCGAGCCTTACAAGTCGACCGCCATCGACACCAACAAGGACACCATCATCGAGGCCAGCATCGAGCCGGCCACCGAGCAGGAAATTGCCGACACCGTGACCGTCATGGGCGGCCAGGACTGGCAGCTGTGGATCGACGCCCTGGCAGGCGCCAACGTGCTGGCCGAAGGCGCTCGCACCGTGGCCTTCAGCTACATCGGCAGCGACATCACCTGGCCGATCTACTGGCACGGTGCACTGGGCCAGGCCAAGCAGGACCTGGACGAAACTGCCCTGCGCCTGGACCAGAAGCTGGCCGGCGAAGTGAAAGGCGGCGCCAACGTGGCCGTGCTGAAATCGGTGGTTACCCAGGCCAGCTCGGCCATTCCGGTAATGCCGCTGTACCTGTCGATGGTCGTCAAGATCATGCAGGAGAAAGGCGTTCACGAAGGCACCCAGGACCAACTGGACCGCATGTACCGCGACCGCCTGTATCGCGCCGATGGTGCGCCGGCCGAAGTCGACGAGAAGGGCCGTCTGCGCCTGGACGACTGGGAACTGCGCGATGATGTGCAGAACGAGTGCAAGGCCCTGTGGCCACAGGTCACCACCGAGAACCTGTTCGCCCTGACCGACTATGCCGGTTACAAGAAGCAGTTCCTCAACCTGTTCGGATTCGAGCGCGCTGACGTCAACTATGACGACGACGTGGCCACCGATGTGAAGTTCGACTGCATCGAGCTGTAAGCCGAACCGGGCTGGCCCTATCGCCGGCAAGCCAGCTCCCACAGGTACACCACAAGCCTCATGGCCTGTGAAATCCTGTGGGAGCTGGCTTGCCGGCGATAAGGCCAGCACAGGTTCAAGATTTTTTGCTAGTTTTGGCGCACAACAACAGGGAATGCGCCATGAGCAGCCTCACCCAACCCGCCACCCCCTTTCGCCAGGCCACAGCCGATGGCTACAGCCTCGGCGGCTTCTGCTGGCGTCACGCCCAGCCTGACCCCCAGCGCCCACTGGTGATCATCAACGCGGCCACTTCGGTACGCTGCCGATACTATTCCCGCTTTGCCGACTACCTGTTTGCCCAGGGCTGCGATGTGCTGACCTACGACTACCGTGGCATCGGCGAATCCCGCCCGGTTTCGTTGCGCGGTTTCCAGGCATCTTGGAGCGACTGGGGCCGTCTGGATTTCGAAGCGATGTTGGCGCATGCGACCGAGCGTTTCCCCGGCCAGCCAATAGACGTGGTGGGGCACAGTTTTGGCGGTTGCGCAGTCGGCCTGGCACCATCGGCCGGCCAGATACGCAGGGTAGTGATGGTAGGCGCACAGTTTGCCTACTGGCGCGATTATGCGGCTGATCAACGCTGGCGGCTGTTCGGCAAATGGCATGTGGTGATGCCTTTGCTTACCCGCGCTTTGGGCTACTTCCCCGGCAAGCGTCTGGGCTGGATGGAAGACACCCCGGCAGGGGTGGTGGATGACTGGACCACCCGTACGCCACGCTATGAGCATCGGCCAAGTGGGCGCCGGCTGGAGAGGGTACCGTTTGCACACGTCCAGGCAGCGACGCTGGCCATCAGCTTGACCGATGACCCGTTTGGCACTGTGGCGGCGACCGAGCGGTTGCTGAGTTATCTACAGGGTGCCCGGCACCTGCGTATCGCGCCTGTGGATATCTCGGTCGAGGAGATTGGCCATTTCGCGTTTTTCCATGACCGGTTTCGCGAGAGCCTGTGGCCGGTGGCCTTGCAGTGGTTGCAACGAGGAGCGCTGGACCACGGGGTACCCGGCACCCTCATCGATTGAGGGGGGGGCAGGATTTTGGGGCCGCAAAGCGGCCCCGACTATCTCAAGCCTTGCGCGACAGCGGCTGCCCGGCAAATTTCACACCGGCCAAACCATGCTCGATCAGCGCACGGATATTGCCATGGTCGCTGCCCTCAGGCGTGGCCACCACATCACGGTAGTGCTCGCCAAAGGCCAGCAGCGCTTCCTGGTCGCTCAGCCCTTCCAGCAAAGCCAGGCCCAAGGTCTTGCACGACCCTTCGTTCTGCCCGGCCGCGTTCTCCACGCCGCCGTTGTTGAAGGCCTGCGGCTGGTAGCTGTAGTTGTCGGCAATGAACGCCAGGGTATCGGCAAATACATGTTGGCCGCTGGCCAGGCTGGCGCGCAGGGTGTTCAGATCAGTCACGAGGTTTTCCTTTTTCGAACGCCGCCTGTTGGTCGGCGCTGGCTTCTTTCTGGTATTGGGCTTTCCACTCGGCGTAGGGCATGCCATATACCGCTTCGCGGGCGTCGTCCAGGCTCAGGTCGAGCTGGCGCTCGTCGGCCGCAGCCTTGTACCACTTGGACAGGCAGTTGCGGCAGAAACCGGACAGGTTCATCAGGTCGATGTTCTGTACGTCGGTGCGCTTTTGCAAGTGTTCGACCAGGCGCCGGAACGCGGCGGCTTCGAGTTCGAGCTGTTGCTGTGGGGTCATGGGCTTCTCTCAGGTCATGCGGTTCTTCAAGTGGCGGCCACCATTGATGACCACCTGGCTACCGGTGCTGTACTGGCTGGCGAGCAGGTATTTGACTGTCTCGATCAGCGGGCCGGCGCCGGGTTCGAACTCCAGCAGGGCCTTTTTCAAGGTTTGCTGGCGGTAGGCTTCGTCGCCCCCTTCCTTGAGGATCAGCAGCCCGGGCAGGATACCGTTCACGTGCACCGTGGGCGCATATTTTTCAGCGAATGACAGCACCATGTTCTGCAGCGCAGCCTTGGTGGCGGCGTAGCCAATGTGGCTTTTGCTGCCGCGAGAAGAGGTTTCGTCGCAGATGTGGATGATGTCGGCCTTTTCCACTTTGGCAAGCAAGTCGCCCAGGGCCAGGTTGAGGTGGTAGGGCGCTTCGACGTGCAGGCGGAACATGGTATCGAGGTTGTCGAGCCCGTCATCGAGCCACAGCGAGGCGTTGTGGATGATGGCGCGCAGGCCGTCGTAATGGCTGTGCAGGTGATCGATCAGGGCCTGGCGGTCGGCCGCCAGGCACAGGTCGGCCTGAAACTGCACGATGTTCGGGTGGGCCGTGTGTGGCTGGACGCTGCGGCTGGCACTGACCACCGTATGGCCGGCCTTTGCCAGTTCAAGGGCCAGGGCCAGCCCGACGCGCTGGCTGGCTCCGGTAACGAGAATGGGGCTGTTCATTTCGGGGCGGTCAACTTGTCTGTCGTTTGGTTGCCGCCCAGCATACCCGAACTGTTTCCCAGTTGTATGGCCTGGCCTCAGCGGCTGCGCAGGGCGCCAGTGGTGGCAGGTGAGGCATGCAGCCAACTGGCCAGCAGGCGGGTGGACAGGGGGATGAACAGGTACACCATGACCGGCGTCAGGGCCAGGGTGCTGAGCATTACCCGAGGCAGCAGGTCCAGCGTGGCCAGCCAGGGGCCAAGCAGCAGGTTGAACGCCAGCGACACCGGGAAGAACGCCAGCCAGATGGCCACCGCCTGCTTCCAGCGCGGTGGTTTTTGCACCGTATTGGTGCCAAACCAGTCGTCGATGCCACTGACGCGCGCTTCTTTGGGGCGTTCGAACAGGCCGTTGCCGCGTTGCAGCCAAGCCCGGCGCGAGGCGGAATGCTCCCAGGCATGCAGGGTGGGTTCGTCGCTGAAGCGGAAGATGATCTGGAATTCGTCGCCATCGCGGGGCGGGGCGAGGATGCCCGAACCGAGGTAGCCGGGGAAGTCGGTGGCCAGCTGCTCGCCTTCATGCAGCCAGGCCAGCAGGTCCTGGTAGCGGCCATGGGCGGCGCGGCGCGACACCATCAAGGTGACGGGTGGGGTAGACATCGTGTATCTCCTGGCAACGGGGCTGGCGGGTAGCTGGCCCCTTTGGCTACGTGGCCCGGGGTGGTGGGCGACGCAGGTGTGCATGCAAGAATCGGGCGCGGATTATCGCGCATGTGTGATCTTCGGCAAATGTCAGCCGGCAAACGGTTGCACCCTGCGATCGGTGTCGGCGTAGTAGAATGAGCGCTCAACTTCCGCACTCAGGGTACGCTGTGCAGATGAACGAACAGGGACGTCCGCTGATCGAAGTGGGTCTTGAGCAGCAGGAGCTGTTTCCGATCCGCGAAGTTTCCCGACTGACGGGCGTCAACGCCGTGACCCTGCGTGCCTGGGAGCGCCGCTACGGGCTGATTCAGCCAACCCGCACCGACAGTGGCCACCGCCTTTATTCCCAAGCGGACATCGATGACATCCGCCGTATCCTCGGCTGGCTTGAGCGCGGTGTGGCGGTGAGTAAAGTGGGCAGCATCCTCGCTCGCGGTCATGCCCTTGCCGAGCAGGTCAGCGGGGCGACGGACACGTGGTTGCGCTGGCAGCACCAGGCGCGTCAGGCCGTGCAGCGGTTTGACATGGCCGGCCTGGACCGGCTGTTCGACGAGGTGTTTGCTGCCAACACCCTGGACCAGGTGTTCGCCGAGGTGTTCATGCCGGTTTGGCACGACCTGGCGGCCGGGCAGGGCGGCTATGGGCAGGCCAGCGAGTGGCTGTTCCTTGACCAGTTCTTGCGTGGCCGGGTATTTGCCCGTTTGCAGCTCGCCCATGTGCCGCGTGGTCGCACAGTGCTGCTGGCAGCGTTGCCAGGGCAATGCCATGAACTGGAATTACTGGTGACCGGCCTGAGCCTGGGCAGCGACGATATTGGCGTGACGCCCTTGGCGAGCGGGCAGCCGCTGCAGGAGCTGGCGCTGGTCTGCGAACGCCTGAAACCCGATGCCCTGGTGCTGTTTTCCCACCACCCACCCACGGCGGAACTCACCCGACGACTGGTGCGCATGGCTGCGGTACTGGAATGCCCGTTGTTGCTGGCCGGCGAAGCTGCAGAAGTGGCACAGGACCACCTGGCAGGCAGCCTGGTAGCGTGCCTTGGGGCGCAGGGTAGTGTGATGCGCCAGCGCTTGCGGCAGTTTCTGGCCGGTCAGCTCGATACCTGAGTGTGCAGTTCGGGGTGCGCCTGGCGATGGGCCTGGAGGATATAGTCGCGCAGGCGGTCGATCTCTTCGGCCGGGCTCTGGCCCAGGTCGTAGGCCGCCAGGTCCGGGCCGATGCGCCGGCCCAGTACACCATGCAATTCGATCGGGCTGATATCGCCCGGGGCGAAGCGCAACTCGAAACGTATGGGCGCCGCTGGCAAGCCGCGTATCTCCACCAGTACACCTTTGAACGAAATATCGCGAACCCACAGGCCGCTTTGCTGATCATGGCTATCGAGCAACGGGCTGGGGGTTTCCATCGACAGGCGCCACGCGCGCAGCATGGGGCCGTCTTCGTAGATTTCGGGTGAACCCACTTGAAGGTGCAGGGCGTGGAACTCGTCTTCCACCAACTGCAGCGGGAAGCTGATCTGCTGGTTGTTGAACTGGGCCTGCAAAGTCACCTGTTCGTTGGCCACCAGGCGGGTCAGCAAGCTCTGGATGCGACGGTCGCCATTGACCAGCAGGCTCGACATGGAGTCTGCCAGGTTCAGTTGCGGCGAATGCTGCATGCTCTGGATGAAATCCAGTTCGTCCTGGGTCAGGAGCGCGTCTGCTTGCATGATCGAACTCGGTGGTGGCGATTTCTTCAACGGAATTGACCGTGCGTGGCGTACTTGGTTCAGGCGCGTTCGTCGGGTTTCGGACAAACGCGCAGTTCGGCCAGCTCCCGCTCAAGTTGGACCTGGCGGCTGACGTCCTTCTGAATACCGATGAAATAGGTCCGCTGTTCAGCGTCTAGCCTTACCGGGGTGATCGACAGCTCGTTCCAGAACGCGCTGCCATCCTTGCGGTAGTTGCGCAGCACTTCGCGACAGGGGCGGCCTTCGGCCAAGGCCCTGCGGATGCGGGCACGGCCAAGCTGGTCACGGTCGTCTGCCTGCAGGAAGCGGCAATCCTGGTAGAGGATTTCGTCGCGGCTATAGCCGGTCAGGCGTTCGAAGGCGGCGTTCACGTAGATCAGGATGGTGTCGTCGCCTTCCTGTTCGGCAACCACGATCCCGTCATTGGACGCATCGACCATCGATTGCAGCAATTGCGCGTTGATCATGTCTGGGCCATTGAGCAAAGAAAGGCTGAAGGCGGCGACTTTGGTAGAGGCGGCCTTTTGCCAGCGCTGGATGCTAGTATCCTACGTTTTCACTCAGTTTCGGAATCCTCTACCCGATGAAAGTCGCCATTATTTCCGGATCGGTCTATGGCACCGCCGAAGAAGTCGCCCGTCACGCCGAATCGCTGTTGAAGGCTGGAGGCCTGGAGGCCTGGCATGCGGCGCGTGCCACCCTGCAGGATCTTGAAGGTTTTGCCCCAGACGCCTTGCTGGCCGTGACCTCGACCACCGGCATGGGCGAGCTGCCGGACAACCTCATGCCGTTGTACTGCGCCATTCGTGACACCCTGCCTGCGGCCTGGCGTGGCCTGCCGGGTGCAGTCATTGCGCTGGGCGATGCCAGCTACGGTGACACCTACTGTGGTGGTGGCGAACAAATGCGCGAGCTGTTTGCCGAGTTGGGTGTGCGCGAAGTGCAGCCGATGCTGCGCCTGGATGCTAGCGAGACCGTGACCCCGGAAGCCGATGCCGAACCGTGGTTGGCGGAGCTTGTTCAAGCGTTGAAAGCCTGACGGGGCATTTTCGCTTGTCCTGGCCTCTTCGCGGGTAAACCCGCTCCCACCTGTAGGGCGCAGCTTTCCCAAACTGTGGTGTCCCTGTGGGAGCGGGTTCACCCGCGAAAGGGCCGGCGCAGGCTCAAGCATTAGCTACTGCCCGGCACCGGCCACTCGCGCAGCAACGCCAACCACGCCTGCGCCGCTCGTGACAGGTACGCCCCGCGCCGCCAGATAAAGGCAATATCCCAACGCAAATCCTGCGGCGAACGCAGCGGCAAACGCACCACCCCAGGGCGCTCAAGCGCTTTTGCCACCACCCGGGGCAGCAGCACCACGCCCTGGCCCGCCGCCACCAGCGCTGCCAAAAAATCCGCCTGGCCGCTGCGCCCGCCTTCCTTCGGGGTAAAACCGTGCTGCTGGCACGCCTTCAGCAGCCGGTCATTGAGCACGAAGCTGCGCTGATACAGCAGGAACGGGGTAACGGCCAGTTGCCCCAGGTCCACCTCGTCCAGGCCCGCCAAGGCATGGCCAGCCGGCAGCAGGGCATCCAGCGGTTCGTTGCAAAACGGTTGGTAGTCGAACGCTTCGTCGCTGGGCGTCAGGCTGCCACCCAATTCCAGTTCGCCACTCCTGACTGCCTGCTCGACACTACGGCTGCCGCCTTCGAGCAACTGAATCGCGATATTCGGGTGGCGCCGGCGGTATTCGGCGAACAAACCGGCGAACAGGGCGTCGCTGCCCAGCATGGGCAAGCCCAGGCGCAGCTCGCCACGCTCCATCAGGCTGAGGTCGTCCAGCTCGTTGAGCAGTGCCTGGCGCTGACGCAGCAGGGCCTCGCCACGCTCCAGCACAATGCGCCCGGCTGCCGTCAGGTGCAGCTGCGAGGCCTGGCGCTCCAGCAGTGGCTGGCCCACATCTTGCTCCAGCTGGGCCACCTGCTTGCTTACAGCCGACTGGCTGATGTGCAGGGTGTGCGCCGCCTGGGTGAAACCGCCGCGGTGGACCACTTCGATAAAGCTGCGTAGCTGTTTGAATTCCATGCTCTGAATTCCATTATGGAATGGCGATCAGTCTAACAATTCGCTTCTGGCCTAGGCAGCCGAATCTTAAAATAAGGGTCTGTCGAGGAACCCTCATCATGAAACCCGCGTTATTGAAAAAAGCCCTGCGCTTGCTTGTCGAGCTGGCGATCCTTTGTTCTTTGTTCCTGCTCGGAGGCCAGCTTGCCAGTTGGCTGGGCTGGCCAATCCCCGGCGGCGTGATGGGCCTGGCACTGTTGTTGATACTGTTCGCTTCAGGTGTGCTCAAGCCGGCCATGTTGCAACTGGGCGCGGGCTGGCTGATGGCCGAGATGCTGCTGTTTTTCATCCCGGCGCTGATGAGCCTGCTGGATTACGGCTCGCTCATCCGTGAAGAGGGCTGGCGCATCCTGCTGGTGATCGCCGTGAGCACGCTGATGGTGATGGTGGTGACTGCCTTGACCGTGGAACTGGTGTGCCGCTGGAGCTTGCGCCATGAGCCTTGAACCCATGCCGCTGTTCTGGCTGGCCCTGACCTTGCTGGCTTACCTGGGCAGCCGTTGGCTGTACCGGCGCAGCAAGCGCTACCTGCTGTCGCCGTTGATCCTGGTACCTGTGCTGCTGCTGGCCGTGGCGGTGCCGCTGCATACCGCCTATGCAGAGTATGCCCGCAATACCCATTGGTTGATGAGCGTGCTCGGCCCGGTGACTGTGGCCTTCGCGGTGCCGATCTGGCAGCAGCGGGCCATGCTGGCGCGCCATTGGCCGGCCCTGATGGTGGGCATGGTGGCAGGCAGCAGTGCCTCGATCGCCAGCTCCTGGGGCCTTGCGCACCTGCTGGCGCTGGACAGTGCAACCAGCCTGTCGCTGGTGCCACGTTCGATCACCACGCCGTTTGCCATGCCCTTGGCCCATGACCTGGGGGGCGTGCCGGAGCTGACGGCGGTGTTCGTGATGTTCACCGGCGTGCTCGGCGCCATGTTCGGTGGCGTGCTGCTGCGCTGGTTGCCGCTGCGCACGCCCCTGGCACGGGGTGCACTGTTTGGCGTCGGGGCGCACGGTGCCGGGGTCAGCCGGGCTCAGGAGGTGGGCCGTGAGGAAGGCTCGGTGGCCGGCCTGGTCATGGTCCTGACCGGGTTGTTGAACCTGTTCGCGGCACCGCTGCTGGCCATGCTGCTCTGACCGTTCGTGCCACTGACTCGCTCAGTCATCAAGCTGGCTGGCAACGCAAGTTTCAGCCCATGGCCTGCTGGCTAGACTCTGCCTCGACATAGAGAGCACATGTATGTGCCGAGGTGACATGCAATGACCGCAGCCTTGCCCTATTCCGCCAACACCACTTCACCGGGACCGTTCTGATGCCTATGGCCGAAATTCCATTGTGCGTCTGGCGAACCCGGGGACAGAGTTTCACTTTCCGGGGCCAGAGCATCCGCTACTGGACCGCAGGGCAAGGAGAGCCCCTGCTTTTGTTACACGGTTTCCCCACCGCCAGCTGGGATTGGCACTATTTGTGGGGGCCTTTGAGCCAACGCTTCAGGGTGATCGCGTGCGACATGCTGGGCTTTGGCGATTCGGCCAAGCCGGTCGATCACGCCTACAGCCTGATGGAGCAGGCAGACTTGCAGCAGGCTTTGCTTGGCCACCTGCAGGTCGACCAGCCGGTGCACCTGCTGGCCCACGACTACGGCGGCAGCGTCGCCCAGGAGCTGCTGGCGCGGCACCATGAGCAGCGTGCCGAGGTTGCCAGCTGTGTGTTCCTCAACAGCGGGCTGTTCCCCGAAAGCTGCCGCATGCTGCTGATCCAGAAGCTGCTGCTCAGCCGGTTCGGCTGGCTGGTCGGGCGTTCGTTCGGGCGTGACGACCTGGTGCGCAACGTGACCCAGGTCTATGGCCCTTGCACCCACCCCAGCGAAAGTGCCCTGGATGATTTCTGGAGCCTGATCACCGCCAACCGGGGCACACGTATCCTGCACAAGCTGGTGAGCTACATGCCCGAACGCAGATTGCACCGCGAGCGCTGGGTCGGGGCGATGCAGCGCACAGGCGTGCCACTGCGCCTGATCAATGGCGTGGTCGACCCGCTGTCCGGCGCGCACATGCTCGAGCGCTACCGGCAACTGGTGCCGGAGGCGGACACCGTGCAGCTACCAGGCATCGGCCATTACCCGCACACCGAAGCGCCAGTGCAAGTGCTGCGTCACTACCTGGCGTTTCGTGAGCAGCCTGTGAGCTTCTATCCGCAGAAAGTGGCGTGGTCCTGACCGGGCCGCATCGCCCTGCGTTATTGCCAGGCATTCAGCCTGCGTGAGCTTTGTTGTCCGCCCGTTGTTTGCGGCGGACACTCGGCTTACCTGAACCTGCCTGGAGCCATGAGCATGAGCGAGCCTGTCCGTCTGCAAGATCGCGTGGTGATCGTCACCGGAGCCGGAGGTGGCCTGGGCCGTGCCCATGCGCTGCTGTTCGCCGCACGTGGCGCCAAGGTGGTGGTGAACGACCTCGGCGGCTCTACCCACGGTGAAGGTGCCAGCGCCTCGGCCGCCGATCGTGTGGTGGAGCAGATCCGCGCCGCTGGTGGCATCGCCATCGCCAACCACGACTCGGTCAGCCAGGGTGCACGTATTGTCGAGCAGGCCCTGGACAGCTTTGGCCGGGTTGATGTGCTGGTGAACAATGCAGGTATCCTGCGTGACAAGACGTTCCATAAAATGGACGACAGCGACTGGGAGCAGGTTTACCAGGTGCATGTCGAAGGGGCCTACAAGGTCACCCGGGCTGCCTGGCCACACCTGCGCGAGCAGAACTGGGGGCGGGTGATCTTCACCGCTTCTACCTCTGGCATTTACGGCAATTTCGGCCAAGCCAACTACGGCATGGCCAAGCTGGGCTTATACGGGCTGACCCGCACCCTGGCGATCGAAGGGCGCAAGCACGGCATCCTGGTCAACGCCATCGCCCCCACCGGTGGCACGCGCATGACCGAAGGGCTGATCCCGCCCCAGGTATTCGAGCGGCTCAAGCCCGAGCTGGTCAGCCCGCTGGTGGTGTACCTGGGCAGCGAGCAGTGCCAGGGCACGGGTGAGCTGTTCGAGGTAGGCGGCGGCTGGGTGGGCAAGGTGCGTTGGGAGCGCAGCCTGGGGGTGGGCTTCGATCCGCGCGAAGGCTTTACCCCGGAGCAGGTGGCCGAGAACTGGGCCCGGATCGGTGACTTTGACGGGGCGGTGCATCCGCAGGACAGTTTGCAGGCGCTGCAGCAGATGATGGCGAACCTGCAGAAGTACCCGCTGAGCTGAAGTTCTACTGTCTGTGTTGGCCTCTTCGCGGGCTTGTCCGCTCCCACAGGGATCTCACTGCCCTCAGGTCTGGTGATATTCCCTGTGGGAGCGGGCGAGCCCGCGAAGAGGCCGGCACAGGCGGAAGATTTTTCAGGCAAAAAAAAGGCCGCTGCAAGCCGCAGCGGCCAATCGAGACGTCAGATCAAGGAGCTTCAAAATCTACGTCGGTGAACCTCGCAGGCATGAAAAGCGGGGGGAGAGCCCTTCATGCCGGCCAGTGAGTCAAGAATAAGCGCTTGATCCCATGGGAAAAATAGCGGCTTATGACATTCACCTTTACGTATCGGGCAATAGTGCCGCAGGCGCTCAGGCAGCGGGCGAGTAGCCCATGCGCCAGCTGGTTTCCCGCGCAGCCGCCAGCAGCCGTTGCGCCGCAGGGCCATGTTCGTCGGCGTGGAAGATCGACGTCGGCCCGACCACGGTCATCACCGCCGCAACCTGCCCCATGGCATTGAACACGGGCGCCGACAGCGCATCCACGCCCGGCATCAGCAGCCCGTGCACATGGTGCAGGCCGCGTTCGCGAATGCCCGCCAATACCGCCTGGTAATCGTCGGCACTCTGCTGCAGGGCGGCCAGTTCCCGGTCACGCAGCTCCACGGTCTCGCGTTCCGGCAGGTAGGCGGCGAACACCAGGCCGGTGGACGAGGTGAGCAGCGGCAGCACCGAGCCCATCTGCGTGACCACGGTAACTGCACGCACCGCAGGTTCGATGCTGACCACGGTTGCGCCCTGGTTGCCCCACACCGCAATGAAGCAGCTCTCGTTCAGTTCATCGCGCAGCTGCGACAGCGGCAGTGCGGCAATCTTCAGCACATCGATGCTGCCCAGCGCCGCCAGCCCCACCCGCAAGGCCTCACGGCCCAGGCCGTAATGGTTGGTGGCCGCATCCTGCTCGGCAAAGCCGCTGGCAATCAGCGCCTGCAGGTAGCGGTGCACCTTGCTCGCCGGCATCTGCACATGTTCCGACAGGCGCGACAGCGAGGTGGAGGGGGAGAGTTCGGCAAGGGCTTTGAGGATGTCTGTGCCAACCTCCGCCGAGCGGACTTTCTGCTTGCCGTTGTCGGCGGAGGAGCTGGCTTTGGTCATGGACATCTGCTTCCGGATTCTTCGAGTCGCGCCTTTATAGCTTGACGCCATGCCCGTAGCAAATTACGTTATTCGTAATCTGATTACGATAAAAACAATGCAGACGCGCTGTCACCCCGCATCGGGCCAGCAGCCAGCTGCCAGCAACGGCTCGGTCAGAGCCCGGAGGCATCGATGATTCGCGACACATCACCCGACCTTCACTACCTCAGCGGCTTCGGCAACGAGTTTGCCAGCGAAGCGCTGCCGGGTGCCTTGCCGGTCGGGCAGAACTCGCCGCAGAAGGCGCCTTATGGGCTGTACGCCGAATTGCTCTCGGGCACGGCGTTCACCATGGCCCGCAGCGAGCTGCGCCGTACCTGGCTGTATCGCATTCGCCCGTCTGCATTGCACCCGCGCTTCGAGCGGCTGGCGCGCCAGCCGCTGACCGCGCCGCTGGGGGCCATCAACCCCAACCGCTTGCGCTGGAGCCCCCAGCCCATACCTGCCGAGCCCACCGATTTCATCGAAGGCTGGCTGCCCATGGTGGCCAACGCCCCGGCGCAGAAACCGGCCGGCGTGAGCATCTACATCTACTGCGCCAACCGTTCCATGGAGCGAGTGTTCTTCAACGCCGACGGTGAACTGCTGCTGGTGCCGGAACAGGGCCGCCTGCGCATTGCCACCGAACTGGGTGTAATGGAAGTCGGCCCCCTGGAAATCGCGGTGATTCCGCGCGGCATGAAGTTCCGCGTCGAACTGCTCGACGGCCAGGCCCGTGGCTATATCGCCGAAAACCACGGTGCACCGCTGCGTATTCCGGAGCTGGGCCCGATTGGCAGCAACGGCCTGGCCAACCCGCGCGACTTCCTCACCCCGGTGGCGCACTACGAAGAGGCCGAAGGGCCGGTGCAACTGGTGCAGAAGTTCCTCGGCGAGCACTGGGCCTGCGAACTGCAGCACTCGCCGCTGGATGTGGTTGCCTGGCACGGCAGCAACGTGCCGTACAAATACGACCTGCGCCGTTTCAACACCATCGGTACCGTCAGCTTCGACCATCCGGACCCGTCGATCTTCACCGTGCTGACTTCGCCGACCAGCGTGCATGGCCTGGCCAACATGGACTTCGTGATCTTCCCGCCGCGCTGGATGGTGGCCGAGAACACCTTCCGTCCGCCATGGTTCCACCGCAACCTCATGAACGAGTTCATGGGCCTGATCAGCGGTGCCTACGATGCCAAGGCCGAGGGTTTCCTGCCCGGTGGTGCCTCGCTGCACGGGGTGATGAGCGCCCACGGCCCCGACGCCGAAACCTGCGAAAAAGCCATTGCCGCCGACCTGGCGCCGCACAAGATCGACAACACCATGGCCTTCATGTTCGAGACCAGCCAAGTGCTGCGCCCGAGCCAGCGGGCCCTTGAATGCCCGCAATTGCAGGCCGACTACGATAGTTGCTGGGCCACCTTGCCGAGCACCTTCAACCCGAACCGGAGATAACCGATGAACCACACTGCCAATGCCCGTAGCTGGGTCGAGCACGCCAACGGGCACAGCGACTTCCCGCTGCAGAACCTGCCATTGGGTATCTTCAGCCGACCGGGTGAAGCCAGGCGCTGTGGCGTGGCCATCGGCGACGCGATCCTTGACCTGGAGGCGGTACTGGCCGCCGGCCTGTTCGACGGCGCCGCCAAGGCCGCCGTGGAAGCCACCTGTGGTGGTGCACTGAACGCATTCTTCGCGCTGGGCCGCAGCGCCCGTGTCGCCCTGCGCGAGCGCTTGCAGGTGCTGCTTGGCGAACACAGCGAACACCAGGCGGCGCTGCAAGCCGCGCTGTACCCGGCCAGTGCCTGCCAGTTGCATGTACCTGCGCAGATCGGTGACTACACCGACTTCTACGTGGGCATCGAGCACGCAAAAAACGTGGGTAAGCTGTTCCGCCCCGACAACCCGCTGCTGCCCAACTACAAGTACGTGCCGATCGGTTATCACGGCCGCGCCTCGACCATCCGCACGTCCGGCACCGATGTACGCCGGCCCAAGGGCCAGACCTTGCCGGCCGGGCACACCGAGCCGAGCTTCGGCCCTTGCGCGCGGCTGGACTACGAACTGGAACTGGGCATCTGGATTGGCCAGGGCAATGACATGGGCCAGGCGATCCCGATTGGCGATGCTGCCGAGCACGTAGCCGGCCTGTGCCTGCTCAACGACTGGTCGGCGCGTGATATCCAGGCTTGGGAATACCAGCCCTTGGGGCCGTTCCTGTCCAAAAGCTTCATTACCACCATCTCGCCTTGGGTGGTCACGGCTGAAGCGCTGGAGCCGTTCCGCTGCGCCCAGCCGGCACGCCCGGATGGCGACCCGCAGCCACTGTCGTACCTGCTGGACAAGCGCGACCAGGCCGCCGGTGCATTCGATATCGAACTCGAAGTGCTGCTGCTGACCGAGCGCATGCGCGAGCAGGGCGCTGCCCCGCACCGCCTGACCCTGAGCAACACCCGCAGCATGTACTGGACCGTGGCGCAGCTGGTGGCGCACCACAGCGTCAACGGCTGCCAACTGCAGCCGGGCGACCTGTTCGGTTCGGGCACATTGTCGGGCGCCACGCCGGGTTCGCATGGCAGCCTGCTGGAGATCACCGAAGGCGGCAAGCTGCCAGTTGAACTGGCCAGCGGCGAGGTGCGCAAGTTCCTCGAAGACGGCGACGAGATCATCCTGCGTGCCCGCTGCAGCCGTGACGGCGTGGCCAGCATCGGCTTCGGCGAATGCCGTGGCACGGTCATCGCGGCCAACTGAGGAGGCAGGGGCATGGAGCTGTACACTTATTACCGTTCCACTTCGTCCTACCGGGTGCGCATTGCCCTGGCACTGAAGGGGCTGGCTTACCAGTCCCTGCCGGTCAACCTGCTACAGGGTGAGCAGCGGGGTGCGGGCTATGTCGCCGTCAACCCGCAGGGCCGCGTGCCGGCCTTGCGTACCGACGGCGGCGAATTGCTGGTGCAGTCACCCGCGATCATCGAGTACCTGGAAGAGGTTTATCCACAGCCTGCACTGCTGCCGGCCACGGCCGAAGCGCGCGCCAAGGTACGCGGCGTGGCGGCAATCATTGGCTGCGACGTTCATCCGCTACACAACGTCAGCGTGCTCAACCGGTTGCGCCAGGCCGGCCAGGACGAAGGCCAGGTCAACCAGTGGATCGGCCACTGGATCAGCCAGGGGTTGGCAGCGGTGGAGCAACTGATCGGTGACCATGGCTTTTGCTTCGGTGAGCAACCCGGGCTGGCGGATGTGTACCTGATCCCGCAGCTTTATGCCGCCGAGCGCTTCAATATCGACCTCGACAGCTTCCCGCGCATCCTCCGGGTTGCCGCCCTGGCGGCCGTGCACCCGGCATTCGCCAAGGCCCACCCAGCCCAGCAGCCGGACAGCCCGGCTCAGTGAAGGGAACGGTTCGCCGTCGGAAGCTTGCCGATCCGCTCGGACAGCTTCAGGCGCTGGACCGGGTCATCTGTCAGCAGTAACGCATGCTCCAGGTCGAAGCGCTCGGCCTGTGGGCAGTCCAGGTGCTGGTACAGCGAGGCGCGGGTCACGTAGTCGCTGACTTGAACCGGGCCCAGCTGCATGATCCGCTCGGCATCGATCAAGGCCGCCAGGTGATTGTCGTTACTGATGTGCAGCTGACGCAGGTTGCGTGACAGCCGTTGCAGCATCTGCAGCGGGCTGGCGCTGCGCAGGTGCTCCGCCGTCAGCGCAACGTGCGGGCCGAACTGGCGCGCCAGCAGCTCACGGCAATCATTGGGGTACAGGCGTCGGCCACCACAGGGGTCAAGCAGGTGGTCGGCACCCGGCACGCGCAGCAGGAAATGGCCAGGGAAGCCCACACCCTCCAGCGGGATGGACAGCCGCTGGGCCAGCTCCAGGGCAAGGATGGCCAAGGTCAGTGGTTGGCCACGGCGGCGTTGTAGCACCTTGTCCATCATCGCGGCCTGCGGGCGCAGGGGGTGGTACTCATCCTGCTGAAAGCCCAGGGCATTGAGTTGTCGCAGCAGTGGCTGGGCCAGTTCACACAGTGGCAGCATCGGCAGGTTGGCGCTGATCTCACGCTGCAGGTCATGCAGCATGGCAAGGCTGGCCGCGGGCTCGACGCTGCGGTCGTGCTCGGCGGCCATCCACAATGCGGCTTCCAGCAGGGCGACAGGCTCGCGTTCCAGGCAGGCCAGGCAGGCTTGACGTGGCTTCATGGGGTATCTCCACACACGCTTGAGTATTAGCTGTGGCGGGCGGTTTCGTCCAGTGGTCCGGCGGCCACGCCAGCTTCGGGGCCGTGCCTATACTGGAAGGAGCACCTCGTGGGGGAGCCTGTCGATGTTCGCACTGATGCAAAGCACCCGTACCCAGTCACTGCACCTGTTCAACGACCCGGCGACGGGCCTGAAAGCGGTTGTGGCGATCCACAGCGAGCAGCTGGGCCCAGCCATGGGCGGTTGCCGCTATCTGCCTTACGCCGATGACGAAAGCGCCATGACCGACGCCATTCGCCTGGCCCAAGGCATGAGCTACAAGGCGGCGCTGGCGGGCTTGCCGCTGGGTGGGGGCAAGGCGGTGATCATGCGCAACCCGCATGTGGAGAACCGCGCCGCGCTGTTCGAGGCCTTTGGCCGCTTCATCGATACTTTGCATGGGCGCTTCATCATCGCTGTGGACAGTGGCACCTCGACCCTGGACATGGACTGCATCGCCCAGAGCACCCCCCATGTGACCAGCACCACGGCCTCCGGTGACCCCTCGCCACATGCGGCGATGGGGGTGTTCGCCGGCATTCGTGCCACCACCTCGTTCCGGCTGGGCAGCGATGACCTAAGAGGGCTGCGGGTAGCGGTACAGGGGCTGGGCAATGTCGGGTATGCGCTGGCGGAGCAACTGCATGCGGTGGGCGCGGAGCTGCTGGTCAGCGACCTGGACCCAGGGCGTGTGCGCTTGGCGATGGAGCAGTTCGATGCAAAACCTGTGACCAACGATGCGTTGATCAGCACCCCTTGCGACATCTTCGCACCCTGCGGCGTGGGGCCGGTATTGAACGGGCAGAGCGTGATGCAGCTGCGCTGTGCGGCAGTGGCGGGGGCGGCCAACAACCAGCTGACCACCTTGCAGGTGGCAGACCAGTTGGAGTCCCGCGGGATACTGTATGCGCCAGACTACGTGATAAATGCCGGCGGACTTATCTACGTGGCGCTGACCCACCGGGGCGAGGACCTGGGCACCATTACCGCGCACCTGGCGCGCATTCCTTCACGGCTGACCGAAGTATTTGGCCATGCGCAGGCGGAAAAGCGTTCGCCGGCGCGGGTGGCGCAGATGCTGGCGGAGCGGTTGTTGTATGGCTGAAGGTTGATACTGGCTTTGCTGGCCTATTCGCGGGCTTGCCCGCTCCCACAGGTAGGGTGCCATCTTTTGGCTGTGCGCTGTACCTGTGGGAGCTGGCTTGCCGGCGATGAGGCCGGTGCAGGTATTTACTCTGCTGCGGGCGCTTCGAGCAGTTCGGCCAACGCATCCGGCTGGCTCTTGAACGCCCGAGCGAACACATCGCGATTCTTGGCCATGTAGATACCGGCTTCCTCGACCTGCTGCTCGGTCAGCGAGGGCACCGCTTTGTGCAGCACTTCAGCGAGGCGCTCGGCCAGTTCGAGCATCTTGTCGTGACGGTCTGCTTCGGCCTTATCCATAAACAAGCGCTCCGGGTCGCGGCTGCTGCGGTACACCACTTCGACGGCCATTCATCACCTCTATGCCTTTTTGCTGGTTGTGTTGCGATTTACTGTATCTATATACAGTAATGGCAATATTGGTTGGTTCGCAAGCAGAAATTGTAGCGTGGCCAAGGGAAGCAGTACCTGTGGGAGCGGGTTCACCCGCGAAGGGCCGGCCCAGGCGACCTGGCTTCTTGCCATGCCCAAAGTGCCTTGCGGCAATCGGTCGCCTTCCAAGACAGGGGCCTGGCCCTTTAACTGCATGGCACAAGCGTCACACGGGTGACGCATCATCCTTAAAGTCGTATCGGGGAATGGAACATCGTGAACATCAAATGGGCAGAAAAACTGCGCAAGGGCCTGCACGGCTCGGCCGACTCGCTGGGCAACCTGTGCGTCGAGGCGTTCCATTACCTGGCGTTGTTCGGCATTGGCGCGATCACCGCCTACGCGGCGGTGGCGACGTTCCTGGAAATGCTGGGCAAGGGCGGGATCAGCGTCGATGACATCTTGCTGCTGTTCATCTACCTGGAGCTGGGGGCGATGGTCGGTATCTACTTCAAGACCAACCACATGCCGATCCGCTTCCTGCTGTACGTGGCCATCACCGCGCTTACCCGCCTGCTGATCGGCGATGTCTCGCACCACAAGGCACCGGACGAAGGGTTGCTGTACCTGTGCGGGGGCATCCTGTTGCTGGCGTTCTCGATCCTGGTGGTGCGCTACGCCTCGTACCGCTACCCCTCGACCAAGGTGCTGGATGCCAATGGCAAGGCAGTGGAGGAGGGCAAGTAGCCCTCAGTTGGCAACGAAATGGCGCGGCTCGTGTCGGGCGTCACGGGTGAGCGCGGCCAGCACCTGCATGGGGTTCTGGCTGAGTTCGATGGCAAGGCCCAGGCGGATGCTGTCGATCACCCGTTGCAGGCGCACCGGGTCGTTGCGCTGAGCCTGGGTGATGAGGCGCTTGGCGACTACGCCGGCGTCGTCCGAGAGGGTCAGCATGATGCTGCCGTCGAGGTTGGCGATGCTCAGGTTGACCCGGTATTCGGGGGCGAATGCAGCACTGATTCGGTCGAAAGGGTTGTTCATGCCTGGGGCCCTGCTAAGAATGTCTGCAGAAGTTGACCGGGCGATGCCAGGTTGGTTCCTGCAAGGCAATTAGCCATTATCGCAACTACACTCCTTGAATCGCAGCCGCGACGCATGGCCAGTGGCCGGCAAAGGAGTGCCCGTGGTTCCCTCATCTGCAGCCCGTCAACGTGGCGCAATTGGCCTCATGGCGGTGATAACCCTGGGCCTTGCCCTGTTGTTCATGCTGGTGGTGATCGACAGCGGCCGCCTGTACCTGGAGCAGCGCAAGCTGCAGCGCATTGCCGACATGTCGGCGCTGGAGGCGGCAGGCCAGTTTGCCGTGTGCACCGGCAGCGGGCCCCAGGCCAACGCGATTGCCCGCACCGCCGCCACCCGCAACGGCCACGCGGCCAGCAACCCGCTGACCACAAGTTGCGGGTACTTGCAGACCGGCGCCAACAGCTTGCGCACCTTCACCAGTGACAACAATCGCAATGAAGCCATCCGCGTGGATGTGAGCAACACGGTGCCCACCAGTGTTGCGGCGGGGGTGTATAGCCTGGCGCAGGGCAGTGGTGTGCCGTTGACCACGACCTTGCAGGCGCACGCGGTGGCATCGTCGCCGCTGCCGCCGCAGGCGATGTTGACCATTCGGACCACGCTGGCGACCGTCGATTCGCGGCAGTCGGTTTTGCTCAATGCACTGCTCGGCGCCTTGGGCGGTTCCGTTCAGCTTGATGTAGCCGGCTGGCAAGGCATCGCCAGCAGCCAACTCAATTTGCTCCGCTATCTCGATCAGTTGGCCATCGACCTCAAGCTCAAGGCAGGCGACTACCAGCAATTGCTCACTGCCAACGCCACCGCTACGCAATTGCTGCAAGCGGCTGTAAAGGTGTTGCAGCAGAGCGGTGCAGCGGCAAATGTGGTGACCAACCTTGGCAAGCTGGCCCTCGGTGCCAGCAACAGTACGTTGCTGCAGCTGGGCGACTTGCTCGATATTCAGAACGGTACGGCGCAGGCCGGGCTGGACGCCAGTATTCAGTTGCTGCAATTGGTGCAGGGAGTCATTCAGCTGGCGGTCAGCGAAAGTGCGGCAACGGTGGATTTACCCATAACCGTGTTAGGGCTGGTCAATGGCCGGGTGCGTCTGAAGGTGATCGAGCCTCAGCAGATTTCGGCGGTGGGCGACCCGCGCACGAATGAGTTGCGGGTGCATACCGCACAGGTGCGGGCGATGATTTCGCTAGAGTTGCCATTGCTGGATTCGGTGTTCGGGCTCGCCAACGCAGTGCTCGACCTGGTGTCGCCGCTGACCAACGTGATCAATAACCTGCTCAGCCTGAACCTGGCCAGCACGTTGCAATCGGTGCTCTGCCTGGTGGGCATACCCTGCACGGTCAGTGACATCATTCTGGTGCCAGATAAACTGTCGCTGGATATAGGGCTGGAGGTTGCCGAGGCCACCACGCGTCTCAACCCCCAATCACCCGATACGTTCAGTTGCTCACCCAAGCGTCTGACGACGCAAACCCAGAGCTCAGCGGCCAAGGTTGCAGTCGGGCGTTTTGAGTCCGCCAATGCGTTCTTCACCAATGGCACCACGGCCGTAAAGGCTTTGCCGTTGGTAGACATCGGTTCCAAGCGATGCACTCGGCTTTTGATACTGCCTGCAACCTGTGAGGCCCGTATTCCCTTCGTCGGCGGCGGCCTCGGCCTGCGGGTCAACAGCAAGCTGCTGGGCAGCGGTGCCGTGGAGCGCCCGCTGATCTTCCAGGCGCCCAACAGCACCCCGCCAAACATTGGCCTTACCCCCGCTTACCAAAGCATGCAAACCGCCAACAGCAACGTGGTTGGCAGCCTCACCGACACGCTGCAAGGCATACAACTGGAAGCTTACAAACCCACCGTCAATAGCGGCCTCGGCGACGTGCTGGTTATCGTTGGCAGCGTGCTTAGCGGCGTCAAGGGCATTGTCGAGCCCCTGATCAAAAACCTGCTGAGCCCCTTGCTTGACCCCTTGGTGAACGTGCTGCTGAAAGTATTGGGCATCGACCTGGTCAACGCGGAAGTCGGCGCCAACCTCAGTTGCTCTGGCGGCCGCGCTCAGCTGGCGTTGTAGAGCGGCAACCACACCCGCAAGCATGCCCCCTCGTTGCCGTTGTGCGCTTCCAGCCGGCCGCCCATTGCTTCGACGATGCTGTGGCTGACCGACAAACCGAGGCCGGTGCCCATGCCGGCGGGCTTGGTGGTGAAGAACGGTTCGAAGATGCGCTCGAGCAGGCGCGGGTCGATGCCGCCGCCGTTATCTTCCACCAGCAGGCACAGTTGCCCTTCCTCGACGCGCTGGCTCACACTGATCCGCGGCTTGGCAACCCGCCGTTCGAGCAGCGCATCACGGGCATTGACCAGCAGGTTGATCAGCACCTGTTCGAGCTGGTCCTCATGGCCCAGTACTTCCGGGCACAGGTCGGGCTCTTCGATGTGCAATGCCACGCCTTTGCCGGTCAACCCTTCCGCCAGCAACCCCAGCGCACCGTGCACTGCTACCCACGCCGCGAACACATGCTGTTCGACCTCGGAGCGGCGTCCATAGGTGCGCAGGTGCTCCACCAGGTGCGCCACGCGCTCCACCTGGGCGTCGATGCGTTGCAGCTTGCCCGTCACGTACTCGGCATCGACCTCACCGCTTTCCAGGCGCTTGAGGGTATTGACCAGCGCCAGGCGCATGGTGCTCAACGGCTGGTTGATTTCATGCACCAGGCCCGTTGCCAATTCGCCCAAGGTGGCCATCTTGGCCCCTTGCAGCAGTTGCTGCTGGCTGTGGCGTACCTCGGTATTGTCGCGCCCCACCGCCTGCACTTCCTGCAACTGGCCGTGCTCATCGAACAGGCCACGCTCGGCCCACACCCACCAGGCTGTTCTGCGCCCGGGCAGTTGCAGACAGATTTCGGCACTGGCCAAGGGCTGCGCCGGCGTCAACCGCGCCAGGCGCTGGAGACAGGCCGCACGTTGGCTGTCGGATAGCCACTGACCAAGGTTCATGCCCGTCAATTGTTGTGGTGCGCACTCCAGCTGTTCGGCTAGCGGGTGGTTGCCAAACAGCAGTTCGAGGTCTGGGCGGTAGCGGCAGATCATGGCCGGCGAGTCTTCTACCAGCACGCGGTAGCGCTCCTCGCTCTGGCGCACTTGCTCGGCCGCCTCGGTCGCTTCGCTGACGTCCAGCCACAGGCCGACTGCCTCGACAGGCTGGCCCAGGTCGTCACGCAGCAGGCGGGCTTCGTCCAGTATCCAGTGGTAGCGGCCAAGGTGGTCGCGCAGGCGGTAGCGGCTGCGGGCCTGGCCGTCGCGCAACAGCGTGCGGGTGCGTTCCAGCCACAACCAGCGGTCGTCGGGGTGCAGCGTCTGGCCTGGCTGGCGGGCCTGTTCGCTGTCCTGCTCCCAGCCCAGCAGTGGCGTCAGGCTGGCGCTGAAGAATTCACTGTGCAGTGCGCCTTCGGCATAGCGCTGGACGTAAATCACTGCGGGCGAGCTGGCGATCAGGTTTTCCAGCCGCGCGCGTGCGGCGCCGGCCTGCAGCTCCTGGGCCTTCAGCGCGCTGATATCGAGCAGAAATCCTTGGACCTGACGGCCTTGCAACTGGCCTACCCACTGCAGCCAGCGCGGGCTTGCCAGGCTGTTGGCTGGCAGAAGGCGCAGGCTCAGGTTCAAGGCGATGCCTTCGCGCAGTTGCTCCAGCGCCATGCGTGCGGCTTCGCGGTCGGCCGGGTGCAAGCGCCCCAACCATTGCTCGGCGGTGGCTTCCGGCGGTACGCCCAGGCGCAAGGCCAGGGCCGGGTCAAACTGCAGCGGCCCCTGCAGGGGCCATGACCACCAGCCAGCGCCCAGCTGCTGTTGCAGTTCATCCAGGTGGCGTGAGCGTTGCCGCAACTGCTGCTGTCGCAGGCGAGTGAGCAGGGGCTCGATCAGCGCCTGCAGCAAGGCAGCGACCGTTTCGCTGGTCGGCGGCCGTGGCGCGCCCGCGCACAGCAACCAGGCCTGCACGGTATGGCCGTGCAGGTAGGGCACGGCCAACAATGGCAAACCGGCGCACGATGGCTGCAACAGCGGGTTTCCAGCAGCTATTTCGCGGCCCCGAGGCGGTAGTGTTTGCAGCCAGGGGCGCAAGCGCTCGTCCTCGGCCCAGGGCCAGTCGTTGTCGCTGCAGGTGTAGGTGTACCAGCCGCTATCGCCCGGCAGCATCAGGCGCACAGAGCCGGCATGCCAGTGCTCGGCCAGTTGCTGCAGTTGTTCGGTGGCTGTCAGCAGCAGGCGTTCTTCGTCGCAGTCGCGCAGGCTGCGGCCAAGCTCCGTTGCCAGCTTCTGCTGGGTGAGGCGATGGCCGTGCTGCTCGCGTTCGCCCAGCAGGTCACCGATATCGAACACCTGCAGCAGCCAGCCATCGGCCTGTCGCTGAAGCCAGCCACGGGTGTGCAGGGCAGGGCCGTGCACGGTCGCAAAATCAAGGTCCAGCGGTTGCCCCTGCCAGTCGGCGGGGGGGCCTTCAAGTACCAGCCAGCTTTGCTGTTGCAGGTAGTCATGCACACGCGGGGCGCTGTGTGAATTTGCAGGCAGCACCGTGCGCAGGGGCCCGGCCAGGCGCAGCACATGCCCCTGGTCATCCAGCCAGAGTTGCAGGCCCACCGCTTGCGGGGCCGGCTCGGCCTGCGCGGTGGCCGGGCCGCCCAGCCAGCGATCGAAAAGGCCGCTCATAGCTGCAAGCTCGCTTCGGCCCGCAGGCGATCGGGCAGGCGCGGCACTTCACCGATCAGCGGCAGGACGAGCATTGGCAGCACGTTGGTCAGTTTCGTTTTGGGGTAATTGATGGTCACGGTCAGCAATTTGTTGGCGCCCAGGGTTACCTGCGCGTCACTGGCGGGCTGGAAGTTGAACGCGGCGGGCATCCACTGCAACTGTTGGCCGATGACCTGGTGGGCCAGGTTCTGCACATCGGTGGTGTAGCTGGCGCTGTTCGGGTCCAGGGCCACGCAGCGCCGCACGGCTTCGGCGCTGGCCTGGTTGAATGACTGCAGCATCAGCATGGGCAAGGTGTAGCTGACCAGGCCGTAGAACACCGCGAAAAAAATCATGAATACGGCCGCGAACTCAATGGCCGCTGCGCCGTTTTGCCGTTTTGCCGGGCCTGCTTTCATGATTGCGTCTACCCTGACCATGAATCCTGAGTAACAGCATAGAACCGATCGACGAACAGGGATGGCCAATTGCCTATACACAGCCTTGCAGTGCTTGTCTGGCTTGCGTTGTGCGCCGGTCAGGATGCCCGGGAGCGGCAGATTTCCAATGTCCTTACGCTCGGTGTTGCCGCCTGTGCGCTGGCCTGGTTGCTGGCCACCGGGCACAGCTGGCTAGGTGCCAAGGGCAGCGATGCGGCACTGGCTTTCGTCATCGTTTTGCTACTGACGCTGCCTGGCTACATGCTCGGCCAGTTCGGGGCTGGGGACGTCAAGCTGCTTGGCGCGCTGGCGCTGGCTACCAGCGTGGACCACGTTCTCGGTACCTTCATTGGTGCCGGAGTGGCACTGGTGGCATGGCAGATGATGCGGCGCAGGGCACGCCAGCCGGGGGAGAAGAGGCCGTTTGCGCCTTTTTTGCTGGCCGGTTTTGCCGTTTCGCTTGCCTGGCTTTGAGTATCGCGTCGCCTGTTAGATCGAGCGCCGCGCGGGCGGCGCTCGATCTCCCAAGCGACGCAAAAATACCCGCGAACTAATTATTCCGCTCTGTCATCTTGGTCCAGCGGTAGAAGTCGGGGATTTCGTACTTGTACGTATCCAGCCAGCGCTGCATGGACTGGTCACGCTCCCGCGCGGTTTGCACCTGCAGGCGCGTGGATGCCTGCTCGCCGCTGGACTGCACGCGCAACAGCCGTTCGGTGGCCGTCTCATCCGCAGCGGCATGGCGCGGGTATTCCTCGGCCATCAACGTCGCGCTGCCTAAGCAGCAGGCCAGTAGCATCACGTACCTGATCATGATCACCTCCGCGTATCAATTGACCATCATGTCCGGGGCCCTGGCCGATGCAATGGGGCCTCGGCCGCCGGCCTTGATCTTGCCGGCCCGCGCCTGGGCTTCGGCAAATTGCCCGGCTTTGAGCTGCAGCCGGCCGACCAGGTCGGTGGCCTGCTGCCAGTTGTCCTGCACCAGCGCCAAGGTCACCAGGTTGACCGCAGACAGCGTGTTGTCGTCCTTCAGTTCGATTGCCGTCAGCAACTCGAAGCGCGCCTGGTCATAGCGCCCCAGGTTCATCAGCACCACGCCAAGGTCGTTGCGCACCCGCTCGTCGGTAGGCGCGAGCCGTACGGCGCGTTGCAGGTTTTGCAGGGCCTGTACGTCGTCACCGCGGGCCGATGCCAGTTGGCCCAGGCCGTGCTCGCCTTCGGCAGCCAGGCAACCGCCGAGCAGGCTGCGGTACAAGGGCTCGGCCTCGCTGAGGCCAAGCAGCCGTGACACCTTGGCCTTGCGCAGGCGCACCTGGTCGAAGGTGTCCGGCAGTTGCTGCAGGTGGGCAAGGCTGGCGTGCGGGCGCCCGTCGTTGAGCATTTCGTCTGCCAGGTTCAGTGCCAGTTGCTGGTCGGCGTCCGGCTTGCTGCAACTGGCGGTGGCGAACAACTGGCGCAGGCCTTCGGGCTGTTGCCCGGCGCATCCGGTCAGCAACACCAGGCTTGCGCACAACAGGATTGTCTTCATCAATCAGTCCTCATGGGCTCAACGCCCGCGCCAATGCAGAAAAGCCTGGCCCGGCAAGGACAATGAGCAAGGCCGGAAACAGGAACACCATCATCACTGCCGACATCTTTGCCGACATCATCGATACCCGTTCTTGCAGACGGGTCAGGCGACGGTCGTCGAGCAGCGCCTTCAGTGCCTGCAACGACTTCATCGCGCCGCTGCCTTGTGTCAGCAACTGGCGCAGGATCACGCAGGTATCGGTGAACTCATCCACAGCCAGCAACCGGGCGACCTTTTCCAGTTCCGGGCCGAGCGCCATGCCCGAATCCACCCGCTGCAGCACCTGGCGCAGCTCTGCGCTGATGTGCGGGATCAGCGTCCGGCCTTCGTGGCTCAGCACGCGCAGTGCCTGTTCAACGGCCAGGCCGGTCTCGAAGAGAATCCGCAGCAAGGGGATCATCAGGCTGACCTCTTCTGCGATGCGCCGCTGGCGACGGGCCGCAGCCACGGCCAGCAGGCGTTTGGGCAACAGGTAACCGACGCCCAGTGCGCACAATGGCCAGACCATCCAGCCGGCCGCGGCGCTGCCCTTGAACCCCTGTTGCAACAACAGCGTCAGCGCCACGGCCAGCAGCGGCAGGCCCAGCTGAACAGCGGCAAACAGGGCGCGCTGGCGGCTGCGGCGCCAGCCGATCCGCTCAAGCAGGGCCTGGCTTTCGCCGTCGAATTTCTGTAGCCGCTGCCCCCACACGCTGTTGCCCAGCCACTGCAGCCAGTCGCCCAGGCGTTCGTCGCGGGTCAGTCGCCCTTGCAGACGTCGGGTCACCAGTACCCGCGCTCGCCATTGGCGAATAACCTGTAGACCAAACAGGCTGGCGGCGATGAACAGGCACAGGGCGCAGATCAGCAAGGCCATGGTCACAGGCTCCTCATCATTCGCCACAGCACCAGGCAACCGAGCACCTGCAGGGCAAAGGCAAGCAACAGCATCATCTGGCCGCTGCTGTCGCGCCACATGGCCAACAGGTAATGCGGGTTGGCCATCATGAAGTAGCCGACCATGGCCAGCGGCAACGACCCGAGAATGATCGCGGTAATGCGGGTTTCGCCGGTCATCGCCTTGAGCTGACGTGCCCCTTGTTCACGCTCGCGGATCAGCTTGATCAGGTTTTCCATCAGTTCGCTGGCATTGCCGCCGTAGCGCTGGTTGATGCGCAAGCCGAGGGCGAACAGCCGCAGTTCGTCCTGCTGGTGCAGTTCGGCCAGCTCGCTCACGGCATCCTCCAGCGCCACGCCCAACTGTACGTTGCGCCGCACCCGCGCCATGGCGGAGCGCAGGGGGTCGCGGCTGCTGTCGATACCGCCCAGCACCGCGTCGTTGAGGGTGCGGCCGGCCTTTAGGCTGCGAACGCTGTAGTCCAGCAGGCTGGGCAACTGGTCGACGATTTGCCGCATCCGCCGGCGGCTTTGCCAGCTCAGGATCAGGTACGCCAGGGTCGGCAGGCCGACCAGCAGCATCAAGGCGGCCACCCAGCCGGCAACGATCAGCGCCAGCAGCACCACGGCCAGCCACGCCAGCAACCAGCGTTGTGGCTCAAAGTCGATAGCCCCCAAACCGGCGCGTTGCAGCAGGGCGTCGAGCCATTCGCGCCGGGCGGTGCCATTGCGCACAATGCTGAACGCCCGCCCCAGGCGTTGCAGGATGCGCTCTTCTTGCCGCTTGTACAGGCCACGGCGCAGCAGCAGCAAGGCCACGCCCAGCAACAGTGGGGACAGTGCCAGCAGCACGGGGCCGGTCACAGCAGGCCCTCTGCGTGCAGCTTGCTGCCTGCCGGGTTGGGGGCTTCGCGCAGAAAGGTATCGCCGCCACGACGATCGAGGCGGAACAGGGTGTTGGTCACGTACACCTCATCGCGCACGCCGACCACTTCCAGCACCTCGCTGACGCAGCGTCGGCCATCGGGCAGGCGGGTCAGCTGGATCACCACATCCAGCGCCGCGCAAACCATTTGCCGCATGGTCTTTTCGGCAATCTGCCGGCCGCTCAGGCCGACCAGGGTTTCCAGGCGCAGCAGCGCATCCTGGGCGGTGTTGGCGTGCACCGTGCTCATCGAGCCATCGTGGCCGGTGTTCATTGCGGTGAGCACGTCGAGCACTTCGCTGCCGCGTATCTCACCCAGGATGATGCGGTCGGGCCGCATGCGCAGGGCGTTGCGGATCAGTTCGCTGGCTTTGACTTCGCCATGCCCTTCGGCATTCGGCGGGCGGGTTTCCAGGCGCACCACGTGGGGATGGTGCAAATTCAGTTCGGCGACGTCTTCGATGGTCACCAGGCGTTCGCGGGGCGCGATCATCTGGCTGAGGATGTTCAGCAGGGTGGTCTTGCCGGTGCCGGTACCGCCGCTGACCAGAATGTTGCAACGTTTGCCCACGGCGCGCTCGAAGAAGTCGAAGATGTGCTGGTCGATGGCGCGGGTGGCCAGCAGGTCGGCACTCTTGAGCATGTCCTGGCGGAACTTGCGGATCGACAGGCACGGGCCGTCCAGTGCCACAGGCGGAATGATCGCATTCACCCGGCTGCCATCGGGCATGCGCGCGTCGACCATTGGCGAGGATTCATCCAGGCGCCGGCCAAGTGGGGCGAGGATGCGCTGCATCACCCGCTCCACATGGTGGGCGTCGATAAAGCGCAGGTCGGTTTGCTGCAACAGGCCCGCCCGTTCGACGAACACCCGGTGCGGCCCGTTGACCAGGATTTCCGTGACGGTGGGGTCACGCAGCAACACTTCCAGCGGGCCGAAACCGGTCAGCTCATCCACCAGCTCTTCGGCCAGGCGCTCCATTTCGTAGCGCGACATGGCCAGGCGTAGCCGCGCGACGTAGTCGCCCACCTGCTCCAGCACGAACTGGGTCAGCGCTGGACGGGCGCCTTCGAGCAGGTTGCGGCCGCTGTCCTCGATGGCGTCGATGGCAAAGCGGTGCAGTGCACGCTTTAGCGCGTAGGGGTCGCCGGAGGCGTGTTGCGGGCCACCAAAGGGTTGGTCATTGCTCATTTGCTCCCCCAAAGCCGACGCAGCCAGGTGAAGGCGGGTGGTGCGAGGTTTTCCGAGCGCCGTGCCAGGCGTTCGCCCAGGCTGCGCAGGGCTTGAGTGAGGTTTTCACGCGGGGCCAGTTCGAACAGGCTCAGGCCTTGGTTTTTCACGTTCAGGCGCACTTCCGGGCTGTAGGGGATGGCCTTGAGCAAGGGCAGCCCGTAGCGTTTGGCCAGGGTATCGGCGTCGGGTGCAACGTTGTTCAGATAACGGTCCACCAACAGGCTGGCGTGCTCCAGTTTCATGCCGTGGTCACGCCACAGGTCGAGCACTTCAAGGTTGCGCCGGCAGTCGAGGATGTTCTGGTCGGTGTAGACGATCAGTTTGTCGCAATGGCTCACCAACGTGCGCAGGGCTTCGCTGTCGGCATGCCCGGTCAGGTTCACGACGATGTGCTGGAAATGCTGGCGCAGGGCGCTCAACAGCATGTACAGCTCGGCGGCGCTGGTCTGCTGCAGCGGGTCGTCGGCCTCGGCGTAGGTCAGCAGGCGCAAGCCTTTCTTGTCGCGCGTGAATGCGCTGTCGATCAGTGTGGTGTCGAGGCGGCGCAAGTGGCGCAGGGCGTCGCCGAAGAAGAACGACGCTTCCAGGCCGAGCAGTGCCAGGCTGTCGCCACGCGGCAGGCCCAGGTCCAGCAACAGGGTTTGCTGGCCGCTCTCCTGCACCACCCGGGCCAGGTGGGTAGTGAGCAATGCCCCGTCGGCACTGCTTTGTACGCCGAACAGCACCGTCAGCCCGCCGAGGGCGGGGTTGCTGGCCACCGCCGGCATGCGCTTGCCCAGGCGGCGCACCAGCCCGGCCACTTCGCTTGCGCGCGAGCCATAGGCGACGAAGTCGCGGGCGCCAGCGCGCATGGCGTGCAGCACCAGTTGGTTGTCCATGCCATCGCCGAGGGCGACGATCGCCAGCATCGGCTTGGCCTCCAGCACCCCTTCGATCAAGGCGCACTGGCTGACCAGTTGTTCGCGGTCCAGGCCGATGAACATCAGGTTGCTGAAGGTGGCGTTGACCAGCGCCAGCAGCTCGTCGAGGCTGCCGGCGCTGGCACCGATCACCTGGCCTTGCGGCGCCAGTGCGCCTTGCAGCCAGTGCAGGTCCTCCTCGTTGCGGGTGATGGCGAGGAAGGTGGGGTTCAGGCTCTCGTTCATTGGGATAACCCGCCTTGGCCATCGAAGTTGCCGTTCTCCAGGAAGAACAGGCGCCCCCAGCTGGGGTCGTAGGTGCGCAGGTTCTCGCCCGGCAGTTGCGGCAGCCGGGCGTTGGCGGCCAGCGGCTGGACCAGGTGCGGGGTGACGATCATCAGCAGTTCGGTTTCTTCGCGGCGCATGGCCGAGTTGCGGAAGAACGCGCCCAGTACCGGTAGGCTACCCAGGCCAGGCAGGCGGTCTACGGCGGAACGGGTGTTGTTGCTGACCAGGCCGCTGATGATGAAGCTCTCGCCATCGGCCAGGGCAATGCTGGTGTCGGTGCGCCTTACCGTCAAACCCGGCACCTGCGTACCGGCGATGGTCACCACGTTGCTGTAGTCCAGCTCGCTGACTTCCGGCGCCACCTTGAGGGTGATCCTGCCCTGGCTGATGACGGTTGGTGTCAGCGCCAGGCGTACGCCAAATTCCTTGTATTCGATCGACACGTTGTCGCTGCCCGCGCTGGGCACCGGGATCGGGATTTCGCCGCCCGCCAGGAAGCTCGCAGTCTGGCCACTGAGCACGGTCAGGCTGGGGCGCGCCAGGGTGTAGGCGAAGCCGCTGTTTTCCAGGGCGTTGATCATGGCCAGGAAGCGGCTGCTGCCGCCGCCCCAGACGATGTTGAAGACGGTGTCGTCGAGGGGGATCGACGGGGTTACGTTGGGGACCGAACCGGGGCTGACGGACGTGCCGGGCACGGTGCCCGGCGAGCCGATCAGGCTATTGTTGGAGCCTTTGAAGAACAACCGTGCACCGGCCTCCTTGTATTTGGTGCGGCGTACTTCCACGAAGCGGATGTCGGCCTGCACCTGGCTTATCAGTTGCGCATCCTGCGACGGCAAAAAGCTGTCTTCGGCCATGTCGGCACTGGCCCGGCCTTTGACGAATACCATGGCCCGGTGCGGTGACGGGGCGCATGCCGTCCACAGCATCAGGGTGGTGTTGCCTTGGCCCACCGCGGTAATTACCACGCCGCGCTCGCCGCTGGCCTGCACATCGGCCACCTTCGGCTCACCCACGGCAACCCGGCTGATCGCCAGCGGCAGGCGTAGTTCCTGCTGCAGGCCCTGGTCTATCTCGATGACCGACGGCAGCTGACTGATCGCTTCGCAGCCTTTGCCCGCCGCCTGCGCCTGGGGCAACAGCGCGGCCAGCAGCCCGGTACAACATGCTTGTCTCAAAAAGGAACTACGCATCGCTGCATCCTTGCCGGGTCAGGGGGTTTTATTCGTATCGTCAGCCTGTGCGCCACGGATGATGTGCATGGCGGGTGTGGGGTTACGGGTCGCCAGGCTGGCAGCGTTGACCACCGGCGACTGGGACAGCTGGCTGAAGCGATAGAGTTCGCGGTTGGCGGCTTCTACCTGCGGTTTTACATCGGGTTCGTTCCAGTACCGGGCCAGGCGTTGTTCATCGGCACTGCGCACGGCCAGGCGCAACGTGCCGGCCTGTGCAGCCAGCATCAAGCGGCTGGCGAAGGCCTCGGGTACTGCCAGCGCTACCGTGCGGGTGCCGTTGCCGCTCATGCTGGCCTGTTCGCGCCGGGCCTTTTGCTCTTCGGTGGTCTGCGCCGGGCGGCCATCGTTGGCCAGGCCCGTCTGCTCGCCGACGCTGAGCACGCGCAAGGCCGGCAGCACCACCTGGGCGGAGGACTGAGGGTTGTTGGGCTCTTCACGCAGGAACAGCAACACATCCACGTAGTCACCCGGGCGCACTTGGCCGGCGGCACCGACCACTTCGTCCACACCGACAGCCACGGCGCGCTCGTTGGCGCGGATCATCCGCGCCAGCGGGCCGCCGGCCTGGAAGCTGGACTCATCCAGCCAGGTGCCCGCGGCAAGTGGCCTGGCGCTGGTTCGCCCGATCACCTGGGCGGTTTGCTGGTAGGCCCCGGCGGGGGCTACCTGCAGGCGCTCGATCAGCACATCGTCTTCAGTGATCGGCGTATTGGCGGGCAGTGCCTTGCGCAGGACGACGACGGCTGTACGCAGTGGCTCCGGTGGAGCGGCGGGGGGTGGGGCGACGGCGACAACCGGTTGTTCGCCCGCAGGGGGAACCGGTGCAGGCACAGCAGCAGGGCGGCTGAGCACAATGCCCCAGTAGCCTGCCAGCAGTGCTGCCAGCAGGAAGAATGCCGCCAGTATCAGGGTCAAGCGACTACTCATCCCGGCCTCCCTGCACGCGTCGACTGATGGCAAAAAGTCACTATTTCGCTATAGGACGGTAGCCCAGCCCTCACCATTTGCCATGAGCCAAGGCGGTTTTTTTAGGGATTGTGAGTAAGTCGAGGAAATACAGCGGGTTAGCATCTTTACGGGTGTTAATTCTCGGGAATTAATACTTTGTAATTAATCCTTTAATACATTTGCAGACCTCTCCAGCTTGACGATGCTGATGGCAAATAGGTGTCACTTTGATACCGCCATCGCCGGCATGCATGCCGCAAGGAGCTGAGCCATGAAACTGTTCATTTTGCACTGCATGAACTTCCTGCATCGCAAGGACGGAGCATCCGGTATCGAATACGCGGTCATCGCGACGATGGTTGCAGTGGTGTTGGCCGCATTCGTCGGGGACATCTCCACGGCCGTCAACGCCACCTTCACCACGATCAAAAATGCCCTTTGACCATTGAACAGGAGCCAACGCCATGCAGAACGCCTCCTCGCGCCAGCAGATCCTTTTGGTGGATGACGAGCAGGACGTTCTGCTGGAGCTGGCCGAACTTTTAGAGAACGAAGGCTTCGCCTGCCTGACCGCGACATCGGTACAGGCTGCCTTGCAACAGCTTACCCGTCATCCGGACGTTGCCCTGGTGATCACCGACCTGCGTATGCCCGAGGAAAGCGGCATCGGTTTGATCAGGCGCATGCGCGAGCATACGGCCCGCCTGCACCTGCCGGTGATTGTCATGTCCGGGCAGGCCGACCTGGATGATGTCAGCGAACTGATGCACCTGCAGGTGGTGGATTTTTTTCGCAAGCCGCTTTATCACAAGCGTTTGCTGACAACCCTGGAGAACCTGTTCCCCGTGCCAAGGCTGAGGGTAGTGAATTGAGGGAGCCCTTGAATGGCCTTAAATAAAAACGCCCGGCACTTGGCCGGGCGTTTTCATTGCTGGGGTCAGGCGTCCGGGTCGCTCAGTTCCAGGGCGCCGCGCTTGCTGCGCAGCTTGCCGTAGAAGTGTTCCAGCGCGTGGTTGAGCTTGGTGGCGGCACCGTCGACTGCCTGGTCTACAGACGTGGCAGTATGGGTCACGGAAATCGGTTGGTGGCCTTTGGGGCGAGCCTCCATCTGGCAGCGTTTGTCATGCGGTCCGGGCTTGGCGCCGTTCTCGTCGCGCAGGTGAACCTCGATGCGGGTGAGGTCTTCTTCGTAACGTTCCAGAGAGCTCTGCAGGGTACTGCGGACCCACTGATCGAGACGGGCGTTGCTTTCGAAATGGTTGCTGCTGTTGACCTGGATTTGCATGATTCAATCCTTATTCAGCTTGCTCGCATGGAGACGCGCCTAGGCCTTTGAGACCCTTGGAATTTCTGCGCCTCTTGACTCTAAGGTCAGGCAACCGCGGACCGAATTCAAGCCCTTTTTGAAAATAAATTTCTTGTTGCAAATGGGGCTGCTGTGCAGCCCTTCGCGGGCACGCCCGCTCCCACAGGGTTTACACAGACTTTGAGCTGGCGCGGTTGCTGTGGGAGCGGGCATGCCCGCGAAGGGCCGCATAGCGGCCCCTTACAATTGATCAGAACTCCACTGACGTCTGCACATACAGCGTTCGCGGCTCACCCACGTACTTGCCCTTGTTGTTGTCATCGTAGGAGCGCGTGTAGTACTCGCGGTTGAACAGGTTCTTCACGCCCACCGCCACCTTCAGGTTCGACAGCTGCGCGCCAAAGTCGTACCCGGCGCGGGTGCTGACCAGCATGTAACCCGGAATGCGCCCGGTGCTGCCATCGGCGCTTTCGGTGCCGGTGTTGGCGTTGTCGGCGTACTGGCTGCTCTGGAAGCTGCCGTCCAGGTTCAGCTGCCAAGGGCCATCGGTGTAGCCCACGCCCAGGTTGCCCTTGTGCCGCGACGAGAACGGCACCTGGTTCCCTTTGTTCGGCCCGTCCTCGCGGATGGTGGCGTCAACGAACGCATAGCTGGCGTGCACATCGAAGCCGGCCAGGGCCGGGCTCAGGCCATCCAGCGCATAGCGGACGCTGGTTTCGATACCCTGGTGACGGGTTTCGCCGCGGGCAATTACCGAGTCGTTGGTCTGGTTGCTTTCGTACTGGTTGTCGAAGTTGATCAGGAACGCGCCAATCTCGGCCTGCAGGTCGCCGTTGTCGTAGCGGGTGCCGACTTCCCAGGTGCGTGCCTTCTCCGGTTTTACCTCGCCGCTGCTGACGCGGTTGGGCATCTGGCTGTACTGCACGCTGCCGAACGAGCCCTCGGTGTTGGCGTACAGGTTCCAGCTGTCGGTCAGGTGGTACATCACGTTGAGCGCCGGCAGCGCGGTGTTGTAGCTGCCCTGGTAGCGCTGGCCGTTGAGCTTGTTGCTCTGCTCGGAGTCGATCATCTCGTAGCGCACGCCCGGGGTGATGGTCCAGCGGCCGATGTCGATACGGTCATCCAGGTAGATGGCGTGGGCTTCGGTGCTACCACGGGTGTCGCGGTCGTTGCGGCTGGCAGTGGTCGGCAGGTTGCCGTTCACCGGCTCGCGGAAGCGCAATTCGTGGCCGGCTTCGTTGACATACCGATAGCCAACGCCCAGTTCGTGCCAGCTATCGCCCAGCGCCAGGCCCTGCGAGAAGCGGGTTTCGATGCCGCGCACCCAGTACTCGCGTGGCGACAGCGAAACGAAGCTGCCCTGGTCCAGGTAGCCGCTGCGCAGGGTCTTGGTGAAGAAGCTGTTGACGCTGAACTGGCGGTCGTCCTGCTTGTAGTCGTAGCCGAAGTTGAACAGCGTGCGGCGGCCCCAGAACTTGTCCTTCAGGCGCGTCGACTGGTACGGGTCGGCAGCGAAGTCGGCGGTGCTCAGGCCACCGGGCATGTCGGCCTCGCCCTCGTAGTACTGGGCCATGGCATGCAGGCTGTTGGCTTCATCCAGTTGCAGCTTGCCCTTGAGGATCAGGTCGTCGATCTGCGTGTCGCTGTGTTCCCGCCAGTCGCCACCACGGGTGCCGGAGTACAGCAGTGCGCCGCCCAGGCCGTTGTCGTTGGTACCGCCGACCAGCAGGTTGGCGCTGTTCTTGAAGCCGTCGTGGCTGGAGGAGGGACTGATCTGGTTTTGCATGGCGGCCTTGAAGGTGGCCTGCTCGGGGATCGCCCGGGTGACGAAGTTGACGATGCCGCCGACGTTCTGCGGGCCGTAGCGCACCGCGCCGCCACCGCGCACCACATCCACGGCGTCCATGTTGCCCATGCTCAGCGGTGCCAGCGACAGCTGCGGCTGGCCATACGGGGCGAACGGCACCGGGATGCCATCCATCAGCACGGTCGAACGCGACGCCAGGCGCGGGTTGAGGCCGCGAATGCCGAAGTTGAGCGCCAGGTCGTGGCTGCCGGTGCCGTTGTTGTCGGGGGCATTCACCCCGGGGATGCGGTTGAGCACTTCGCGGGCGGTGGTCGCGCCGCTGCGCTCGAACTCTTCACGGCGTACCACGTCGCGGGCGCCTGGGTGCTCGAACACATTGTCCTGCTGCGCTTCTGCCAGCCAGTCGCCGACCACGGTGGAAGCGCCGAGCTCGACCGGGGCGCCAGCAACGGGGCTACCGATTGGCTGCAAGCTGAAGGCATTGTCGGTTTCCTGCCGCACCTGCAGGCCGCTGCCGCGCAGCAACGCGTCGAGGCCTTGGCGCACATCGTACTGGCCGTCCAGCCCCTGGGTGCTGATGCCTTGGGTCAGTTGCGAGCCGAACGAAATCAACGCACCGCTTTCGCGGCCAAACTGGTTGAGTGCGTCTTCAAGCGAGCCGGCGGCGATATGGTAGCTGCGGGTTTCGGCATGGGCGGCGGGCATGGCCAGGCCGAGCGTGGTGGTGAGCAGCAGGGCGTGGAGGAGGGGGCTGGGGCGCAACGGCATGGGTCGGGTCCTGAGAGAGGGGTTCTGCCATGTCTGTCACGCAAGGTTGGGAAAATGGCTCACTTGATTGAAAATAATTTGCCTGTACCGGCCTCATCGCCGGCAAGCCAGCTCCCACGGGGAATGCACATGACGTAAGGCCTATGCGCTCAAGGTGGGAGCTGGCTTGCCGGCGAAGAGGCCAGGCCTGCTTTAGCTCATTGTTGGCTCCACCGTCACCCAGTACCGGGTGAACCGTCGCACCCGCACTGGCAGTGCTACCTCCAGCATTTGCAGGATGCGCTCACTGTCATCCAGCGGATACGACCCGGAGATGCGCAAGTCGGCGACCCGCTCGCTGCACCCCAGCTGCCCGTGGCGATAGCGCCCAAGCTCTGCCAGGAAATCCGCCAGGCGCATCTGCGAGGCCACCAGCATGCCGTCGACCCAGGCGCCCACATTGCGGTCGAGCGCAGAAGTCGACCGCCAGGCACCCGTGAAGCGTGCCTGCTGCCCAGCCAGTAACGGTTGCCCTGCAACGCTGGCCACCCCCTCGAATACCGACACGAGACTGTAGCCATCGAACTGGCGTACATTGAAGCGCCCGCTGTCCAGGCGTAAGGCCCCTTCGCCGGTGCGCAGCAGCAACGGCCGGGCATCGCTGGCCACCTGTAGCGCCAGTTCGCCCTCGAACAAACGCACCCGGCGCTGTTGCCCGTCGAAGCGCACGTCGGCGGCACTGCGGGTGTTAAGTTGCAGCACGCTGCCATCTTCCAGGCCCATGCGCCGGCGCTGCCCCACCGGACTGCGGTAGTCGGCCATCAGGCCGGGCATCGGGTTGTGCTGTTGCAGCCCCAGACCGGTGGCACTGGCCACTCCCACCAGCAGCAATGCCTTGAGCGCGCGTCGCCGGGCGGGCGAGTGGGGGGCTTGCAGTGTCGCGTGCACCACCGGCGAGGGCACCCCATGCAGGCGCTGGTTTACCTGCTGGATATGGGCCCAGGCACGCTGGTGCTCCTGGTCGGCCCGCAGCCAGTGTTCCAGCGCCAACCGCTGCGCCTGGTCAAAATCATCGCCTTGGGACTCGATCAACCATTGCACGGCCTGCTCCGCCACCTGTGGGGAAAACGCGGCGTTCATTGGGCGAAGTAGCAGCGCATGGCCGCCTTGGTCAGATAGCGCTTGACCGTGGCCAGCGAGATGCCCAGTTCACGCGCAATTTCACCCTGGCCAAGGCCATCGACCTGGGCCAGCAGGAAGGCGCGTTTGACCAGTGACGGCAAACCGTCCAGCAGGCGGTCCAGCTCCAGCAGGGTCTCCAGGATGATCGCCTTCTGCTCCTCGCACGGTGCTACTTCTTCTGGCACCTGTGCCAGTGCCTGCAGGTAGGCACGCTCCAGTTCCTGGCGGCGAAAGTGGTTGCACAGCACGCGCTTGGCTACCGTTGCAAGGAACGCACGCGGCTCGACCAACTGTGGCGCCTCGCGGGCCTGCAGCAGGCGCAGGTAGGTGTCCTGGGCCAGGTCGGCGGCACTCTGCGGGCAGCCCAGGCGGCGGCGCAACCAGCCAGTGAGCCAGTTGTGATGAGCGTGGTAGAGGCCTTCGACCGTGGATGTAAGCGCGCTGGGCACCGTGATACTCCGGCGCCGGGTAGCGCAACTGGTAGTAAGAATTGTTCGCATTGTATTGCAGGGCAGAATGCTCGGCAATCTCCACCGGCCCTATCGCCGGCAAGCCAGCTCCCACATAACCCCGCTGTCTTCAAGCCCTGTGCAATACCTGTGGGGGCTGGCTTGCCGATAGGGCCAGAACAGGCAACACATCGCTAACTCTTTGCCTATGAGAATTGAAATCATTATTATTGCAGCCCCAAAAACGCCCGGACCTTCGCCATGACGCGCAAAACCGCCGGCCTCTCGCTCAGCTATCGGCTGGCCGTTGCCTCACGCAGCCTGGCCGCGCTGTTGGGCGGCTACCTGCTGGCGTCCATGGCCAGCGTCTGCATTGCCTTGGTGGCGCCACTGCCTAAGGTCGACGCCACGCTGACTGGCCTGCTGTTGTCGTTCGTCTTCTACCTGCTGGCATTCATCTGGTGCTTCGCCTGTCGCAGCGCCTGGCGTGCCTGGCTGGGGGTGTTGGCGCCGAGCCTGTTGCTGGGCATGATCAGCGGCGTTGCCTACTGGATGAAAAACCCATGAAAGAAGGCTTCCGCCAGGCGATGGCCTGGCTGCACACCTGGACCGGCCTGATCTTTGGCTGGCTGTTGTTTGCCATCTTCCTCACCGGCACGCTGTCGTACTTCAAGGATGAAATCACCCACTGGGCGCAGCCCGAAGTGCGCCGTCATACCCTGGACCCGGCCCTTAGCCTGGACAAGGCCCAGCAATACCTGCAGGACAATGCCGGGCATTCCGCTTCCTGGTTCATCGACATGCCCAACGAGCGTGAGGCGGCCCTGAGCGTGGGCTATCGCGACCCCAACGGCGGGCCGCGTGGCTTCGTCAACAAAACCCTCGACACGCAGACCGGCCTGCCGGTGGAAGCACGCGACAGCCGGGGTGGCGAGTTCTTCTACCGGTTCCACTTCCAGCTGCAGATGCCGTACCCGTTTGGCCGCTGGCTGTCGACCTTCTGCGCCTTCATCATGCTACTGGGGCTGGTCACCGGCATCATCACCCACAAGAAGATCTTCAAGGAGTTCTTCACCTTCCGCCCCGGCAAGGGCCAGCGCTCCTGGCTGGACGGGCACAACGCTATCGGCGTGCTGGTGCTGCCCTTCCACCTGATGATCAGTTACAGCAGCCTGGTGCTGTTCATGTACATGGTGATGCCGGCGGGCATCATGGCCAGCTATGGCAATGACACGGGCAAGTACTTCAACGACCTGTTCGGCCGCGACGATTCGCCCAAAGCGGCCCAGGTGGCCACGCCGCTGGTTGCGCTGCCAACCCTGTACGCCAAGGTCCAGGAACTGCAACCGGGCGCGCGTATCGGCTTCATCCAGGTGCAGAACCCCGGCGACAGCAATGCCCGCGTCACCTTCACCCAGTCGGCTGCCGACCACGTGGCTTATCGGCGCAGTGCCAACTGGACGTTCGACGGCGCCAGCGGTGCGCTGCTGAGCCAGGGCAAGCCAGAGAGCGGGGCGATGATGACTGCCTTCAGTTTTGCCGGGCTGCACATGGGCAATTTTGCCGGGCCCTGGCTGCGCTGGCTGTACTTCTTCTTTGGCGTCGCCGGGACTGCGGTGATCGGCACCGGGCTGGTGATGTGGTTGGGCAAGCGCCAGCTCAAGCATGCCAAGAGCGCGCACATGCCGGGTGAGTTGCGCCTGGTCGAGGTGCTCAATATCGCCAGCATGAGCGGCCTGCTGCTGGCGGTGGCGGGCTTCTTCTGGGCCAACCGCCTGATCCCGGTGGGTGTCGAGGGCCGCGCCGGCTGGGAGGTCAATGCCTTCTTCATCGCCTGGGGCTTGTCACTGGTGCATGCCGTGCTGCGCAGTGGGCGCCGGGCATGGGGCGAGCAACTGGCGCTGGGGGCGCTGGCCTTTGCCCTGCTGCCTCTGCTCAATGGCTTGAGCACCGACCGGGGTTTGAACCATTCGTTGCAGGCGGGTGACTGGGCCATGGCCGGCTTCGACCTGACGGCCCTGGGTACTGGCCTGTTCCTGGCCTGGCTGGCCGGCAAGATGCTGCGCAGCCCCAAACCGGTTGCCAAGCGGCCACGCGCGGCAAAAAAAGCGGGCACTGAAACGGCGCAGGTGAGCTGATGCTGGGTAACGCACTGATTGCATTCGCAGGTTTTGTCGCCCTGTGCCTGGCCATGGAAAAGCACTTCAGCGATTTGCTCGGGCGCAAGCCGCGCCCCGGGCAGTTACAGCAGTTGCGCGTTGCCGGCTGGCTGCTGCTGATGCTGTCGCTGATCCTCAGCGTGCACCTGCGTGGCTGGGCCCATGGCCTGGTGGAATGGACGGCAGTGATGATGGCCGGGGTGACCGTGTGGGTGTTCGGCCTGCCGTACCAGCCACGTCTGCTGCTGGGCCTGGCCGCCGCCAGCGTGGTGCTGGGCCCGTTGCTGGCCGTGTTTGCCGTGTGAACCTGTGAGCGAGCAGGGGGATATCATCGAGCCCGAAGCCGACAGCAGTGGCGGGCGCGCACGTTTCGTGCAGGTGTTTCTGGCCCAACGGGCGCGCATGGAGGCGCTGGTCAGCCGGCGCGTTGGCTGCCGCGCCACGGCTTCAGACCTGGTACAGGAACTGTTCCTGCGTTTCTGGCGCCGCCCCGAGGTCAAGGTCGAGGCGCTGGACACCTACCTGTTGCGCTGTGCCGGCAACCTGGCCATCGACCACCTGCGCAGTGAAGGCAGCCGCGAACGCGTGGCAGAAGCCGCTTTGCCCATGGACGAGGCGGCCATGGCTCAGGCGCCGGAGCAGGCGCTGGAGGTCGACCACGACCTGCAGCGCATCGAAGCTGCCTTGCGCGCCTTGCCCGAGCGCACCCGGCAGATCTTTCTGCTCAACCGCATCCACGGCTGCAAGTACGGCGAAATTGCCAAGGCCATGCAGTTGTCCCAGAGCGCCGTGGAAAAGCATATGATGCGCGCCCTTGAAGCGTGCAAGGCGAGTGTTGCCGAGCCCGCGTCCACCCCACGCCGGCCAGGGAGTGCCCGTCGATGAGCCGTTTGCCCCCGATCACCGAGGCGCAGTCCCAGGCCGCCCTGCAATGGCTCAGCCGCATCAATGAGCAGCCCGCGCAAGCCGAAGGGGCTGCGTTCAAGCGCTGGTTGCTGGCCGACCCCGTGCACCGTGACGCCTACCAACAGGCCCAGGCGCTGTGGCAGAAAAGCGCCGCCCCGGCGGCGCGCCTGGCGGACGAAGAACAGGACGCCCTGCAGCGCTACCTGGATGCCATGGCCAAGCCGCCGACCCGCGGCCCGTGGCGGCAGCTGGCAGCACTGGCGATGGCGGCCTGCCTGGTGCTGGCCGTGGGCGTTGCCGGTGGCTGGCACCCGGCGTACTGGTTGCAGGACCTGCAGGCGGACTACAGCAGTGCCGGGCTGGTTCGCCAGGTGACTTTGGCCGACCAGTCGCGGGTGACGCTTGATGCCGGCAGCGCCATTGCGGTCGATTTTGCCCAGGGAGAGCGCCGTGTGCGGTTGTTGCATGGCGCAGCGTTCTTCGAGGTCACGCATACCGGCGAGCCGTTCCTGGTCGAAGCCGGCGGTGGCGAAGTACGGGTGCTCGGCACTCAGTTCGAGGTGCGTGAGCAAGGCGACGGCGCCCAGGTGACGGTGCGCAGCGGGCGTGTGGGCGTGAGCCCTGCGCAAGGCACTCTTGCGCGTGAGCTGACGGCCAACCAGCAGGTGGCCTACAGCGCAGGCAGGGTAGGCGACACCCTGGCGGTGGACAGTGAAAACCGCCTGGCCTGGCGCCAGGGGTGGCTGAACTATTACCAGGTGCCGCTGGCGCAGGTGGTCGAAGACCTTGGGCGCTATTACCCGGGGCGCATCCTGTTGCTGGATGGCGAACTGGGGCAGCGCAAGGTCAGCGGCAGCTTCCCGGTGACCGAGCCGCTGCTGGCGCTGGATTCGCTGGGCAAGGTGATGGGTTTTTCGCGGCAGACCGTGTTGGGGCGTTTGACCCTGGTCCGGTAACTGCCTGTGCCGGCCTCTTCGCAGCACAGGAAAAATAATTTCATCAACGGGTGAGGTAACAGGACGTGGCATCCGTGTAATGAGTGAAAGTGCGATTCATTCGCAATCGTCACCCTCTCACAGGTCAGCGTCCATGAAGTTCTCCTCGCGTTGCGTCCCTCTCTGGCTCGGCCTGACTGCGGTCCCGGCCTTGGCTGTCGCCCCTCTGGCAAGCGCCGCCGAGCAGTTGCAGGCCTATGCCTTCGCCCAGCCGGCCCAACCCTTGGCCCAGGCCCTCAACGCTTTCAGCCGCACCACCGGCCAGAGCGTGGTCTACACCCTCGAACTGCCGGGCGGGCAGGCGCCCGCGTTGAATGGCCGTTTCAGCGCCGAGCAGGCACTGCAACAGCTGCTGGGCACCACCGGGCTGGCTTGGCGTCGCGTCGACGCACGCACCCTGACCCTCGAACCCGCCGACACCTCAGGCGCCCTCAACCTGCAGGCCACCAACGTAACCTCGCAGCTGGACGACTACAGCTACCAGCCCCCGGCCAGCGCTTCGATCATGCGCGGGCAGGGGCCGAACCAGGACATCCCCCAGGCCATCAACGTGGTACCGGCCCAGGTCATCCGCGACCAGGCACCGCGCAACCTCGACGATGCGCTGGCCAACGTCAGCGGCATCACCCAGGGCAACAACTTTGGCGGCACGTCCGACACGGTGATGAAGCGCGGCTTTGGCGACAACCGCGACGGCTCGATCATGCGCGATGGCATGCCCATCGTGCAGGGGCGTAGCCTCAACGCCAGCACCGAACGGGTTGAAGTGCTCAAGGGCCCGGCCTCGCTGCTGTACGGCATCCAGGATCCGGGCGGGGTGATCAACGTGGTCAGCAAGCGCCCGCAACTACAACAGTACAACGCCCTGAACGTGCGCGGCTCGACCTATGGCAGCGGCAAGAATGGCAGTGGCGGCGGGCTCGACAGTACCGGTGCGCTGGGCGACAGCAACTTCGCTTACCGCTTGATCGTCGACCATGAAGACGAAGACTACTGGCGCAACTACGGCGTGCACCGCGAATCGCTGGTGGCGCCGTCGCTGGCCTGGCTGGGCGAAGACACCCAGGTGGTACTGGCCTACGAGCACCGCGAGTTTCTCTACCCCTTCGACCGGGGCACAGCGTTCGGCAGCAATGGCCACCCGCTGAACATCCCCGCCACGCGCCGCCTGGACGAGCCGTTCAACGACATGGAAGGGCGCTCCGACCTGTATCGCCTGGAAGTCGACCATCAGCTGGCCGATGACTGGAAGCTGCACTTTGGCTACAGCTTCAACCGCGAGACCTATGATGCCAGCCAGGTACGGGTGACCGGCGTCAATGAAGCCAAAGGCACGCTGACACGCAGCATCGATGGCACCCACAACGCCATGAGCCGTGACCAGTTCGCTACCCTGAGCCTGGCCGGTAATGTGGAGTTGGCCGGCCTGCAGAATGACCTGTTGTTCGGCGTCGACCATGAAGACCGCAAGGTGTATCGCGGCGACCTGATTCGCCAGACTGCCAAGTCCATTTTCAGCTATGTGGACCCGGTCTACGGCCAGGAAGTGGAAGGCAGCACGGTGCGTGCCAGCGACAGCGACCAGACCGACAAGCTGCGCACCGATGCACTGTTCGTGCAGGACGCATTGCACCTGGATGACCACTGGATCCTGGTGGCCGGCGCACGCTTCCAGCAGTTCGACCAGTACGCCGGCCGCGGCCGCCCGTTCACGGCAAATACCGATAACAGCGGCCAGGCCTGGGTGCCGCATGCCGGCATCGTCTACAAGCTTGATGAGCAGCTGTCGTTCTACGGCAGTTACAGCGAGTCGTTCAAGCCCAACTCCAGCATTGCGCCGCTGACTGGCGGTGTGGTGCTGGACGCGTCCGTTGCACCTGAGGAAGGCAAGTCGTGGGAGTTGGGCGCCAAGCTGGACATGCCCGGTCGGCTGACCGGTACGCTGGCGCTGTTCGATATCACCAAGCGTAATGTGCTGGTTGCCAATTTCGACAGCGGGACTGGCGAGACGGTCTACAGCAATGCCGGTGAGGTCAATTCAAGAGGTGTGGAGCTTGACCTGACCGGCCAGCTCAGCGATCACTGGAGCTTGATCGGCAGCTATGCCTTCACCGATGCCAAGGTTACAAAAGACCCGGACCTTGAGGGCAACCGTTTGCAGAACGTTGCCAAACACAGTGGTTCGCTGTCGGCTGTGTACGACTTCGGCAGCCTGTTCGGTGGCGACAAGCTGCGTGTAGGTGCAGGCGCGCGTTATGTGGGTGAACGGGCGGGCAACTCGACCAACACCTTCGACCTGCCGTCGTACACCGTGGCCGATGCGTTCGCCAGCTACGAGACCAAGCTGGATGAGCACAACGTGCGTTTGCAGCTGAACGTAAAGAACCTGTTCGACAAGGTTTACTACAGCTCGGCGGTGAACCAGTACTTCGTGGCTATCGGGGATGCGCGGCAGGTGAGCCTGTCCAGCACCTTCGAATTCTAGGTATTTGGGGTCGCAAAGCGGCCCCGTTTCACGACTTGAATGCCGAACGGTATTCCCCGGGTGTTGCACCAAGCGCCTGCCTGAACCGGTTACTGAAATGGCTGGCACTGGCAAACCCGCACAGCAGCGCAATCTCCCCCAGCGGCATTACGCCCAGCTGCAGCAGTTGGCAGGCCCGGTGCAGTCGCCGGGCCAGCAAATACTGGTGCGGCGGTAGGCCGAAACTGCTGCGGAACATGCGCGCAAAGTGGTATTCGGACAGGTTGCAGCGCAAGGCCAGTTCGCCCAGGGTAATCGGCTGGTCCAGGTGCACCTCGATGTAATCGACCAGCTGCCGGCGCAGGTTCGGCGCCAGCCCGCCTTTCAGGCGCAGGCCCTGGCGCAGCCCGACCTGGTTGAGCAGCGCATGGTCGACGATCTCGTGGGCCAGGCTGCTGGCCAGCAAGCGCTCGCCGGGCTCGTCCCAGTCCAGCTGGATCAGTTGGCGAAAGCGCACGGCCTGTTGCGGGTCGTCGAGAAAAGTCGCTTCCTGCAACTGCAGTTCACGCGGTTCCCGGTCGAGCAGGCGCACACAACCCAGGGCGAACTGCGCCTCGCTGACATACAGGTGCGCCAGGCGGATTGCACCATTTACCACCCAGTTCGACTCCTGCCCGGCTGGCATCACGCACAGCTTGCCGGGCGCGCCCTTGTCGGCCGGGCGCTGGCGGCGAAAGGTGCCGGTACCGTCGGCGATGTAGCACGACAGGGTGTGGTGGGTCGGGGCGTGATAGTCGCGGGCATCGTCGCGGTTGCTCCACAGCGCCGCCGCCAGCCCATCGCCCAGGTGCGCGCTCAGCTCCAGCCTGGCGTGGGGCGAGGCATGCATGGCGTTGAACACTTGCAGTTGGGTGAGTGGCGTCATGGGGGGCTCCTCTTGCCAGCCATCCTACTGCGCCTTGCATCGAGTGACAGCTACCGGCAAAGGAAAAGCGCAAGTTTGTGCAAGCGCCAGGCGCCGCATAGGGCAAATACTGGTGGCACTGGCGAGGGCTGCACCCTCGATCGCCGGCAAGCCAGCTCCCTCAGGTACAGCATCTGCCTCAAGCCGGGCACTGTACCTGTGGGAGCTGGCTTGCCGGCGATGGGTCGCGAAGCGGCCCCGGTGTGAATGGACGACCGCTGAGGAGCCCTACCCATGAACTTGTCACTCTACCTGCTTACCGTCCTGATCTGGGGCACCACCTGGATCGCCTTGAAGCTCCAGCTGGGCGTTGTCGCCATCCCGGTCTCGATCGTCTATCGCTTCGCCCTGGCCGGCCTCATCCTGTTCGCCATCCTGCTGCTCACCCGCCGCCTGCAGCCCATGAACCGCCGCGGCCACCAGATCTGCCTGGCCCAGGGCTTGTGCCTGTTCTGCGTCAATTTCATGTGCTTCCTCACTGCCAGCCAGTGGATTGCCAGTGGCCTGATCGCCGTGGTGTTCTCCACTGCAACCCTGTGGAACGCACTTAACGCGCGGGTCTTCTTCGGCCAGAAGATCGCCGCCAATGTACTGGGCGGCGGTGCCCTGGGCCTGCTCGGCCTGGGGCTGCTGTTCTGGCCAGAGCTGTCCCACCATGCCGCCAGCCGCGAGACCCTGTTCGGGCTTGGCCTTGCCCTGCTCGGCACGCTGTGTTTCTCGGCAGGCAACATGCTGTCGAGCATGCAGCAGAAGGCCGGGCTCAAGCCCATGACTACCAATGCCTGGGGCATGGTCTACGGGGCAGCCATGCTGATGGTTTATTGCCTGTTCAGCGGCATTCCTTTCACCATGGAGTGGAACACCCGCTACATCGGTTCGCTGATGTACCTGGTGATTCCGGGTTCGGTGATCGGCTTCACTGCCTACCTGACCCTGGTCGGGCGCATGGGGCCGGAGCGGGCAGCCTATTGCACGGTGCTGTTCCCGTTGGTGGCTTTGAATGTGTCGGCGGTGGCCGAGGGGTATCAGTGGACGGCGCCGGCCTTGTTGGGGCTGGTGACGGTGATGGCGGGGAATGTGCTGGTGTTTCGCAAGCCCAAGGCCAAGGTGGCTGACGGTATTTTGGTGGCCAAATAGATAATCTGTTGCCTGTACCGGCCTCTTCGCGGGTAAACCCGCTCCCACAGGTATTGCACAGGTCCTGAGGGCTGTGGGGTACCTGTGGGAGCGGGTTTACCCGCGAAGAGGCCGGTGCAGGCAACGAATAACTATCAGCCCTTCCACACCTGCGGGTTCACCAGGTCCCGCGGCCGTTCACCCAGCAGAGCCGCGCGCAGGTTCTCCATCGCGCGGTTGGCCATGGCCTCACGGGTTTCGGCAGTGGCCGAACCGATGTGCGGCAAGGTCAGCGCGTTGGGCAGTTTGAACAGCGGCGAATCGCTCAGCGGCTCTTTCTCGTACACATCCAGGCCTGCCCCACGAATGGTGCCGTTCTGCAGCGCTTCGATCAGCGCGGCTTCGTCCACCACCGGCCCGCGGGCGATGTTGATCAGGAACGCGCTTGGTTTCATCAGCTTCAGTTCACGCGCACTGATCAACTTGCGGGTGGCGTCGGACAATGGCACCACAATGACGACGAAGTCCGCTTCTGCCAGCAACTGCTCCAGGCTGCGGAACTGCGCGCCCAGCTCTTGCTCCAGCGCGGTCTTGCGGCTGTTGCCCGCGTAGATGACCGGCATGTTGAAGCCGAACCGGCCGCGACGGGCAATGGCGGCTCCGATGTTGCCCATACCGACGATACCCAGCGTCTTGCCATGCACATCGCTGCCGAAGAGGGCCGGGCCCACGGTGGCCTGCCAGTTGCCGGCCTTGGTCCAGGCATTCAGTTCGGCAGTGCGGCGGGCGCAGCCCATGACCAGCGAGAAGCCCAGGTCGGCGGTGCTTTCGGTGAGTACATCGGGGGTGTTGGTCAGGGCGATGCCGCGTTCGTTGAAGTAGTCCAGGTCGTAGTTGTCGTAGCCGACCGACACACTGGACACCACCTCCAGCCTGGCCGCGCCTTCAAGCTGCGCACGGCCCAGCTTGCGCCCGACACCGATCAGGCCGTGGGCCTCCGGCAGGGCCTCGTTGAACTGGGCGTTGATGTCGCCCAGCTTGGGGTTGGGCAAAATCACGTTGAAGTCTTGCTGCAGGCGCTCGGCCATGGCCGGGGTGATACGGCTGAAGGCCAGGACGGTCTTTTTCATCGGGCAACTTCTCTGCAAGGCGGGGGTAGGTAATGGTTAGCAACCTACCATTGTCCACCCCCGCAATGCAGCAGCTTTTTAGTTGGCGATCAGCACCTGATGGGTTTTCAGGTCCGCCTCATGGGCCGCGAGAATCTCCGGTAGCGAGTTGCGCAGGTACTCGACCCACGTCTTGATCTTGGCATCCAGGTACTGCCGCGACGGGTAGATGGCGTACAGGTTCAGCTCCTGCAGGCGGTATTCGGGCAGCACCCGCACCAGGCTGCCATCCCGCAGGCCGTCGATGGCCGAATAGATCGGCAGCACGCCTACGCCCATGCCGCTGCGGATGGCAGTCTTCATGGCATCAGCTGTATTGACCATGAACGGCGAACTGGTGATGTTGACCATCTCCTGGCCTTCCGGGCCGTCGAACAGCCATTTTTCCAGCGGGATCACCGGGCTGACCATGCGCAGGCAGGCGTGCTTGAGCAGGTCGGCGGGCTTTTGCGCACTGCCGTGGCGAGCGATGTAGTCGGGCGAGGCGCAGACGATGCTGTAGGTGATGCCCAGGCGCTGCGACACGAACCCGGAGTCGGGCAGTTCGGTGGCCAGCACGATGGACACGTCATAGCCCTCGTCAAGCAGGTCGGGCACGCGGTTGGCCATGGTCAGGTCGAAGGTGACGTCCGGGTGCGATTCGCGGTAGCGGGCAATGGCATCGACCACGAAGTGCTGGCCCACCCCGGTCATCGAGTGCACCTTCAGCTGCCCGGCCGGGCGGGCATGGGCATCGCTGGCTTCGGCTTCGGCTTCTTCCACATAGGTAAGAATCTGTTCGCAGCGCATCAGGTAGCGCTTGCCGGCCTCGGTCAGCGCAATGCGGCGGGTGGTACGGTTGAGCAGCCTTGTTTGCAGATGGGCTTCCAGGTTGGAGACCGCCCGCGACACGTTCGCGGTGGTCGTATCGAGTTGCGCGGCAGCAGCGGTAAAGCTGCCAAGCTGGGCTACGCAACTGAAAGCACGCATGTTTTGCAGGGTGTCCATGGGTCACTCTCGATGTAGAGGACAAAATTGTGTCACGAAGTAACGCAGAAAAGCTGAAAAGTTGCCTTCGACCAAAGGCGGATTATCGCTGTTTTGGTAACAAAGATTCGCAGGAATCTGCGCTTATCGCCAGTGCTGCCGCCCCCTAGAATTGCCCAGCCCCCTTCACCTCTTCCTCGGGAAATCGCAGCTGTGCCGCGTCGCATCATCAGAACGCTCAATGCGTTCAGTGCCTGTGCCCTTGCCCTCACCTTGAGTGGCTGTATCGGAACCTGGGGCATCGCCCCGCAAAGCAAGACGCTGCAAGCCAATACCTTGACCACCGACGCGGCCATACGCGAAGCCGCGACCGACGCCCATTGGCCCGACCAGCAGTGGTGGCACGCCTATGGCGACCCGCAGCTGGATCGCTGGATTACCCTGGCCGTGGCCGGCAGCCCGAGCCTGGCGATGGCAGCAGCGCGGGTACGTGAGGCCAAGGCCATGGCCGGCGTGGTCGAGTCGGCGGAAAAGCTCCAGGCCAACGGCCAGGCCACCCTCAAGCGCCACAACTGGCCTGAAGACCAGTTCTACGGCCCGGGCGCGCTGTCGGGCGCCAACACCTGGGACAACAACGCCGCCATCGGCTTCAGCTACGCCCTCGACCTCTGGGGCCGCGAACGCAATGCCAGCGAGCAGGCCGTCGACCAGGCACACATGAGCGTGGCCGAAGCCCGCCAGGCGCAGCTGGAGCTGCAGAACAACGTGGTGCGCGCCTATATCCAGCTGAGCCTGCATTTTGCCCAGCGCGATATCGTCAAGGCCGAACTGGAGCAGCAGGAGCAGATCCTGGCCCTGGCCAAACGCCGCCTGGATGCCGGCATCGGTACCCATTTCGAAGTCAGCCAGGCCGAAGCGCCGCTGCCGGAAACCCACCGCCAGCTCGACAGCCTGAACGAAGACATTGCCCTGACCCGCAACCAGCTGGCCGCACTGGCCGGCAAGGGCCCGGGGGAGGGCGCGCAATTGCAGCGCCCGGCCCTGGCCTTGGCCGCGCCGTTGAAACTGCCATCGAACCTGCCTGCCGAACTGGTCGGCCAGCGTCCCGACGTGGTCGCCAGCCGCTGGCAGGTGGCCGCCCAGGCGCGAGGTATCGACGTCGCCCACGCCGGCTTTTTCCCCAACGTCGACCTGGTTGGCAGCCTCGGCTTCATGGCCACCGGCGGTGGCCCGCTGGAATTCTTGACCGGGCGCAAGTTCAACTACAACGTCGGGCCGGCCATCAGCTTGCCGATCTTCGACGGTGGCCGCCTGCGCTCGGAACTGGGTGTGGCCTCGGCGGGGTATGACGTGGCTGTGGCCCGTTACAACCAGACCGTGGTGGGGGCACTGAAGAACATCTCCGACCAGTTGATCCGCCGCGAGTCGATGAAAGAACAGTCGCACTTCGCTGCCGAGTCGGTTGCCGCCGCGCAGAAAACCTATGACATCGCCATGGTCGCCTTTCAGCGCGGCCTTACCGACTACCTGAACGTGCTCAACGCGCAGACCTTGCTGTTCCGCCAGCAACAGGTGCAGCAGCAGGTGCAGGCCGCCCGCCTGATCGCCCATGCCGAGCTGGTGACCGCCCTGGGTGGTGGCCTGCAGGCCGGTCAGGATGCGCCGAAAGAGGAACGCCAGGCCGCGCCGAAAACCCCGGCCACCCTGGCCATTTTCGACAAGAAGCCGGATAACGCCGAATGAGCACTTCCAGTTTGCCCGTGCGCTGGCTGCAAAGCCTGGAGTGGCGCCGGGGCTTCTTTGCCTGGGCACGCACCGACGGCGTGACCTGGGTGTACATCTTCAAGGTGCTGGCCGCCGCGTTCATCACCCTGTGGCTGGCCATGCGCCTGGAGCTGCCGCAACCGCGCACAGCCATGATCACCGTGTTCATCGTCATGCAGCCGCAAAGCGGGCATGTGTTCGCCAAGAGCTTCTACCGGGTGCTCGGCACCCTGGCCGGCTCGGCGATGATGGTGGCCCTGATCGCCATCTTCCCGCAGAACACCGAGCTGTTCCTGCCTAGCCTGGCGCTGTGGGTGGGCCTGTGCTCGGCCGGCGCCATGCGCTACCGCACCTTCCGCGCCTATGGCTTTGTGCTGGCCGGCTACACCGCTGCGATGATCGGCCTGCCAGTGCTGCAGCACCCTGACCAGGCATTCATGGCCGCGGTATGGCGGGTGCTGGAAATTGCCCTGGGGATTCTGGTGTCGACCTTCGTCAGCGCCGCAATCCTGCCGCAGTCGGCCAGTGCTGCCATGCGCAACGCTTTGTACCAGCGCTTTGGCGTGTTCGCCGGGGTGGTGGTCGAGGCCCTGCGTGGCGATAGCCAGAAGGACCGTTTCGAGAGCAGCAACGTGCGCTTCGTTGCCGAGGCCGTGGGCCTTGAGAGCCTGCGCAACGTCACCGCCTTCGAAGACCCGCACATGCGCCGCCGCAGTGGCCGGCTGGTACGGATGAACAGCGAGTTCATGGCCATTACCACGCGCTTCAATGCCCTGCATCGCCTGCTCGAACGCCTGCGTGCCCGTGGCCCGCTGCAGATCGTCAGTGCCATCGAGCCGGGCCTGAACACCCTGGTGGAGCTGCTGCAGCCTTACGTGGGCCGGGCGTTGACCGACGCCGATGCACTGCGCCTGACCCTGGAGCTGGCGGCCTACAAGGAAGGCCTGCAAGCCCAAGTGCGCGGGCTGCGCGCCGAGTACCTGGCGACCGAGCCCAGCGAATCCGACCTGCTCGACTTCCACACTGCGTTCGAACTGCTGTACCGCTTCGTCGACGAGATGTACAGCTACGCCGAAACCCACGCCTCGCTGGCTGCGCACAAGCACGAACGCGAGCAGTGGGACGAGCCCTACGTGGCGCAGACCAGCTGGCTGGTGTCGTTGGCTGCAGGTATCCGCGCTTCGGCGGTGCTGTTGCTGCTGGGCAGCTACTGGCTGCTCAGTGACTGGCCCAGTGGCGCCATGATGACCCTGATCGCCACCGTCACCGTGGGCCTCTCGGCGGCCTCGCCGAACCCTAAGCGCATGTCGTTCCAGATGGCCTGCGGCACCGCCATCGGTGCTTTCATCGGCTTTTTCGAAACCTTCTTCGTGTTCCCCTGGATCGACGGCTTCCCGCTGCTGTGCATGGTGCTGGCGCCGGTGTTCGTGCTGGGCGCGTTTCTCTCGTCACGCCCGGCCTATGCCGGTTACGGCATCGGCCTGCTGGTGTTCTTTGCGATTGGCTCGGTGCCGAACAACCTCACTGTGTATGACCCGTACACCTTCATCAACGACTACATCGGCATGGTCATCGGCATGTTTGTCTGCGCCGCCGCCGGGGCGATCATCCTGCCGCCCAACAGCCGCTGGTTGTGGAGCCGCCTGGAGCAAGAGCTGCGCGAGCAGGTGCTGTTTGCCATCAGCGGGCGCCTGCGCGGCATCGGCACGGCCTTCGAAAGCCGCACCCGCGACCTGTTGCACCAGGCCTATGGCCTGGCGGCCGGCAAGCCGCAGGTGCAGAGCCAGCTGATGGGCTGGATGTTCACCGTGCTGGAAATCGGCCACGCCGTGATCGAGCTGCGCAAGGAACAAGCCCGCGCACCGGTGCACCCGGCCTACGCCGAGTCGCAGCCGTGGCGCCAGGCCATCCGCGTCATGGGCCGTGCCCTGACGCGGTTGTTCTTGCAGCCCAGTGCGAGCAACCACGAACGCGCCCTGGTCGCCGTGGACCATGCCATTGCCCGCGTGCAGGCCACCGACGAACCGTTCGCCCGGCACTTCGACACTTCGGTACTGCGCCGCGCGCAAAGCTACCTGCACTTCATCCGTTCCTCCTTGCTGGACCCACAGTCGCCACTGGCACCGGCGAAAGGATTGCACCATGCCCCGTGAAATCGCCTTCCATGGCGTGTACATGCCCACCATGACCTTGATGTTCCTGTTCGCCCTTGGCCTGGCCTGGGGCCTGGACCGGTTCATCGCCAGCCATGATGGCTACCGCTTCTTCTGGCACCCGGCGCTGTTGCGCCTGAGCCTGTTCGTCTGCCTGTTCGGCGCCATGGCGCTTACTGTCTACTGGTGAGAAACCTTCGATGAAAAAGTTCTTCAGCCTGATCGCCACCCTGCTGGTGCTGGTCGCTGCCGTGGCCATCGGTCGCCAGCTGTGGCTGCACTACATGACCACGCCATGGACCCGCGACGGTCGCGTGCGCGCCGACATCATCAACGTCGCCGCCGACGTACCGGGTTACGTGGTGGATGTGCCGGTCAAGGACAACCAGCGGGTGAAGAAGGGCGACCTGCTGATCCAGATCGACCCCGAGCACTACCAACTGGCGGTCGACCAGGCCAAAGCCATGGTCGCCTCGCGCAAGGCCACCTGGGAAATGCGCAAGGTCAACGCCAAGCGCCGTGCCGACATGGACAACCTGGTGATCTCCAAGGAAAACCGCGACGACGCCAGCAATATCGCCAACTCCGCCCAGGCCGATTACCAGCAAGCCCTTGCCGAACTGGCTGCAGCAGAGCTGAACCTCAAGCGCACCCATATCGTCGCCACGGTGGATGGCTACGTGACCAACCTGAACATCCACAGGGGCGACTATGCGCGCACGGGTGAGGCGGTGATGGCGGTGGTCGACGAAAATTCGTTCTGGGTCTACGGGTTCTTCGAGGAAACCAAGCTGCCCCACGTGAAGGTGGGTGACCAGGCCGAGTTGCAGATGATGAGCGGCGAGCGCATCAAAGGGCATGTAGAGAGCATCGCCCGTGGTATCTATGACCGCGACAACCCACAAAGCCGCGAGCTGATCGCCGACGTGAACCCCACCTTCAACTGGGTGCGCCTGGCGCAGCGGGTGCCGGTACGTATTCACATCGATGAAGTGCCGGAAGGGTTTTTGCTGGCGGCGGGGACGACGTGCACGGTGGTAGTCAAGCCTGGCAAAGGTTGACCTTCGCAACCATCCCGGCCTCCCGCATCATCTGTGAGAGCCCTGCTGATGCATGCGTATTAGCCAGTCGGCTCAATCTGCGGCAGCCTCTTGCAGCAACTGGTCCCAATCGTCCGGTGGGTGGCCGCTATGCAACATCTTTTGAAAGACCTTGTAAGCATCGTCGCTACTTTCGCAGGCCCGCTTGCTCGACTCGTCATTGACCCAGGCCAGCACGATGATCCTGCTGGGGGTGTGGTAGCGGAAGAACAACCGGTACTGCTGGAAGAACTTTGCTCTGAACCAGTGCTTGTGGTCACCGCCAAGTGTTGCCCCTTGCCGGTATTCGGGTTTGGTCGGGTCTTGAGGGATTACATCGAACGCCAACCGCCGGATGGCGGCCAGCCTTTTAAAGGCATTTCTTTTCGTATAACCCGTTGGGTCTTTGTCCCGTTGAGCCTCGACTTGAGCGCTTAGCGCGTCCAGTTTGGCCAGGAACAGCGGGTGGGCAATTACAGTCCATCCATGAATAACCAGAGGCTTCCTGCTCGCATCACTCATTCATCGTCCGCCGACAGAGGTTGATCCAGGTCGACCTCCGCGTCGCCGACAAGCTTGTCGAGGCGCGCGATGAGGCCAGCATCGACAACCTGCAGCCGTTGAGGGTTGGTAGCGATATCGTGCGCCAGGAAATCCAGAAATTTGCCCAGTACCGGATCGTCCTCGGTTGCTTCTGCGCGGGTGAGTATCACCCCACCGTCGGGGCGAATCGAGTAATGGATCTTGTCACGTTTTTTCAAGCCCAAGGCGCGCCGCACCGTTTCGGGAACAGTGGTTTGATAGCGATCGGTCAGCGTGGACTCGACGTCGAAGGTGGCAGCCATGGGTAATGTCCTGTGGGTGACAGCGATACAGTGCAAGGTAATGCGATTGCATTGCCTTGTCAATGCAGGTGCATTACCACGGTGATGAGCGGTCAGGCAGAGCCCACCAAGACTGGCATGTCTACCCGGTCAATCACCTTCGCGCTGATTGACGGGTCCAGCAACCGCCCCAACCGCGACAGGTGGCGGTGGCCCATGATGATCAGTTCGCAGTTCAATTCCCGCGCTTTGGCCACAATCGCTTCAACCGGCTGGCCGGCCACCATGCAGCCCTGGCTGGTGAAGCCGGCGTGCTGCAGCTCGCTTACGGCCTCGGCTACGGCGTGGTCGGCATGCTGCTGTTCCTCGCAGGCGGCGGGGTATTCTTCCAGTTCCTCGGCGGTGTAGGGCGCAGGTTGCTCATGCACGGCGAAGGTGGAATCGATGGCCAGCAGCACGTGCAGTTCGTGTTGAACGGGGCGGCAGAAGCGGCGGGCGAGGGTGAGCAGGGCGCTGGAAGCGGGGGAGGCGTCGATGGCGATCAGGACGGGGCTGGGCATTGGGGATCCTTGTACAAGGCTGGCTGAATGGGTGCCTGTTCTAGCCTCTTCGCGGGTAAACCCGCTCCCACAGTTACTCCACAGTATTTCAAACCTGCGCCGTCCCTGTGGGAGCGGGTTTACCCGCGAAGAGGGTGAACCTGCCATGCCACATTCTTGGCTCAGTCCACTCAGTGAATAAATGCCCCACCACGCAAGAGCGCATTGCGTCTGATGCAATCCACCAACCTGCTACCATCGCGTTTCCCGCAGCTGTAACGGAAAACGGCCATGCAACTCCCGGACATGAACTTGCTCGTCGCCCTCGATGCCTTGCTCGACGAGGGCAGCGTGGTGGGCGCAGCGCAGCGCATGAACCTGAGCCCGGCGGCCATGAGCCGGACATTGGGGCGTATCCGCGATGCCTTGGGTGACCCGATTCTGGTGCGCGCCGGCCGTGGCCTGGTGCCTACGCCCCGTGCGTTGGCCCTGCGCGAGCAGGTGCATGGCCTGGTGGAGCAGGCCGGGCAGGTGTTCCGCAGCCGTGACGATGTCGACCTGGTGAACCTGGACCGTGCCTTCAACATCCGCACCAATGATTTGTTCATTGCCCTTTACGGCGCCCAGCTGCTGCGCATGATGCTGGCCCAGGCGCCGCGTACGGTGTTGCGGTTTGTCCCGGAGGGCAGTGGTGACGATGATGCAGTGCTGCGCAACGGGCATATCGACCTGATCATCAGCTCGGCCATTGAGCTGGGCCCGGAAATCAAGGTGCAGAGCCTGTTCAATACTTACTTTGTAGGCCTGGCGCGTGTGGGGCACCCGATCTTCGATGCCCCGATCACCCCTGAGCGTTTTGCCGCCTACCCGCAGATCAGCGTGTCTCGACGCGGCCGTGCCAACGGGCCGATCGATGTGGCGTTGGCCAACCACAAGGTGGAGCGGCGCGTGGCCCTGATCACCACCAGCTTCCACTCGGCGATGTTCTCGCTGCCGGATTCGGACCTGATCCTGCCGATACCCGCCAATATCCTCAACAGTGTGCAGCGGTTGAAGTTGCCATTGCGCTCGTTCGAGATCCCGGTGCCGTTGGAGAAGGTCAATGTGATGCAGGCGTGGCACCCGCGCTTCGACAACGACCCCGCGCACCGTTGGTTGCGCCAGACGTTGAAAGCCTGTGGCCGCATCGATCCGTGATTCAGGCATGGATTGCGTCTGACGCAATATAAAACTACCGACAAGTCAGTTTTCGTCAGCATTCGACCTTCTTAAACTTGCCCCAGCCCTGAAATTGTTGCTGGAGATGTATTCTCATGACTTCCCTGACGGCGCCCTCTGCGGCGCTGGCCGCCGCCCCCGCGCCGGCCGCGCCTGCGCAGACGGCGTTTGGCCTGCAGGTGGTGGTCGGGCTGTTCGGTGTGTTGCTGGCCGTGCTGTGTGCAGGCCTCAACGAGTCGGTCACCAAGATTTCCCTTGCCGATATCCGCGGTGCAATGGGCATCGGTGCCGACGAAGGCGCCTGGTTGCTGGCGGTGTACAGCGCCGCCTCGGTCTCGGCCATGGCCTTTGCGCCGTGGCTGGCCACCACCTTCTCGCTGCGGCGCTTCACCATGAGCGCCATCGCCCTGTTTGCCGTACTTGGCCTGCTGCAACCGTTCGCCCCCAACCTGCACAGCCTGATGTTGCTGCGGGTGCTGCAGGGCTTTGCCTCGGGGGCCTTGCCACCGATGCTGATGAGCGTGGCCCTGCGCTTTTTGCCGCCGGGTATAAAGGTTTACGGCCTGGCCTGCTATGCCCTGACCGCCACCTTCGGCCCCAACCTCGGCACGCCGCTGGCGGGGCTGTGGACCGAGTACGTCGGCTGGCAATGGGCGTTCTGGCAGATCATCCTGCCCTCGCTGCTGGCCATCGTCTGCGTCGGCTGGGGCCTGCCGCAAGACCCGCTGCGTCTGGAGCGTTTCAAGCAGTTTGACTGGCGTGGCGTACTGCTCGGGCTGCCGGCCATCAGTTGCATCGTGCTGGGCCTGTCGCTGGGCGACCGCTGGGGCTGGTTCGATTCGCCGCTGATCTGCTGGCTGCTGGGCGGTGGCCTGCTGTTGCTGGTGCTGTTCATGTACAACGAGTGGTCCGAGCCGCTGCCGTTCTTCCAGTTGCGCATGCTAAAGCGGCGCAACCTGAGTTTTGCCCTGGTGACCCTGGCCGGTGTGCTGATCGTACTGTCGGGTGTGGGCAGCATCCCCTCGGCCTACCTGGCGCAGATCCAGGGCTACCGCCCTGCGCAGACCAGCCCGCTGATGATGCTGGTGGCCATGCCGCAGCTGATCGCCCTGCCGCTGACCGCAGCGCTGTGCAACATCCGCGCGGTGGACTGCCGCTGGGTGCTGGGCATCGGCCTGGCGATGCTGGCGGTGTCCTGTGTCGGCAGCAGCCTGATGACCAGCGAGTGGATCCGTGGCGACTTCTACCCGTTCTACCTGCTGCAGGTGTTCGGCCAGCCAATGGCGGTGCTGCCGTTGCTGATGCTGTCCACCAACGGCATGACCCCGCAGGAAGGTCCGTTCGCCTCCAGCTGGTTCAACACCGTGAAAGGCCTGGCCGCAGTGATCGCCGGTGGCCTGCTGGATGCCCTTGGCACCTTGCGCCGGCATTTCCATTCCAACCACCTGGTGGACAGCCTGGGCAATGCCCCGCTGGTTGACGACAGCGCTGCCGGCCTGGCCAGGCGCATCCACGACCAGGCGCTGGTACTCACTTCCGCCGACCTGTACCTGGTCATGGCCTGCATTGCCGTGGCCCTGATCTGCCTGATTCCTTTCGTGCCTACCCGGGTCTATCCGCCGCGTGCGGTGGCCTGAACCCTGGATGAATTCGAGAACACCTGAAATGACCAACAACCGCAAAACCCTGTTCATCGGCTCGGTGCTGGCCGTGGCCGTGCTGGCTGGCATCGTCGGCCCCTGGATGTTTGGCAGCGACCATCGCCAGAGCACCAACGACGCCTATGTGATCGCCGACTACACCGTGGTCGCGCCCAAGGTGGCCGGCTTTATCAAGGAAGTGCTGGTGGAGGACAACCAGCAGGTTACGGCCGGCCAGTTGCTGGCGACCATCGACCCCCGCGATTACCAGGCCGCCCTGGACGCCGCACAGGCGCAGTTGCTGGTGGCCCAGGCGCAAAGCGCCGATGCCCGCGCCACCCTTGAGCGCCAGGCATCGTTGATTGCCCAGGCCGAGGCTGCTGTCAAAGCCGCCCAGGCCGAAGCGGCGTTCGCCGACCACGAGGTCAACCGCTACAGCCGCCTGGCCGAGCAGGGCGCCGGTACCGTGCAGAACGCCCAGCAGGCGCGCAGCGGTGTAGACCAGGCCCGTGCACGCCTGGCAAATGCCCAGGCAGCGTTAGTGGCGGCGCGCAAGCAGGTGGACATTCTCACGGCCCAAGTGGCCAGCGCCGATGGCCAGCTGAAACGTGCCGAAGCGGGCGTGGAAAAGGCCCAGCTCGACCTGTCCTACACACGCATTACTGCGCCGGTGGACGGCATGGTCGGCGAGCGCGCACTGCGCATAGGCGCCTACGTCAACCCGGGTGCCCGCCTGCTGTCGGTGGTGCCGTTGCAACAGGCCTATGTGGTCGGCAACTTCCAGGAAACCCAGCTGACCCACGTGCAGCCTGGCCAGCCGGTGAGCATCAGCGTCGACACCTTCTCCGGCGAAAAGCTGCAAGGCCATGTGGAAAGCATCGCCCCGGCCACCGGCGTCACCTTCGCCGCCGTCAAACCGGACAACGCCACTGGCAACTTCACCAAGGTGGTGCAGCGCATTCCGGTGAAGATCGTCTTCGATGACGGCCAGCCGTTGCTCACCCGCCTGCGTGTGGGCATGTCGGTAGAAGCGACCATCGATACCCATGGCGACAAGCTGGACGGCAAAGAGGTGAGCGCACGATGAAACCGGCATTACGCTTGAGCCCGTTGCTGCTGGCCGTGTTGCTGGCCGGCTGCACCATGGGCCCGGACTTCTTGCGCCCCGACAGCCAGGCACCGCAGCAGTGGGCGCCGCTGCAAGGCGAAGCGGCGGCCAGCCAGCCGCAGGCCGAACCGCTGGAACTGCGCTGGTGGGAAACCTTCCATGACGCACAGCTCAGTGCCTTGATCCAGCGCGTTGCCGAGCGCAACCTCGACCTGCAAATGGCCAGTGCACGGTTGCTGCAAAGCCGCGCCCTGCGCAGTACCGTGGCCGCCGATGAAGTGCCGTCGGTGGATGCAAACGCCGGCTACAGCCGCGCCCGCAACAGCGCCGAAGGCCTGAGCGATCCGTCTGGCAAGGCGGGCAAAGCGGCGTACAACCTTTGGCAGGGCGACCTGGTGGCCGGTTGGGAGCTGGACCTGTGGGGGCGCGTGCGGCGCCAGGTCGAGGCTGCCGATGCCACCGTCGAAGTGGCCGAGAACGACCGTCGGGGAGTGCTGCTGGCCCTGCTTTCGGAAACCGCCGGCAATTACATCCAGCTGCGCGCCGTGCAGCACACTCTGGATGTGACGCAGGACAACCTGAAGGTTGCCCAGCACAGCCTGAAGCTTTCCCAGAACCGCCAGGCCGAAGGCGTTGCCACGCGCCTGGACGTCGCCCAGGCCAGCGCCCAGGTTGCTTCGATCGAGTCGCGATTGCCAAGCCTTGAAGCCCGTCGTGATGACCTGATCAACGCGCTCAGCTTGCTTGCCGCCGAACCACCGCGCAGCTTGCAGGCCGAATTGGTGCAGGGCGGCGAGCTGCCCGCGCCGCAGCAGAAGTTCGCCATCGGCGTGCCGTCCGAATTGGCCGAGCGCCGCCCTGACATCCGCCAGGCCGAAGCCCGCCTGCATGCCGCCACCGCCAGCATTGGCGTGGCCAAGGCGGATTTCTACCCGAGCATCCGGCTGTCGGGCAGTGTTGGCTTCCAGGCCATGCAGTTGTCTGATTTCGGTGGCTGGGATTCGCGCAGTTTTGCCTTCGGGCCGCAGCTGTCGCTGCCGATCTTCGAGGGCGGCCGGCTCAAGGGCACCCTGGAACTGCGCGAGGCGCAGCAGCAGGAAGCGGCGCTGAACTACCGCAAGGTGGTGCTGGGTGCCTGGCATGAAATTGACGATGTGCTTCGCCTCTACAACGCCAGCCAGTTGCGCCGTGACCACCTGGCCGAGGCCGTGCGGCAGAACCGCATCGCCCTGGAAACTGCCCAGCGCCAGTATGTGGAAGGGGCGGTGGACTTTCTCAATGTGCTGACGGTGCAGGGCGCATTGCTGGCCAGCGAGAAGCAGTGGATCGACAGCTCAGCGGCGGTGTCGCAGGCGTTGGTGGGGCTTTACAAGGCCTTGGGTGGTGGCTGGAAGGCGTTTGATGAGCAGCCCGCGAAAAAAGCGTAAAGGCAGGGGCCGCTTTGCGGCCCATCGCGGCACAAGGCCGCTCCTACAGGCGATCGCGGTCCCCTGTAGGAGCGGCCTTGTGCCGCGATGGGCTGCAAAGCAGCCCCAGGGCAGCCGAGATCTCAGAGCGGGCGCAGCAGGCCAAAGCGCTTGCGCAGTGCCCAATCCAGCAACCGCCGTGGCAGCAACCTCGCCATCATCGGCAACGCCGTACTGCCATTCCCCAACCGCACCACCCCCGGTACCGGCGACTTGCCGACTGCCGCCAACACACCCTGGGCAAACACCGCCGCCGAAGTCGGCCTGTCCTGCGAAGCCCGCGCCCGCGCCTGGACATGTTCACGCAACGGCCACCATGGTGAGTCCGCCGCCAGTACCTGCTCGGCCTGGCGCTGGGCATTGTTGGCGAACTGCGTGTCTATCGCCCCCGGCTGCACTTCCATCACCTGCACACCGAACGGTGCCAGTTCCAGGCGCAAGGCATCGCTCAGCGCATGCACGGCCGCTTTCGAGGCGCAGTAGGCACCGGCGAATGGCGTGACCAGCACACCGGAAACGCTGCCGATGTTCACCACCGTTGCGCGTGAGCGGCGCAGCAGCGGGAACAGCGCGCGGGTCACGCCGACCACGGCGAACACGTTGGTTTCGAACTGTTGGCGCAGGGCCTCCACACCACCGTCCAGCAACGGGCCCATGGCGCCGTAGCCGGCATTGTTGATCAGGATATCCAGGGTTTCGAGTTCTTCGGCCAGGCGGGCGAGGGCCTCGCTGTCGTTCACATCCAGTTGCCGGGCAGTGAAGCCGGCGGCGTTCAGCACTTCAACATCCTCTGCCTTGCGAGCAGTGGCCCAGACGTGGTGGCCGGCATCGCGAAAGGCGTCGGCGAGGGCGCGGCCGATGCCGCTGGAACAACCGGTGATCAGGACGGTGGGCATGGTTGGGGCCTGTTGTAAGGAGGATTGGTTTTCCTGTGCCGGCCTCTTCGCGGGTGAACCCGCTCCCACAGGTACCCCACAGACGCGAAAGGGCCGGTACAGGCGATATATCAATTGGCAAATGTACCTTGCAGGTGCTCGGCACGAAATTCCAGGGTCTGTGGCCGGTACCCGGCGCGCAGGGGGGGCAGCGGCAGGCAGTCCTTCCACTCGGCCCCCGGCTGCAAATCACCCGGCCCCCGGTAGCGCGGGGCGTTGTAGGTGCTTTCGGCCAGGTTCACCGTGTCGCCTGGTGCGTATGCTGCCACTCGCCAGCGCAGTTCGGTCAGCGGGGCCTTGTTGCCGTTTTTCATGTGTACCTGCAACGCACGGTCGGCCGGGCATTGTTCGGGGGCATAGGCAAGGCGCAGGTCCAGCCGGGCCAGTTGCGAGGTTTCGCGGTTGTCTTGCCAGGCGACGAACAGCGCCACCAGGCCGAGGCCAAACACGGCGGCCAGCGAGATCGGCAGGGCCTTGGCCGGGTAGCGCAACAGCAGTACCAGCCAGGTAAGGATGAGGAAGGCACCGATGATCATGGGGCTTGCAGACCTTGAATGCGCGGGGTCTGACCATCGTAGCCTGAAATGGGGGAGGGCTCAAAAGCGCGAAGCCCGCTCCCAGCCTTTGTGGGAGCGGGCTTGTCCCGCGAAAGGGCCGCAAAGCGGCCCCAAGGTTCACTTATTGGGCAATGGTCTTGACCGATACCCCACGCTCGACCGGCGTGGAAGTGCGCCCGTACACATCTTCGAAGCGCTCGATGTCATCCTCGCCCAGGTAGCTGCCGGACTGCACTTCGATGATCTCCAGCGGGATCTTGCCCGGGTTGCGCAGGCGGTGCACCGAAGCGATCGGGATGTAGGTCGACTGGTTCTCGGTCAGCAGGAACACGTTCTCGTCACAGGTGACCTCGGCAGTACCAGACACCACAATCCAGTGCTCTGCGCGGTGGTGGTGCATCTGCAGCGACAGGCTGGCACCCGGCTTGACGGTGATGTGCTTGACCTGGAAGCGGCCGCCCATGTCCACCGAGTCGTACGAGCCCCACGGGCGATACACTTCCAGGTGGTTCTGGGTTTCAGTACGGCCCTGCTCGTCGAGGGTCTTGACCATCTGCTTGACGCCCTGGACCTTGTCCTTGTGGGCAATCATCATGGCGTCCTTGGTCTCGACCACCACGATGTTTTCCAGGCCGATCACCGACACCAGCTTGCCGTTGCCGTGGATCATGCAGTTGCGGCTGTCCTGCACCACCACGTCGCCCTTGGTGACGTTGCCGTTGTCGTCCTTCTCATGCACATCCCACAGCGACGACCAGCAGCCCACGTCGCTCCAGCCGGCCGACATCGGCACCACGCAGGCGCGCTGGGTCTTTTCCATCACCGCGTAGTCGATGGAATTGTCCGGGCAGCAGGCGAAGGTGGCTTCGTCGATGCTCAGCACATCGCCCTCTTCCTCACTGCGCTCCAGGGCCAGCACGCAGGTGTCGTAGATATCGCCGTCGTGCTTTTTCAGCTCTTCGAGGAAGCGGCTGGCGCGGAACAGGAACATGCCGCTGTTCCAGAAGTAGCCACCGGCCTGGACAAACTCGGCGGCGCGTTTCTCATCGGGTTTTTCAACAAATTGCGCCACGCGCGCCACGCCCTCGGGCAGCAGGGCGTCCTGGCTGGAGCGGATGTAGCCGTAGCCGGTTTCCGGCTTGGTCGCCGGCACGCCGAACAGCACCATTTCGCCACGCTCGGCGGCGATGGTGGCCAGGGCCAGGGCGCGCTGCAGGGCCTTCTGGTCGTCGATCACGTGGTCGGCGGGCAGCACCAGCATCAGCTCGTCGCGGCCTTCGTTGATCAGTTTCATGGCGGCCATGGCCACGGCCGGCGCGGTGTTACGGCCGAACGGCTCCATCAGGATGCCTTGGGTTTCCAGCTTCAGCGCAGCCAGCTGTTCCTGGACGATGAATTTATGGTCCTTGTTGCAGACCACGATTGGTGTGTCCATGCCTTCAAACGCCAGGCGCTCGATGGTTTGCTGGAACAGGGTGTGTTCGCCGGTCAGGGCCAGGAACTGTTTGGGGAACTGCTTGCGCGACAGAGGCCACAGACGCGAACCGCTACCACCAGAAAGAATTACCGGGATCATCATGTTTCTCCAATAGTCGTTAAAGGCAGGGGGATCAGTTGCTAGCCACGGGGCGAGTTACCCACACCGGCGACAAGGCGTTGCCGGAACCGGTTACGTACAGCACGGCGGCTTCGCCGCGCTCCAGAGCGACGGGTTTCACGTCACCCACTTTCTTGTCACCTTGGTACAGCGCCAGGTTGACCTTGACCGGGTTGATTTCGCGCTCGCCTCGGCCGTTGGCGGCCACCGGCTTGACCACTTCGGTCTTGCCGTCGGCGGTTTTCAGGGTCAGCTGCTGGTCGCTCAGGTTCTGCACGCGCACCAGGGCTTTCTGCTTGTTCTTGAACGGTGGTTCTTCGATCAGCTGCGGGTTGCCGGTGCCGCTGTTGACCAGGGTGTAGTACTTGTCCGAGGCCAGCTTCACCGGCACGCTCTTGCCGCCGACCTGGGCGGTGTAGTCACCGCCTGGCAGGAAGCTGAAGTCGCTGCTGGCCTGGGCGCCAACCTGCTTGATCTGGGTGTTGCCGACCTTTGCTGCGGCCGGTGCGCTGGCTGCGTTGTACAGGCGCACGAAGGTCGAGCCTTTCGGTGCGCTAGGGCCGTACAGGGCGGCGTCGGCACCGGCGAAGGCCTGCATGGAAGCAAGGGAAAGGCCGGCCGCGAGGGTGAGGGCTTTGGCAATGGAAGTCTTGGTAGTCATGTGCATTTCCTCTCTATCGTTCAGTGGTTCGTCCGGGTGGACGACAAGGCCAGGTTTTCTTCGGATTTACGGGAGTTTTTCAGCTGGGCGATCCACTGCGGATCGAAGCTGCTGAGGTCGTTTTTCATCGGCAGATAACGTTCGGGGAATTCCCACACCACCACTTGCGGTGCGGCGTTCTTGAAGGCATCGCTTTGCAGGTACTTGAGCATCGGCAGCAATGGGCCGTGGCCGTCTTCGGCGTAGCTGGCGACGTCGCTGCGCAGGGCCTGCTGCAGCGCGCCAAGGAAGTTCCAGTGCGGGTTGGCGCTGTAGCTGGTACCTACCAGCGCGACCGGGATCTCGTTGTTGGCGAACAGTGCATCGTCGCCTTCACCCTCGGCTTGCGCCGGGCGGGTGCTGCGTTGTTGCAGGTTGTCCGGGGCCGGCAGCAGGTTGCTGAACAGCGGGTCCAGTGGCAGGAAGTTGGTCAGGTCGCCTTTGTAGGGCGCCGTGCTGCCGGCTTCGGTGACGAAGGTTTGCGGGTCACCGTTGAGCAGGTTCTGCCGGCTAACAGCCTCGGCCAGCGCCTGGGCGGCGACTTCGGCGCCCATCGGTGTCCAGTGGGTGTCGGTGCGCAGGAATACCTGGCCACGCGCTTTGGCTTGTTCCATGGCCGCTTGCAGGTCCGGGGCGAACACGTTGGCCTGGCGCACCTGGGCATGGAACTGGTTGTACAGGTCATCGTGCAGGCTGGCCGGCTGCTCCTTGCCCAGGTATTCCGAATAGAGGCGCGCCTTGGCCGGGATGATCGCCAGCACCAGCTGGCTGCCGTGCTGCTGCAAGGTGTCGCGCACGCCACGGATCAGCGCCAGGTTTTCCTGCATCAGCTGTTCGGCGCCAGCCGTGGGCTTGAACTCTTCGTCACTGAACAGCCATTGGTCGCGGCCCAGCACCACACCGGGGCGGCCCTCGTTGAACAGCTTGAAGTCCATGGCCGCCCAAAGGTTGGTGCCCAGGCGCTTGATCGGGAACTCGGCGTCGTAGTGGGTCTCGGCGGCCTTGGCCAGCTTGCCGTTGAGCAGGGTCATCTGCTCGGTGCGCTGAAAGCTTTGCAGGCCACCGGTGGACCACACGCCCATGCCCACCAGCAAGCCGAGGAACGACAGGGAGTAAGTAATGCGTAATGTGCGGTTCATGTCATCGGCCTCAGAACTGGAAGTACAGGAACGGCGAGTAGCTTTGCGCCGAAAGCTTGAGGATCGAGGCCACGAACAGCAGCAGCACCAGGGCGCGGGTCATCACCCGGGTCCAGTCCAGGCCGATCGAGCCGTCGTTGTTGACCTGCACCGGCGTGGCTTGGGGCGCTGGCTTGGCATTGCGGTAGAAATCACGCAGGCCGAAATACGCCAGGGAGATATAGGCGACTACCAGGGTGGCCACCTGCAGGCCGGTCAGCTGGGCGCTGTTGAGTTCAGACAACTGCCAGTCGCCGAAGCTGAACATGGCGCCATACATACGGCCGGCCACGTGCAGGTTTTCGGCGCGGAAGATCACCCAGCCGACCACCACCAGCAGGAATGTGAAGGCCCATTTGACCGGGTTGAAGCGCTGCGGGTTGGTGTCGAGGCCAAGCGCACGCTCGATGGCCAGCCACATGCCGTGCCAGGCGCCCCAGATGATGTAGGTGAAGTTGGCACCGTGCCAAAGGCCGCCCAGCAGCATGGTCAGGAACAGGTTGCGGTAGGTGTTGAAGGTGCCTTTGCGGTTACCGCCCAGGGTGATGTACAGGTAGTCGCGCAGCCAGGTCGACAGGCTGATGTGCCAGCGCCGCCAGAACTCGGTGATTGACTGGCTGATGTACGGCTGCTTGAAGTTCTCCATGAAGCGGAAGCCCATCATCAGGCCCAGGCCGATGGCCATGTCGCTGTAGCCGCTGAAGTCGAAGTACAGCTGCGCGGTGTAGGCCAGCGCGCCTAGCCAGGCGTCACCCGTGGTCGGATTTTGCAGGGCGAAGCAGTGGTCGGCGACCACGGCCAGGGTGTCGGCGATGAACACTTTCTTGATGAAGCCCTGCATGAAGCGGGTGCAGCCTTCGGAGAACTTGTCCAGGGTATGGGTGCGGTTGTTGAACTGGTCGACCAGGTCCTTGAAGCGCAGTACGGGGCCGGCGATCAGGTGCGGGAAGATCGCCACGAATGCTGCGAAGTCGATGAGGTTGCGGGTAGCCGGGGTGTCGCCGCGGTACACGTCGATGATGTAGCTGATCGACTCGAAGATGTAGAACGAGATACCGATCGGCAGCAGCACGTGGGTGAGGATGAACGGCTCCAGGCCGAACGAGGTCATGATCGCGTTCAGGCTGTCGACGCCGAAGTTGGCGTACTTGAAGTAGCCAAGGATTGCCAGGTCGACGCCCACGCCGAGCAGCAGCCAGCGCTGGGCGGGTTTGGTGCGTACGCCGGCGGCACCCACTTTCAGGCCGATCCAGTAGTTCCACAGGGTGACCCCGGCGAACAGGGCTAGGAAGTCCACCCGCCACCAGGCATAGAAGATGTAGCTGGCGACCAGCAGCAGCAGGTTGCGATAGCGTTGCCCGCTCAAGTAATACAGGCCGAGGAAGATCGGCAAGAACAGGAACAGGAACACGTTGGACGAGAAGACCATCCCGGTTCTCCTAATTTGTTCACAGCATCCAGGGCAAAGCGCCCCCCAAACCCCCCAGTGCAAGACTGGAAGGCAACTTAGATCCCTGTGGGAGCGGGCAAGCCCGCGAACAAGGGCGAAGCCCTTGCCATGCACCGCGGTGGCTTCTTCGCGGGCATGCCCGCTCCCACAGGTTCCGCCCCCGCAATGGGGGTCAATTCATTTCTTGCTCTCTGCACTCGGGTCGTAGACCCGGGTCACATCGCCCCCCAGCCGGAAGCTGTTGAACGGTTGCATGTCGTGCTTGCGCTCAAGCGTGTCGCCGACGCAGTGGTACAGCGCACACCAGGGCTCGAGCCAGGCGTACTTGCCGTCGACCTTGAGGTCGGTCATGTCCTGTTTTTCACCGGCACGCGCCTTGAAGTGGCTGGGATCGCGGGCACCGGCCAGCACGCCTTCACCCAGGCGCTGCAAGGCGAAGTTGTTCTCGGCGCGCAGGTCGACGCCATTGGCCTGGGCGAAGCTGGCAATCATCGCCAGCGGCGGCAGGGCGTAGTTGTGGTAAGCCAGCGCACGCTGCTTGCGCTTGATTTCGTTGGGCAGGAAGCCTTGGTCATCGATCTGGTTGGCGCCGACCTTGTATTCCTTCACGGCCCAGTCGAACAGGTCGTGGCGGTCGGTGGCGACGGCGGTAGCCATGACCGACCAGGCGGCCCAGTAGCTGTGGTTGTTGATCTTCTCCAGCGGCAGGTCGCTCCAGTCGCGCACGGTCTGTTCGGCCAGGCGGGCGAACCATTTTTCGATCAGCTCGGCCTCGGTCCGGTGTGCGGCCAGTGGCTGCGAATTGGAGAACTTCAGGCGCAGCCACGAACCGCTCATGCTGCCCAGCGCCCATTTGCGCATCGACTTGCCGGTGTGGTTGTAATCGGTGGACAGCAGCGCATCGGCGCGGGCCCAGGTGCCCAGCCACGCCAGGGTGCAGTCGAGCTGCGCCGGGCGGCCGTCGCGCATGTACTGGCCAACCATCTTGCTCACGCCTTTCTCAAGGGTGGTGATGTCTTCGGTCGACTTGCGGAAGGCCTTTTCCGAGGCTGCGTTGAGCGTCGCCCGTGCCTTGTCCGAGCCTTCGTACTTGCTGCGAAACTGCAGTGCGCCGGTGTATGGCTTGGGCGCCGCTTCACAGCGGAAGTTGCCGTCACCGGTCTTGAGCTTTTCGATCCCCTCGTAGTAACCCTGGGGCGGTACCAGCGCGGCGTGCGCGGCACCGCCGAACAGGGCCAACGCGAGGAGGGCGGGGCGAAAGATGTGCTTCAGATGGGTCATGGGTCGCCTCACTGGCCGGCCTGCGCGGTTTGCGCAGGCACGGCGAAGTTGTTGCGTTTGCAGAGCTTGGCCTCGACCTTCTGGGTGCCGTTTTCCGGCCCCTGTACCTCGAACGCCAGCAGGCTCTGGCTGGCCCAGTCTTCGTCTTCGCGCATCTGGAAGACAAAGCGGCCGTCGGTGTCGGAGGTTTCCGGTTTTTCCAGCTTGATGTCCTCATGGCGCCCGTTGAGGTACCACAGGGTGGCTTGCAACACCTTCACCGACGGGTCTTCGAACTTGACGTCCATCTGCAGGTTGCGGTTGATCAGGTCTTTGATCACGCCGCCCTTGCCGTTGACCATCAGTTCGTTCTTGCCGGGCTTGAGGGTGGTGCTGGCGCTCATCAGGGCCGGGCGGTCGTCGCAGCCGTCATCAAGCAGGCCAAGGATTTGCCGCCAGATGGTTTCCTGGTCCAGGCGGTACAGCGGGGAGAATTCCCACACCAGGATCTTCGGCGGGTTCTTCTGGAATTCCTCGCTGCCCAGGTACTGGATCATCGAGCCTTCCAGACCGCCGCCAGGGAAGGCGACGTTGAGCACGTCGGCGCCGATGTATTGCTCGAGGAAGCCCGAGAAGTTGTAGTTCTTGCCACTGTGGCTGGTGCCGACCAGGGTGATCTGCGCGTTGCCGCTGTCACCGAACAGGTCGTCGCCGCCGCTGGAGCCTTTCGGCTCGGTGGCGAACTGGTCCATGTACTGCACCGCGTAGCTGGTGCCGCACAGTTGGCCGGCGACGTTGTGCAGGGTGCCGGTCTTGCCCATGCGCCCGGATTTCTTCGTTTCGAATTCCTTGCGCGGGATGCCTTCGAAGGCCGGCATCCTGTGCACGGTGTCGGCCACGATTTTGGCAGCCCGCTCGGCGCCATATGGCGTCCAGTGCTGGTCGCCACGGAAGTAGAAGTCCTTGCCCTGGTCGGCGGCGGCCAGTTGCTCGTTGGTCAGCGGCGACAGGTCGGGCACGTTGTAGCCCATGCTGGCGAAGCGCTTGAGCATGGCCTGGTAGTTGCCCAAGGCCTTCTGGTAGTCGAAGGCGGCTTTCTCGGCCGGGTTGAGCATGTTGCGGTTCACCAGGCCACGGGTCGGCTGGTACACCACCACCAGTTCCACGCCGCGCTTCTTGAAGGCGTCATGCACTTGTTGCAGGCGCTTGTAGCCGGCCGGGGTGGTGTTGAACTCGGTGCGCAGGTCTTCGCGGGTACGGAACAGCCAGTCGCCCTTGGCCTGCACCAGCGTGGTGAAGTTCTGCTGGTAACGGGTGGTGTAGCGGCTGGCGTCGTGCGCTTCGGGGCACAGCTGGCAGCAGGGCTCGGCGCTGAAGGTGGGGGCCTTCACTTCTTCGGCGCGCACGCCTTGGCTGATCGCCAGGAGGGCGGCGGACAGGCCCAGCAGTTTCATCAGGTGTGGAGTCATGGTCTGGGCTTCCTTAATCGATCATTTCGGTCTGGCGTTCGACCGGGTCGATCAGCACAGCCTTTTGCTGGCGCACCAGCAGGTCGAGGATTTCGTCCTGGCGCTCGCCGAGGATGCCGTTGAGGCTGATGCCGCTGGCCTTGCGCGGGGCGAGCATCGACACCTTGTACAGCTCGACCGACAGCGGCGAGTCGATCGACAGTGGGCCGGAGCCATTGGCCGCCAGCTCGCCACCCACCACGATCAGCGACACCTTGGTGTCGAACGGGTCAAGGGCGATGTCGCGGTCGGTGTCGGACAAGTCCTTGATGTGGCCGTACACGCCCACCAGGCCGTTGGCCATGGCGACGTTTTCGTACAGGCGGATGTTCACGCTGTTGCGCACGCGGATGCCGTGGCGGCGGTTGTTGATCAGCTTGTTGCCCCAGATCAGGTTGTCGCCGCTTTCGTACAGGGTGATGCCGTCGGTGTGGTTGCGGTAGATCTGGTTGTAGGCGATCAGGTTGTTGACGCTGTTACGGTCGATCACCACGCCCGAGAGCTTGTTGTCGTAGCTCTTGTTGTTGATGATCCAGCTGTCGTTCACCTCACGCGAAACGATGATGCCGTGCTTCTTCTTGGTGCCGTACACGGTGTTGCCGGCGATGATCAGGCGGTGCGACCGGTCGTGCGGGTCGATGCCGTAGACGATGTTGTCGCGGTAGGTGCTGTCCTTGACCACGAAGTCCTGCGTCTCGTAGCAGTAGAAGCCGTACCACATGTCGCTGAACTCCGAGCCGATGATCCAGCCGGTAGGTTCCGGGCGGCCCATGCGCTTGGCCATGTTCGGCGTGTACTGCGAAATGCTCACGCCATACGACTTGGACTTGGCGTAGCCGAAGCTGGCCATCTTCGTGTTGACGATGTAGGTCTCGGTACCGCCCCACGACAACAGGAACGGGCGGAATTCCTTGGGCGAGCGGAAGGTCGCCGGGCCGTTGTCCTTTTCCCGCCAGCCGGTCACCTGGGTGTCAGTGACGAATAGCTTGCCGTCATTGACCAGGAACGAACCGCCCTCCTGGGAGAGGCGCAGCTGCTTGACCTTGCCGTCGATCTCAAGGATGCCCTTTTGCCCGACCACGATCGGCAGACGTGCCAGGTAAACCCCTGGCTCGACCTCGCTGAGGTATTGCTTGGGCACCTTCTTGCTCAGCTCGACCAGGTCGATATGGCCGTCATCGACGAAGATCGCCTGCGGGATGCCGTGCTGGCGCTGCACCCACTCGGCTGCCTTGTTGTCGCCGCCGACGAACTCCTTGAGGGTGTCCTCCTGGAACATGCGGCGCAGGCTGACCTTGCCTTTGTGGCGGCGGTCGATTTTCTTCTGCACCGCTTCGGCGGTGAAGCCGGTCAGGTCGGGCAGCTTTGGCGGGTCCATCTGCAGCGGCTCGATCGGTGCGCTGGCCACGGTGTAGGTCTTGGCCTGCTGCAGCTCCTTGGCGATCACCTTAGGTTCTGCGGCAGCGACCAGGCCGCTGGCCAGCAGCAAGGCGCTGGCCAACAGGCTGTGACGTAAGTGCGGGTGAAGGTTCATAACGGTCAGTCCCCTACCGGCCTCAGAAGCGCCAGATCACATCGACGAAGGCGCGGTGCATGTACGAGTCCGCTTCCTTGCCGTAAGCGTCGCCCGGCTTGAATACACCGGCACGCAAGCGCACCAGGGCGGACGGTTCGTCGATGGCCTGGCTCATGGAAGCTGGCAGCAGGCCTTGCTTGAAGTACTTGGTCACGACCACGTCCATCTCTTGGCCAAGGTCTTTTTCGCCATCGACCAGCGGGCGGTTCACGCCGTTGTCGTTGACCACCGCGTTGATGCCGCTGGAGCCGATGTTCTGGTTGCCGTCGACACGCCAGAACTTGTGGTAGATCAGGCTGGCGTCGTAGTCGTCGCGCAGCTGCCACGAGGCGAACAGGGTGGCCGCCTGCAGGTTGCCCAGCTCGCCGCGGAAGGCTTCGCCGAAGCGGTGCACGCGCGAGCGGGTGCCGGTGAAGTTGGAGCGGTTGCTTTCAAGGCCGGTCTGCTCGAAGTTGTTCGAGCCGTCGTCGCCACCGCCGCCGCTGCCACGGGCGTAGGCCGCACCGACCTGCCATTGCGGGTCCAGGCGCAGGCGGATGCCGAGGTCGGTGGCCCAGGCATTCACGTCGCCGCTTTGCTTGCCGGTGGCAACCTGCTCGTTGCCTACGGCCTGGCTGCTGAGGGTGTCGCGGTCACCGGTCAGCCAGGTGATGCTGCCCCAGTAGTTGACGGTGTGGTCGTTGCGCCAGTTATAGGCGTCACTGTTGGCCTCAAGGCCCAGCCAGGTCAGGTCACCGGTACGGGTCTTGTCCAGCGCATCCACGGTTTCGCCCGGGTTCTTCAGGCTGCCGCTGTCATGGGTGTGGTGGGCGCGTACGCCTACCCAGTGGCCAGGGGTCCACTGCGTGGCTACGTTGCCGTAGATGTGCGTGCGGTCCTTGTCTTCCGGGGCCAGTTCTGTGAGGTCGGTGCGGTACTCGCTGAAGCGCTGGGCCACGCCCAGGTCGGCCTTGAGCAGGGTGGTGTCGAAGGTCCAGTTCAGCGCTTCGATGTTGGTGTCGCGCCACATGCCATCGTCGCTGCGCAGGCGTTGGCGACCCAGGCGCAGTTGCTCGCCTGGGTAGGCGGTGAGGCCGCTGTAGCCGACCCAGAACTCGCGCATGGCCAGGTAGCTTTTGTCAGGTTGGCGGCTGTCGTCACCGGTTTCGGTGCTGGTGCCGTCGTCGTTCTGGCGCAGGGTGTCGGTTTCGATGGTGTCGGTGGCGGCGACTGCCTGGCCCATTGCATAGGCACTCCAGTTACCGCGCTCGCCGTACACCCAGGGGCGCAGGTCCAGGCCCAGGCCGTTGACGTCGCCGCCAGGGCGGGTGCCCAGGTCACGGTCGTCTTCCGACTGGCCGGTGATTTTCACGTCCAGGCCGAAGTTTTTCTCGGCGGTCATTTCCGCCAGGGTCGGGCAGGACCACAGCAGGGCGAAGCTCAGGCCGATGCCAGCTTTCACGAAGGGATTAAGCGTCATAGCGAGTCCTCACCGTCTACTTCTTTTTCGTCGTCTTGCAGGGCTTCGATGGCCAGGGTGCTGTTGGCCCCCTGCGCCATGCTGCCGCGCGCCTGTTTCTCTTGCGCCAGCAGTTGCTGGGCCTGGCTGCGCTGGTCAGGGGTCAGTTGCTGGTCGAGCTGCTGGAGCATTTCTGTCGATTGCGGCGTCGGGTTGGCCTGGGACAACTGCGCGAACACCCAGGCATTGCCCGGTTGCGGCCGAATACCGTGGCCTTCGCTGAACAACTGGGCCAGCGCATAGTCGGCGCTGTTCTGCCCGCCACGGGCGGCGGCCAGCAGGTTGTCGACGGCCTTCTGCGGCTCGACATTGCCCAGGTAGCCGCGGCGGTACAGCTGGCCCAGGTAGTAATGGGCGCTGATTTCACCGGCGTCGGCGGCGGCTTGCAGGTGCTGCTCGGCTTTTTTTGCGTCGGCCGGCAGGGTCTTGCCTTCGTAGTACAGGCGGCCCAGCAACAGTTCGGCGCGTGGCTGTTCGGCCTCGCGGCCCTTGTCGATGTAGGCCAGCAACTGGTCGGTGTCGCCCAGTTCGGGGAAGTCGTACACCAGTTGCGCCAGGCTGACCCAGGATGCCGGGTTGGCCGGGGCTACCTGTTCGAGCAGGTCCTTGGCGGTTTTCTCGTCGGTCTGGCCCAGGCTGCGGTCGGCCAGTACCCGGGCAACGCTGTCGACCCGGGTGGCCGGTACCGCGCCACGGGCGTAGGCGGATTTCAGCTGGCCGAGCAGGGCGGCTTGCTGGTCGGCCTGGCCACGTTTCTGGTACACGGTGGCCAGTTCGACGTAGCAGATGTCGGTGGTGCTCAGCGCGGCCTTGCAGATCTTTTCCACGTCGCCCAAGTGCTGGTCGTAGGTGCCCTGGGTGCGGTACAGCAGCACCTGGGCCAGGCCCGCTTCGGGGTTGCCGGCGGCGCGCCACTGGTCGATCTGCTGCTGCGCGTTGACCTTGGGGAAGCTCTGCGGGTAGCTGAGGTAGAGCATGGCCAGCGGAATCAGGGTGTTGCTTTCGCCCTGTTTCGCGGCCTGCTTGAGCAGGGTTTCCGCTTCCTCGCGTTCGGCCTGGGTGCTGTCGGGCTTGGCTACCAGCAGGCGGCCAAGGCGCGCCTGGGCGCGGGGCGAGGTGGCGGCCGCGGCGCGGTAGGTGGCCTCGGCTTCCTTGATTTGCGACGGGTCGCGGGTGGCCACCTTGATATCCGCCAGGCCCACCTGCGCTTCGCTGTAGCCCAGGTCGGCCAGGGCCTTGTAGTTGCGCTCGGCCAATGCCGTGTCGCCACGCTTCAGGGCTTCGTTGGCCAGGCGCTGGTCAGGCAGGCCGGCACAGCCGGCCAGGGTGATGGCAGCAGCAAGGGCACACAGGCCCAGGTTTGCGCGCTTCTTGTAGGGAATCATGCGGTGATCCTCTTACAGCCCACGGGCCACGGCTTTGTCGATCAGCCAGTTCATTGACGGGCCACGGTCGCTGTTGACCGCTGCCGGGCGGCCGGCGAGTTCGGCGGGCATGCCACTGTCAGGCTTGATCTGCACGCGGATGTCGGAGGACAGGTCTTCGCTGTTGAGGCTGGTGCTGCTGACGATCTGGCCGGTGCGCACTTCGTCTTCGCCGGCGACCTGGAAGTTGACCCGGGTACCTGGCTTGACCTCGTCGAACTGGCGGTAGCTGAAGCGCGCCTCGACCATCGGCGTGGTGGTGCGCGGGATCAGCTGGAAGATCGCCTGACCCTTGGCCGCGTACTGGCCATCGTCCACCAACTGGCGGGCGACCACGCAATCGCAGGGGCTGGTGAGGGTGCCTGACAGCTGCTTGCCGAACAGTTCCTCGATCTTCGCCGGTTCCAGCTGCGCGTCGTCCAGGTTGCCCTTGAGCATGTCCAGCATGCTGGTGGTGAAGCTGGCAAGTGGTGCGCCCTTGGCGATCTGCCCACCGCTTTCGACCAGGCTGCTCACAGTGCCGTCGCGCGGCATGGTGATAGTGGTGGTCGGTACCGCGACCACACCGGCTTCGGCGTGGCTGACGAAGTACATGCCGTACAGCGACTTGGCGACGAAGCCGAACGCCGCAACGCCAACCACGAACACGCCGAGGGTGACGGTAACCGCCTTGAGTCGGCCGAAGGCGCTCAGGCCCGAACCACCGTCCTTCTGCTTGCGTGCCTTGGTGAAGTTGTCGCGCTGCAAGGTGCTGAGCACATCGCCGATGCTGATCAGCTCACCCGACAGGTGGCTGGTGATGATGTGTCGCAGCGTGGCGATGTCGCGTGGTTCAAGGTTCTGGAACTGCGCACCGGTACGGCCATTGTCCGGGTTGTACGAGCGCACCTGGAACTCGATGTCGATCGACAGGCCCAGGTTGTCGACCACGAACTGCAGGCGCCCGCGCAGCACATCGCCCACCGACAGTGGCTGCTTGGTGTGGAAGCTCAGGCCACCGGCGGAAAGGTCGTCGACCTTCACTTCGTGGGTTTGGCGCTGGGCGTCCAGGAAACGCAGCTTGGCGGGAATGCGTACCCGGGCGTGTTGGCGCTGGGCTTCGGACTCATGCACGACATTGACGTTCACGGCGGTATTCATGGTGGTTTGTTCCTGTTAGATCCGATCCGGGTTGGGCTCACACGACCATGAACAGCACAGCAACGAAGATGCTGGCAGCCGAGAAGGTCATGGTCCGCGAGGACCAGGTGTTGAACCATTGTTGAAAGCTGGCGAGGTCACGCTTGAGGGCAGTGGGCTGACGCGTCCAGGACTGCTTGTCGAGGCGGAAGAACACGTAGATCTTCATCAGCGCGCCGATGATCTGGTTGTAATAGAGAATCAGCGGGTAGGCCGGGCCCACGTTGTGGCCGGAGCACAGCAGCATGATGGTGAGGATCAGGCGGGTGATGCCGATCCACAGCAGGTACACCAGCAGGAAGGCCAGGCCGAACTTGAGGCTGGCGATCACCGCCACGGTCAGCCCCAGCAGGCTGGTCCACATCGACACGCGCTGGTCGAACAGCACGATGCTGGTGAACAGCCCCAGACGGCCCAGGCCCAGGCCCAGTGCACGGGAGTTCTGCCGCAGGTTGTTGCCGTACCAGCGGTACATCAGCTTGCGGCTGGCCTTGAAGAAGCTCTTTTCTGGCGGGTGCTCGACCGTGTTGATGGCGGCGTCCGGCACGTAGAAGGTGTCGTAACCCAGGCGCATCAGGCTGAACCAGCTGGATTTGTCGTCACCGGTAAGGAACTTGAAGCGGCCCAGGCGCCAGTGCATCAGCGAGTCGCTTTCGACGTCGGCGATGAACTCGGGGTTGGTCACTACGCTTGCGCGGAACATCGACATGCGCCCGGTCATGGTCAGCACGCGCTTGGACAGGGCCATCGAGCACATGTTGATGTGGCGCTGGGCGAAGCGCAGCTTGTGCCACTCGCTCATGATGTAGCCGCCACGTACTTCGCAGAACTCGTTGGTGGTCAGGCCGCCAACGTTGGGGAACAGCTTGAACCACGGCACGGTCTTGCGGACCACGCCATCGGCCAGCACGGTGTCGCCGTCGATCACGGCCACCACGGCGTTCTCGTCCGGCAGCATGCGCGAGATGGCGCGGAAGCCGTAGGCCAGGCCATCGCGCTTGCCGGTACCGGCAATGCGCACGATGTCCAGCTTCACATGGGCCGGCGGGTTGTACTTGGCCCACAGGCTCTTAACCAGCAGTTCATCCGACATTTCCACCAGCGAGCAGACCACGGTGGTGGGGAAGCCGCAGTTGATCGCCTCGCGGATCACCGAGCTGTACACCTGGGCGGTGGTCAGCGCTTCGATACGGAAGCTGGTCACCATCAGGTAAACGTGCGACGGGTCGGTGGCATCGCCCATTTTCTGCACCTTGCGGCGCAGGTACGGGTACACGCCGTAGAGGAAGATCATGCCGCGGATGAAATGGGTGGCGCCCATGGAATAGCGCCAGATGCCGACTGCGCCGACCAGGAAGATGAAGTGCTTCGACTGCGAGTCGAAGATATCGGCTGGCAGGGCCAGGGCGATCAGCATGAGCAGGCTCATGTAGAGCAGCCACCCGGCGCACTGCAACAGCACGGTCTGGAGCCTTTGCATGTTCAGCATCCGTCGAGAATTCGGGAAAGGGTGGGCGACGCAGGCTGTGAGGCCTGCACCGCCCGGCCGAGGGCTTACCAGCAGATGCCTTCGGTACGGCTGGTGGTGCAGGTCGGTTTGCTCATGAAGCCGACCAGGTCGATCACCTGCTTGCCGGCTGGCGCTTGCTGGGCCAGCGCGCGGAACTGCTCGTCACGGTTGCCGAGGACGATGATGTCGGCGTTGTCGATCACCTGCTGGAAGTCGGCATTGAGCAGCGACGACACGTGCGGGATCTTCGACTCGATGTAGTCCTTGTTGGCGCCGTGTACACGGGCGTACTGGACGTTCTCGTCGTAGATGTCCAGCTGGTAGCCCTTGCCGATCAGACGCTCGGCCAGCTCTACCAGGGGGCTTTCGCGCAGGTCGTCGGTACCGGCCTTGAAGCTCAGGCCGAGGAGGGCGACCTTGCGCTTGTCATGGGCTTCGATCAGCTCGAAGGCGTTCTGCACCTGCGATTCGTTACTGCGCATCAGCGAGTCGAGCAGCGGTGCACGCACGTCGAGGCTGGCGGCACGGTAGGTGAGGGCGCGCACATCCTTTGGCAGGCACGAACCGCCGAAGGCGAAGCCAGGACGCATGTAGTACTGGGACAGGTTCAGCACCGTGTCCTGGCAGACCACGTCCATCACTTCACGCCCATCAACGCCTACCGCCTTGGCGATGTTGCCGATCTCGTTGGCGAAGGTGACCTTGGTGGCGTGCCACACGTTGCAGGTGTACTTGATCATCTCGGCCACTTCGATCGGCTTGCGGATGACCGGGGCGTCGAGTTCTTCGTACAGGGCTTGCAGGATGTCGCCGCTGGCGGTGTCCAGTTCGCCGATGACGGTCATCGGTGGCTGGTCGTAGTCCTTGATCGCGGTGCTTTCACGCAGGAATTCCGGGTTGACTGCGACACCGAAGTCGACGCCGGCTTTTTTGCCCGAGCAGTCTTCGAGGATCGGGATGACCACGTTCTTGACGGTACCCGGCAGCACGGTGCTGCGCACCACGATGGTGTGGCGGCGGGTGGTGTCACGCAGTACGTAGCCGATTTCACGGCACACCGACTCGATGTACTCCAGGCCCAGGTCGCCGTTCTTCTTGCTGGGCGTGCCCACGCAGATCATCGACACGTCGCTGGCACGGATGGCTTCGGCGAAGTCGGTGGTGCCGCGCAGGCGGCCATTGGCGATGCCCTGTTGCAGCAGTGCTTCCAGGCCAGGTTCGACGATGGGCGACTTGCCCTGGTTGATCAGGTCGATCTTGGTGCTGGACACGTCCACACCGATCACTTCATGGCCACGCGCCGTCAGGCAGCCTGCACAGACTGCACCTACATAACCCAAACCAAAGATGCTGATACGCATCGCTATCACCTCATGTGTTTATCACGCCGGCGCCTCCGCAGAGAGCCGGGCTGGGTTGATTAACATCAGTTTTCAGGCGCACGGGTCCATGGCGAATGCACACTTCGCCGAGCGCAGGCAAAATAAATCCGGAGCGCAAAAAGTTATGCACTCAAAGTTGGCAGTAAAAAGCCAGTAATTAAAAAACGTGCCCTGAAATGCAGCCGTCTTTATTGCAATGCGCTACTTGGCGCGTTGCTGTGCTTGTTTTTTCAAGTGGATAAATCCTTTGAAATCAACCACTAGGACGATGTGTAAGGGACGCGTCTCCTGCATGGGACAAGGTTTTCGGGGGATCCCGTGCTACCTGTCGAAGTTACCAGGGCGGGTAGTAGATACCTGCCGTTGTCATCTGTAAGTCATCTCTCACAGCCCGTAGGCAGGAAAATCGTTACGGCACTATGAGCGATCTCCCGCAGGAGAAGTTCCTGAGCGGGTTTCGCCCGAATGAAAGATTTCTAAATATTTATTCAGTTATGGGCAGTTTCAAATTGATAGCACGCGGGTGTTTCACCCCCGTGTATCAAGGGTGAAACTGTTACGAGATATTTTTATGCCAGCATCCGAAAAAAATTTTCAGAATTCGTCAAAAAAGGTATGAACGGTCTTATGGCGTTTGGCGATAAATGTGTGGGTGGTGGTTTTTTGGCGTCGAAATAGTGACATAGTGGCAATTTGCAGCGAGCCCCATTGCAGGGCGGGGGGACGTTTCATGGCAGCAGTCTCTTCGCAGTTAAAGAAGCTTCCACAGGTGTGGCGCTGGCCGGTAGCTCATCGCGCATCCTGTGGGAGCGGCTTTAGCCGCGAAGAGGGCGTCACAGGGTCAGTCCGAGGGATGATCCCGCAAAAACACCAGATGGTCCTGCCTGGAGTGCTCGGCACTGTAGTAGTACCCCTGCACGTCGAACTGCTTGAGCTGTTCCGGGTCGCTGATGCGCTGCTGGATGACGAAGCGGCTCATCATGCCGCGGGCTTTCTTGGCGTAGAAGCTGATGATCTTGTACTGGCCGTTCTTCAGGTCCTTGAAGTCGACATTGATCACCCGGGCCTTCAGCGCGCTGCGTTTCACTGCACTGAAGTACTCGTTGCTGGCCAGGTTCAGCAGCACGTCATCGCCTTGTTCGGCCAGGGCCTGGTTCAGCCATTCGCTGATGCGTGTACCCCAGAAGGCATACAGGTCCTTGCCGCGGGCGTTGGCCAGCTTGGTGCCCATTTCCAGGCGGTAGGGCTGCATCAGGTCGAGCGGGCGCAGCAGGCCGTACAGGCCCGAAAGCATGCGCAGGTGGTCTTGCGCGTAGCTGAAGTCGTCCTCGCCCAGGCTCTCTGCGTCAAGGCCGGTGTACACGTCACCCTTGAACGCCAGCAGGGCCTGCTTGGCATTGGCGGGGGTGAAGTCCGGGGTCCAGCTGCCGAAGCGGGCGGCGTTCAGGCCTGCGAGCTTGTCGGACAGGTGCATCAGTTCGCTGATCTGCGCCGGCGACAGTTCGCGCAGTTGCTGGATCAGTTCCTGGGAGTCGTCCAGGTACTGGGGCAGGGTGAAACGCTCGGTTACAGGCTTGGTGTCGTAGTCGAGGGTCTTGGCGGGGGAAATCACCGTCAGCATCGGGTCGGCTCCTGGCATCGTTGGCCACAGATTCTACGGGCCGGGCGGTGCAACTCCAAACTATGGCGACGATAGTCACAGACCATGCCCGGTGCAGGCGCTATAGTTCGCGTTTTGCCGTTACGGAGCCTTCCACCGTGCGCATTGCCTTTGCCTTGCTGGCCGCTCTGCTGAGCCTGGCCGTGCAAGCCGCCCCTTTACCCCAGGTGAGCCTGGACCGCAGCCTGTGGCCCGAGCAACTGAACAGCCCGGCGCTGTTCGATGTCGCCTCGCGGGCCGAGATTCTCTCGTTTGCCCAGGTGCTGCATGAAAGTGAATTGCTGGACGACGCGGCGTTGGCGGCGCGGCTTGGGTTACGACAGATCAACCTGCAGAAGGTACGCCTTGTGCGTGCGCGCATGTGGCAGCGGCTGTGGGAAGGGTATGAACAGGCGCAGCGCAGCTGCGAGCAGGATGCCTCATTCTGCTACCCGGTAACATCAATGGCGGATCTGCGCATGCAATCCGCGACGTTCGCCGCCGATGTCGGCACGTTCTATACAAACTGGATCGAGCCGAGCCACCAGTTCCATGTGCGTTACCTGGACGAACAACTGCGCAAAGCCGCCTTGCTGCCGCAAACCAGCAGCGAGGTGGAGCGCCTTTCTGCGCGTGAGCGTAATGGCGATGAACTGAACGACCGTATGTTCCTGCTGACCTTCGTCGGCGGCCCGGGGCCAGAGGGTGGCAACACCGATTCGCTTGCCGACTACCTGCGCCGGCAGAAGCTTGAAGGCACCTTCTTCGTGTTGGGGAACCGCTTACAGCAACGCCGTGACGCCGGGGCGGCAAATGCCTTGCGCCAGGTCTACCGCGGCCAGTGTGTGGGCATTCAGGGTTGGGAATACCGTTCCCATGCCCAGTGGACGGACTGGCAGGACTCGTTGCGGCGCAGCCAGGCACGGGTGCAGGCCGACCTGCCGGCAGAGTATGTGCCGTTGTTTCGGCCCCCCTACGGGCAGCGTCGTGCCGATGGCGAGGCGTTCATGGCCAGCCAGCAGCTGCGGGTGTCGTTGTGGGATATCGATGCCCTGGACGATGGCGCACTGAGCGCAGAGGCCTCTGCGCAGCGGGTGCTGACCCTGATGCTGCTGTGGCGCAAGGGCGTGATCCAGCTCCATGACAGCCTGCCCAAGGCCCAGCCGGCGGTGGAGTGGTTGCTGCGCAACACTGCCCAGAGTGGCATTGGCTGGGCGGATTGCCGGGAATATGCTTATCGCGAAGAGGGGGTATGACTTCTGAGCGTAGTCCCCTCTGGCTTCGCCGCCAAGGCTTCTTCATCAATCAGAAAAATAAACTTCAAAACACATAAAAATACTTTTTTCGTTCATCGGTTTTGCGGTATGAAGAAACCAGACAGCCGATTCCTGCAGCACAGGTGGCGTCATCCAGGCCCACCTAGCCAGGTTCGCTTCCCGCCCGTAACAACGCGGTGCAGGGGAGACCGGTAGTCACTCTGCGGCGCAACAGACCGCGCCGTGTGGCTTCGACATAAGGTGACCGAGTATGGATGACCAAGGACGCAACCCTTCCTCCAGCAAGCCAATCCTGTATGTGCTCGATACCAACGTCCTGATTCACGACCCCAACGCGTTACTGAACTTCGAGGAGCACCATGTCGCCATCCCGATGACGGTGCTGGAGGAACTCGACAAGCTCAAGACCGGCAAACAGACCATCGCCGCCGAATGCCGCCAGGCCATCCGCCTGATCGACCAGACCCTGGGCGACGCCTCGCCCAACGATGTCGAGCAGGGGGTGCCGATCCAGCGCAACAAGAGCGGGCCCAAAGGCTTCCTGTCCATCCTGATGACCCCGCGCAACGAGCCGAACAAGCTGCTGCCGGAAAACCTCAACGACAACATCATCATCAACCAGCTACTTGAAGTACGGGCGCGGCGCACCGACCTGGACGTGGTGCTGGTTACCAAAGACATCAACATGCGCTTGAAAGCGCGCGCCTGTGGCATTGCGGCCGAGGACTACAGCACCGACCAGCTGGTGGATGACGTGTCCTTGCTGTCCAAGGGCTACCACTCGGTCACCGGCTCGTTCTGGGACCGGGTCAGCAAGGTCGATACCCGTCAGGAGCGCGGCCGCACCTGGCATCGGGTGCAGATGATCGACAACCTGCCTGCGGTTCACATCAACGAGTTCATCATCGACGAACAGGGCTTCGTCGGCTGGATCAAGGGTATCCGCAACGATGAACTGCTGCTGCTCGACCTGCACCAGGAACCATTGCTGCACCAGGAGGCCTGGGGGCTGAAGCCACGCGATATCCACCAGAGCCTGGCGCTGTTCGCGTTGCTCGATCCGGATATCCACCTGGTCAACCTGACTGGCGCGGCCGGTTCCGGCAAGACCATCCTGGCCCTGGCCGCGGCCATCGAGCAGACCATGGTCAGCAAGCGCTACCGGCGCATCATCGCCACCCGCAGCGTGCAGGGGCTGGACCAGGAAATCGGCTTCCTGCCGGGCACCGAGGCCGAGAAGATGGAGCCTTGGCTGGGCGCCATCACCGACAACCTCGAAGCCTTGCACATGGATGACGAAAGCACCCATGGCAGCGTCGAGTACATCCTTGAGCGCGTGCCGTTGCAGTTCAAGTCGCTGAACTACATCCGAGGCCGTAGCTTCCAGCAAAGCCTGATCCTGATCGACGAGTGCCAGAACCTGACGCCGCACCAGATGAAAACCATCATCACCCGTGCCGGCTCCGGTTCCAAGGTGGTCTGCCTGGGCAACCTGGCGCAGATCGACACCCCCTACCTGTCCGCGACCAGCTCGGGCCTGACCTACCTGACCGAGCGCTTCAAGGACTTCCCCCATGGCGTGCACATCACCCTGCAGGGCGTGCCACGCTCGGTGCTGGCCGAGTACGCCGAGTCGCATCTGTAACCTTCACTGCCGGGCGGTTCGCCGCCCGGCCTTCCCTTGTAGGAGCAGCCTTGTGCTGCGAAGAGGCCATTACAGGCATAGCTATTTTCCAGTCATGCCGGCCCTTTCGCATCACAAGGCTGCTCCTGCAGGTGATGTGCATGCCTCATACCTCTGCTCAAACCTGACCCACAGGTTTACACTGGCTGTTCCCTTCACAGGAGCAGAGCAGTGCTGACACATCTTGATTCCCAGGGGCGGGCCAACATGGTCGACGTCACTGAAAAGGCCGTGACCGAGCGTGAGGCCATCGCCGAGGCGCGAGTGCGCATGTTGCCGCAGACCCTGCAGATGATCGTCGACGGCGAACATCCCAAGGGCGACGTGTTCGCCGTGGCACGCATTGCCGGGATCCAGGCGGCGAAGAAGACCAGCGACCTGATCCCGCTTTGCCACCCGCTGATGCTGACCAGCGTCAAGGTCGAGCTCAGCGCCGAGGGCGAGGACGCCGTGCGTATTGTCGCCCGTTGCAAGCTGGCCGGGCAGACCGGCGTGGAGATGGAAGCACTGACCGCTGCCAGCGTTGCCGCGCTGACGATCTACGACATGTGCAAGGCTGTGGACAAGGGCATGGTCATCGAACAGGTGCGCCTGCTGGAAAAGCTCGGCGGCAAGAGTGGCCACTACAAGGTGCAGGCATGATGAAGGTCAAGGTGATGTACTTCGCCCGCTACCGCGAACTGCTGGGTGTGGATGGCGAGCATGTAGAAGGCACGTTCAAGGTGCTGGACGATGTGCGCCAGGCCCTGGTGGGCAAGGGTGGGCACTATGCGCTGCTGGCTGAGCAGAACCTGATGTGCGCGCGCAACGAAGAGCTGTGCAAGCTTGATGAGCCACTGGCGGAGGGTGATGAAGTGGCGTTCTTCCCGCCGGTGACTGGAGGCTGACCATGCCAGTGCGAGTGCAGCAAGGCGCGTTCGACCCGGGCGCCGAGGTGAATGCCATGCATGCGGCCAATGTTGGCGTGGGCGCGGTGGTTGCTTTTGTCGGCTATGTGCGGGATTTCAACGATGGCCGTGAAGTAGCGGGGATGTTCCTTGAACACTACCCGGGCATGACCGAAAAGGCGCTGGCCAAGATCGTGGTCGAGGCCGAGCAGCGCTGGCCGTTGCTCAAGGTGGAGGTGCTGCACCGCATCGGGGCGCTGGAGCCGGGCGAACCGATCGTGTTTGTCGGTGTGGCCAGTGCCCATCGGCAGGCGGCGTTCGATGCCTGCAACTTCATCATGGACTACCTGAAGACCCGGGCGCCGTTCTGGAAGAAGGAGAATACCGAGGAAGGGCCGCGGTGGGTTGAAGGCAAGCAGAGTGACCAGGATGCGGCGGGGCGCTGGTAAATGAGGGTTTGATGGCCGGGGCTTCGCCCCGGTTCGCGGGTGAACCCGCTCCCACAGCTAATCCGCAGCTACTGAAGCCTTGCAGTACCTGTGGGAGCCGGCTTGCCGGCGATTGGGCTGCAAAGCAGCCCCAGCGTCAGTGGTGTTTGCGCGGCACCGGCTTCAACAGCTCGTCCGGTGGCATTTCGCACTTGATCTTGCGCCCCAGCAGCTCTTCGATCGCTGGTAGCTGATACGAGTCATCCTCCCCGGCAAAACTGATCGACACGCCGCTTGCCCCCGCCCGGCCGGTACGGCCAATGCGGTGCACGTAGTCGTCCGGGTCTTCCGGCAGGGTGAAGTTGATCACGTGGCTGATGCCATCGATATGGATGCCACGCCCGGCCACGTCGGTGGCCACCAGCACGGTGATGCGCCCTTCGCGGAAGTTTTCCAGGGTGCGGATGCGCTTGTGCTGCGGCACGTCGCCCGACAGCTGGGCGGCATTGATGCCGTCGCGCACCAGTTTTTCCTCGATGCGCCGCACTTCATCCTTGCGGTTGGCAAACACCATCACCCGTTCCCAGTTGTTCTGGGTTACCAGGTTGTACAGCAGCTTGTACTTGTCGCTGCCAGCCACCGCATACACGTGCTGCTCGACCGTTTCGCTGGCCACGTTTTCCGGTTCGATCTCGACGATGGCCGGGTTGGTGGTCCATTGCTTCGCCAGGTTCATCACGTCGTCGGTGAAGGTGGCGGAGAACAGCAGGGTCTGGCGCTCGCTTTTTGGTGGTGTCTGGCGAATGATCTGGCGCACCTGGGGGATGAAACCCATGTCGAGCATGCGGTCGGCTTCGTCCAGCACCATCACCTCGACCATGTCCAGGTGCACCTCGCCGCGCTGGTTGAAGTCCAGTAGGCGGCCTGGGGTAGCTACGAGGATGTCGCAGTGGCGTGCTTCAAGGGCCTTCAGCTGCTTGTCGAAGTCCATGCCGCCGACAAAGCTCATGACGTTCAGCCCGGTGTACTTGGTCAGCGCAGCGGCGTCCTTGGCAATCTGCACCACCAGCTCGCGGGTAGGCGCGATGATCAGCGCACGCGGTTCGCCCATGTAGCGTTCCTTGGGCGGTGGCGTCTGCTGCAGCTGGGAAATGATCGAAATCAAAAACGCAGCAGTCTTGCCGGTACCGGTCTGTGCGCGGCCGATGGCGTCCTGGCCACGCAGAGTATAACCCAGCACCTGCGCCTGGATCGGCGTGCAGTACGGGAAGCCCAGGTCGTGGATGGCGTGCATCAGCTCGTTGGACAGTTTGAAGTCGTGGAAGCGGGTCTTGCCTTCCTGCGGCTCGACCACGAAGTCTTCCGGCTTCCACAGGCTGGCCTGCGGCTTGGGCTTGCGCTCGCGACGCGGTTTGTCCTTGGCCGCTTTGTCGGCAAGTGGCATAGCGGTAGCGGTTGCGGGTTGTTCAGCCTCGGGGGCGGTGTTGGCGCGCGGTACGGCCGGTTTTGCTGCGGGCCGGGCCTCGCTGGCGGGTGCGCGCGCAGGCGGCGTCACGCTGGCAGCAGGAGCGACGGCCTGTGGCGCGGCGTCTCCCTTGCCGAATATTTTCTTGAGTGCTTTGAGCACGATCGTCTCATCAACTGATTAAGGAATGTACGCCGGGCAGTGTAATGCAAGATCCGGGCGCGGCGTAGGGGAATACTCCCACAACTACAAGAGAGCCAGCCTATTGCAGCTGCTCGCTGAGCCAGTTGTGGATGTCGTTCAGTTCTTCGACCACCACTTCGTGTTCCATCGGGTATTCGTACCAGCGGGCGGCGACGCCCCAGGTGTTCAAGTACTCAAAGGCGGTGCGCCCCATGGACGGGATCACCACCGGGTCATGCACACCATGCAGGCACAGGGCCGGGGTGCGCTGCTGGCAGGCAGTCAACTGGTGCTGGTCGTTGAAGGTGGGGGCGTAGGTGGACAGGGCGATCACCCCACCCAGTGCTTCTTGCCACTTTATATAGGCAGTGTGCAGCACCACCGCGCCACCCTGGGAGAAGCCAGCCAGGAAGATCCGCGACAGGTTGATGCCTTTGGCCTGCTCGGCCTTGATCAAGGCAACCACTTGCTCGGCCGACGCTTCCAGCTGCGCTTCGTCAATGGCGCGGGCCGGGGTCATGGCCTTGATGTCATACCAGCTGGGCATGGCATACCCGCCATTTATGGTGACTGGACGGGTCGGGGCCTGGGGCATGATGAACCGGGTGCTGAGCAGGCGCTCCTGCATGAATTCGGCCACAGGTAGGAAGTCGTAACGGTCGGCCCCCAGACCGTGCAACCAGATCACACAGGCGTCAGCGGTTTTCTGTGGTTCGAGAATCAGCGGGTTGGTCATGACTGCTCCGAAAGTGTGCGGGTCTTGTTATGGCGTGCGTGAAAAGAAGGCGCTGGAAATGATTGTCGGAAAAAGAATGTCGCAACGATACAACTTTCCCTACTTGACGAGCGCTTAAACGCTACAGCCACAGAATCTGGTACGCGCTTTGCAATTCAATCTGTGATGCAAAGGGCAGGCCGAGACGGTAACACCCTTTGTACGCGAAGGCTGTCACAGAACAGTCCATTGCGCCAATTGACCCAATAACAAGCCAATACGGGTCGGATACGCCTCAAAAGGGTGCGGTGCAATTCCGGCTCGACACAACAAGAGCGATTTGGAGGTTGTGAATGAAGATGTTGAAAACCACCCTGGCAGTCCTGACCGCTGCCGCCGCACTGGGCGCCGTGAGCAATGCCCAGGCCGGCGCCACCTATGATGCGGTCAAGAAGAAGGGCTTCGTCCAGTGTGGCGTGAGCGACGGTCTTCCGGGCTTCTCGGTACCTGATGCGCAGGGCAAGATCGTCGGTATCGACGCCGATGTCTGCCGCGCCGTGGCCGCCGCCGTGTTCGGCGATGCGACCAAGGTCAAGTTCAGCCAGCTCAACGCCAAGGAACGCTTCACCGCCCTGCAGTCGGGCGAGGTCGACGTGCTGTCGCGCAACACCACCTGGACCAGCTCGCGCGATGCCGGCATGGGCCTGGTGTTCGCCGGGGTCACCTACTACGACGGTGTAGGCTTCCTGGTCAACAAGAAGCTGGGGGTCTCCAGTGCCAAGGAGCTCGATGGTGCGACCATCTGTATCCAGGCCGGTACCACCACCGAGCTGAACGTGTCGGACTTCTTCCGCGCCAATAACCTCAAGTACACCCCGATCACCTTCGACACCTCGGACGAAAGCGCCAAGTCGCTGGAGTCGGGCCGTTGCGACGTGCTGACCTCGGACAAGTCGCAGCTGTTCGCCCAGCGTTCCAAGCTGGCCGCGCCGACCGACTACGTGGTACTGCCGGAAACCATCTCCAAGGAGCCCCTGGGCCCGGTGGTGCGTAAAGGCGACGAGGAGTGGTTCAGCATCGTCAAGTGGACCCTGTTCGCCATGCTCAACGCCGAAGAGGCGGGCGTCACCTCGAAGAATGTCGAGGCCGAAGCCAAAGGCACCAAAAACCCGGACGTCGCCCGCCTGCTGGGTGCGGATGGTGAGTACGGCAAGGACCTCAAGCTGCCCAAAGACTGGGTAGTCCAGATCGTCAAGCAAGTCGGCAACTACGGCGAAGTGTTCGAGAAGAACCTGGGCCAGAGCACCGACCTGAAGATCGACCGTGGCATGAACGCCCTGTGGAACAACGGCGGCATCCAGTACGCGCCACCTGTGCGCTGATGGTTGCACCCTGCGGCGGCATCCCGCCGCCGCAGGCTGTTCGAATCCCTACTGTCCGGGGCACTTCATGCAAAATCAAATCGGCGCACCCAAGGGCTTGTCCCTTAACGATCCGCGTGTGCGCGCGTGGCTGTTCCAGATCCTCACGATCGTCTTCGTGGTCGGCCTGGGCTGGTACCTGTTCCACAACACACAAACCAACCTGCAACACCGGGGTATCACCTCAGGCTTCGACTTCCTCGACCGCAGTGCAGGCTTCGGCATCGCCCAGCACCTGATCCCCTATGTGGAATCCGACAGCTATGCGCGGGTGTTCGTCATCGGCCTGCTCAATACCCTGCTGGTGACCTTCATCGGCGTCATCCTGGCGACCATTCTGGGCTTCATCATCGGTGTGGCTCGCCTGTCACCGAACTGGATGATCAACAAACTGGCGACCGTGTATGTGGAAACCTTCCGCAACATCCCGCCGTTGCTGCAGATCCTGTTCTGGTACTTCGCCGTGTTCCTGACCCTGCCGGGACCGCGGGGCAGCATCAACATCGACGATATGTTCTTCATCAGCAACCGTGGCCTGAACATGCCTGGCGCATCCATGGCCGATGGCTTCTGGCCGTTCATCATTGCCCTGGTGGTGGCCATTGTCGCCATTGTCGTGATGGTGCGCCTGGCCAACAAGCGCTTCGACGAGACTGGCGTGCCGTTCCACAAGTTCTGGGTGGGGCTGGCCCTGCTGCTGGTCATCCCGGGCCTGAGCGTGCTGTTGTTCGGCAGCCCGGTCAGCTGGGAAGTGCCGCAGCTCAAGGGCTTCAACTTCGTCGGTGGCTGGGTGCTGATCCCCGAGCTGTTGGCGCTGACCTTGGCGCTGACTATCTATACGGCAGCCTTCATTGCTGAAATCGTGCGTTCCGGCATCCGTTCGGTCAGCCATGGCCAGACCGAAGCCGCGCGCTCGCTGGGCCTGCGCGAGGGCCCGACCCTGCGCAAGGTGATCATTCCCCAGGCACTGCGGGTGATCATTCCGCCGCTGACCAGCCAGTACCTGAACCTGGCGAAGAACTCGTCGCTGGCGGCCGGTATCGGTTACCCGGAGATGGTCTCGCTGTTTGCCGGCACCGTGCTCAATCAGACCGGCCAGGCCATCGAGGTGATTGCGATCACCATGAGTGTCTATCTCGCCATCAGCATCAGCATTTCGCTGCTGATGAACTGGTACAACAAGCGCATAGCGCTGATCGAGCGGTGAGGATACGCCCGTGAATGCCCATGTTTTCAAACCCGATATGCCGCCACCGGTGAAAACCGTCGGCGTGCTCGCATGGATGCGTGCCAATCTGTTCTCCAGCTGGCTCAACACGCTGTTGACCCTGCTCGCCATCTACCTGGTATGGCTGATCGTGCCACCGCTGCTGCAGTGGGCGTTGATCGACGCCAACTGGGTCGGCACCACCCGCGCCGACTGCACCAAGGAGGGCGCCTGCTGGGTGTTCGTGCAGCAGCGCTTTGGCCAGTTCATGTACGGCTACTACCCGGCCGAGCTGCGTTGGCGCGTGGACCTGACGGTGTGGCTTGCCGTCATCGGCGCTGCGCCGCTGTTCATCAAGCGCTTCCCGCGCAAGGCCTTCTACGGCCTGGGCTTCCTGGTGCTGTACCCGATACTGGCCTACACCCTGCTGCACGGAGGGTACCTGGGCCTGGAAAGCGTACCGACCAGCCAGTGGGGCGGGCTGATGCTGACCCTGGTGATCGCCACCGTGGGTATTGTCGGCGCCTTGCCGCTGGGCATCCTGCTGGCCCTGGGCCGGCGTTCGAGGATGCCGGCCGTGAAGGTGGTGTGCGTGACCTTCATCGAGTTCTGGCGCGGCGTGCCGTTGATTACCGTGCTGTTCATGTCGTCGGTGATGCTGCCGTTGTTCCTGCCCGAAGGCATGAGCTTCGACAAGCTGCTGCGGGCAATGATCGGCGTGATCCTGTTCCAGTCGGCGTACATCGCCGAGGTGGTGCGCGGTGGTCTGCAGGCCATCCCCAAGGGCCAGTACGAAGCCGCTGCGGCCATGGGCCTGGGCTACTGGCGCTCGATGGGCCTGGTGATTCTGCCGCAGGCGCTCAAGCTGGTGATCCCCGGCATCGTCAACACCTTCATTGCCCTGTTCAAGGACACCAGCCTGGTGATCATCATCGGCCTGTTCGACCTGCTGAACAGCGTCAAGCAAGCCGCCGCCGACCCGGCCTGGCTGGGCATGGCTACCGAGGGCTATGTGTTCGCCGCCCTGGTGTTCTGGATTTTCTGTTTCGGTATGTCCCGCTACTCCATGCACCTGGAGCGCAAGCTGGACACTGGCCACAAGCGTTAGGAGTTTCGAAATGAGTGAAGCGATCAAGCAGCCTGCCGGCCCCGAAGGCATCATCCAGATGCAGGGTGTGAACAAGTGGTACGGCCAGTTCCATGTGCTCAAGGACATCAACCTGAACGTGCGCCAGGGCGAGCGCATCGTGCTGTGCGGGCCGTCCGGCTCGGGCAAGTCCACCACCATCCGTTGCCTCAACCGCCTGGAAGAGCACCAGCAGGGGCGCATCGTGGTCGATGGCGTCGAGCTGACCAACGACCTCAAGCAGATCGAGGCCATCCGCCGCGAAGTGGGCATGGTGTTCCAGCACTTCAACCTGTTCCCGCACCTGAGCATTCTGGAAAACTGCACCCTGGCGCCCATGTGGGTGCGCAAGATGCCGCGGCGCAAGGCCGAGGAAATTGCCATGCATTATCTGGAGCGTGTGCGTATTCCCGAGCAGGCACACAAGTACCCGGGGCAGTTGTCGGGTGGCCAGCAGCAGCGTGTGGCCATTGCCCGTGCGCTGTGCATGAAGCCGAAGATCATGCTGTTCGACGAGCCGACGTCGGCGCTGGACCCGGAAATGGTCAAGGAAGTGCTCGATACCATGGTGGGCCTGGCCGAAGACGGCATGACCATGCTCTGCGTGACCCACGAGATGGGCTTTGCCCGCACCGTGGCGAACCGGGTGATCTTCATGGACAAGGGGGAGATCGTGGAGCAGGCGGCGCCGGATGACTTCTTCGACCGGCCGCGCAGTGACCGGACCAGGTTGTTCCTGAGCCAGATCCTGCATTGATGCTGTTTGGGCTGCGCGGCAGCCCTTCGCGGGCACGCCCGCTCCCACAGGTTTAGCGCTGGCTTTGGAGCCTGCGTAATTCCTGTGGGAGCGGGCGTGCCCGCGAAGGGCCGCAACGCGGCCCTGGGTTTATTTCTCTTCCTGGCTGGCAGCCGGCGCCGGTGGCGGCCGCAGCCCCACCTCGGCAATCAGCTTCAGCTGCTGCCCATTGCGCATCACCTCGATGGTGATCTTGTCGGTGGGCTTGATCCGCGCCACCTGGTTCATCGACTTGCGCCCGTCACCGGCCGGTTCGCCGTTGATGCTCAGGATCACGTCACCCAGTTGCAACCCGGCCTTGGCCGCCGGCCCTTCGCGGAAGATACCGGCCACCACGATACCCGGGCGGTCCTTCATGCCGAACGATTCGGCCAGTTCCTGGCTCAGCGGCTGCACCTCGATGCCCAGCCAGCCACGGATCACCTGGCCGTGCTCGACGATCGACTTCATCACCTCCAGTGCCAGCTTCACCGGTATGGCGAAGCCGATGCCCTGCGAACCGCCGGACTTGGAGAAGATCGCGGTGTTGATGCCGACCAGGTTGCCACTGGCATCGACCAGTGCGCCGCCCGAGTTGCCGGGGTTGATCGCTGCGTCGGTCTGGATGAAGTCTTCGTAGTTGTTGAGGCCCAGCTGGTTACGGCCGGTAGCGCTGATGATACCCATGGTCACGGTCTGGCCGACACCGAACGGGTTGCCGATGGCCAGTGACACGTCGCCAATGTGAATGGTGTCGGAACGGCCGATGGTGATCGCCGGCAGGTTCTTCAGGTCGATCTTCAGCACCGCCAGGTCGGTTTCCGGGTCGCTGCCGATCACGCGGGCCAGGGTTTCGCGGCCATCTTTCAGGGCCACGACGATCTGGTCGGCGCCGCTGGTGACATGGTTGTTGGTCAGCAGGTAGCCCTCGGGGCTCATGATCACCGCCGAGCCCAGGCTCGATTCCCACCGGCGTTGCTTGGGCAGGTTGTCGCCGAAGAAACGGCGGAACTGCGGGTCTTCGAACAGCGGATGGGCGCTTTTGTTCACCACTTTGGTGGTGTACAGGTTGACCACGGCGGGGGCGGCCAGTGTCACAGCGTCGGCATACGACACCGGGCCCTGCATGATCCGCGTGGTCTGCGGTGCCTGTTGCAGGTTGACGTCCTGGCTGGGCAGGCCGACCCATTCCGGGAAACGCTGGATGATCAGCATGGCGATCAGTACGCCGGTAAGCAGGGGCCAGCCAAAGTAACGCAAAGCCTTGAACATGAACGAATCCTGGAAAGAGCGAGGGCCAGTGGCCGCGCAGTGGGGCATGAGCGCGCGGGATCATACACCGGTTCCCCCAGTGCCGGCGACGGCCCATAATGGCCGGCATTATACGGGCGTTCCATTGGTGTTGTGCCCGAGAAAAGCGCAGTTTTCGAGGAGATTTTCATGGCCGTCGCTCTAAACATCCTGGTCGAGGAAGCCGAGCGTTACCTGGGCAGCGCGAAGATCCAGGATTATTGCCCCAATGGCCTGCAAGTGGAGGGCCGGCCGCAGGTCAGCCGTATCGTCAGCGGCGTTACTGCCAGCCAGGCGTTGCTGGATGCTGCGGTCGAGGCCCAGGCCGACCTGGTGCTGGTGCACCATGGTTACTTCTGGAAGGGTGAGAACCCGTGCATTACCGGTATCCGCCAGCGTCGCCTGAAAACCTTGCTGAACAACGACATCAGCCTGCTGGCGTTTCACCTGCCGCTGGATGTGCACCCGGAGGTGGGCAACAACGTGCAGTTGGCGCGGCAACTGGACATCACCGTCGAAGGCCCGCTGGACCCGGAGAACCCCAAGGTGGTGGGGTTGGTCGGCTCACTGGCCGAACCGGTGACTGCGCGCGATTTTGCCCGGCGGGTTCAGGAAGTGCTGGGGCGTGAACCGTTGCTGGTGGACGGCGAGCAGATGATCCGCAGGGTCGGCTGGTGCACCGGTGGCGGGCAGGGTTACATCGAGACGGCGATTGCCGCCGGGGTGGACCTGTACCTGACCGGCGAGGCGTCGGAGCAGACCTACCACAGCGCGCGCGAGAATGGCGTCAGCTTCATTGCTGCCGGGCATCATGCCACCGAGCGTTACGGCGTGCAGGCGCTGGGCGATTACCTGGCGCGGCGGTTTGCCGTTGAGCACCTGTTCATCGATTGCCCCAATCCCATCTGATATCAGCGTTGCCCGCGAAAGGGCCGGGCCTGGCAGGCCAAACCCGCAGTCATATCGTTAGACCTTTTCGATCTAGCCCGCCTCCTAAATAGAAGCAGCCGCTGTGATAAAGTGGCTCGCTCGAACACGGCCCGCAGGCCGTCCATAAGATCGTTTTTCGTGAGTAGCCATGGTCGACAAACTGACGCACTTGAAACAGCTGGAGGCGGAAAGCATCCACATTATCCGCGAGGTGGCCGCCGAGTTCGACAACCCGGTGATGCTGTACTCGATCGGCAAGGATTCCGCCGTGATGCTGCACCTGGCGCGCAAGGCCTTCTTCCCGGGCAAGCTGCCGTTCCCGGTGATGCACGTCGACACCCAGTGGAAATTCCAGGAGATGTACAGCTTCCGCGACAAGATGGTCGAGGAAATGGGCCTGGAACTGATCACCCACGTCAACCCTGAGGGTGTGGCGCAGGGCATCAACCCGTTCACCCATGGCAGCTCCAAGCACACCGACATCATGAAGACCCAGGGCCTGAAGCAGGCACTGGACAAGCATGGTTTCGACGCCGCCTTCGGTGGCGCGCGCCGCGACGAAGAGAAGTCGCGGGCCAAAGAGCGTGTGTATTCGTTCCGCGACAGCAAGCACCGCTGGGACCCGAAAAACCAGCGCCCCGAGCTGTGGAACGTTTACAACGGCAAGGTCAACAAGGGCGAGTCGATCCGCGTCTTCCCGCTGTCGAACTGGACCGAGCTGGACATCTGGCAGTACATCTACCTTGAAGGCATCCCGATCGTGCCGCTGTACTTCGCCGCCGAGCGGGAAGTCATCGAGAAGAACGGCACCCTGATCATGATCGACGACGAGCGCATCCTCGAGCACCTTTCCGAGGAAGAGAAGGCCCGTATCGTCAAGAAGAAGGTGCGTTTCCGTACCCTCGGTTGCTACCCGTTGACGGGTGCTGTCGAGTCGGAAGCAGAAACGCTGACCGACATCATTCAGGAAATGCTCCTGACGCGCACTTCCGAGCGCCAGGGCCGGGTCATCGACCACGATGGTGCCGGTTCCATGGAAGACAAAAAACGTCAGGGCTACTTCTAATTTTCAGGGTTACTCCATGTCGCACCAATCCGATTTGATCAGCGAAGACATCCTCGCTTATCTGGCTCAGCACGAGCGCAAAGAACTGCTGCGTTTCCTCACCTGCGGCAACGTGGATGACGGCAAGAGCACCCTGATCGGGCGCCTGCTGCACGATTCGAAGATGATCTACGAGGACCACCTCGAAGCCATCACCCGTGATTCGAAGAAAGTCGGCACCACCGGCGAAGAAATCGACCTGGCATTGCTGGTCGACGGCCTTCAGGCCGAGCGTGAGCAGGGCATCACCATCGATGTCGCCTACCGCTACTTCTCCACCGCCAAGCGCAAGTTCATCATCGCCGACACCCCGGGCCACGAGCAGTACACCCGCAACATGGCCACCGGTGCGTCCACCTGCGACCTGGCTATCATCCTGGTCGATGCCCGCTACGGCGTGCAGACCCAGACCCGTCGCCACAGCTACATTGCCTCGCTGCTGGGCATCAAGCACATCGTGGTCGCGGTCAACAAGATGGACCTCAAGGGCTTCGATGAGGGCGTGTTCGAGTCGATCAAGGCCGACTACCTGCAGTTCGCCGAGGCCATCAACCTGACCCCGAGCAGCCTGCAGTTCGTGCCAATGTCGGCGCTCAAGGGCGACAACGTGGTCAACCACAGCGAGCGCTCGCCGTGGTACACCGGCCCGACGCTGATGGAAATCCTCGAAACCGTCGAGGTTGCGGCCGACCGCAACTTCACCGACCTGCGCTTCCCGGTGCAGTACGTGAACCGCCCGAACCTGAACTTCCGCGGCTTCGCCGGCACCATTGCCAGTGGCGTAGTGCACAAGGGTGATGAAATCGTCGTGCTGCCGTCGGGCAAGAGCAGCCGCGTCAAATCCATCGTCACCTACGAAGGTGAACTGGAAAACGCCGGCCCAGGCCAGGCCGTGACCCTGACCATGGAAGACGAGATCGACATCTCCCGTGGCGACCTGCTGGTACATGCCGACAACGTACCGCCGGTGACCGACCAGTTCGATGCCATGCTGGTGTGGATGGCCGAAGAGCCAATGCTCCCGGGCAAGAAGTACGACATCAAGCGCGCCACCAGCTACGTGCCGGGCTCGATTGCCAGCATCACCCACAAGGTCGATGTGAACACCCTGGAGCAGGGCGCTGCCAGCGCACTGCAACTGAACGAGATCGGCCGCGTGAAGGTTGCGCTGGACGCCTCGATCGCCCTGGACGGCTACGACAGCAACCGCACCACCGGTGCGTTCATCGTGATCGACCGCCTGACCAACGGCACCGTCGGCGCCGGCATGATCATCGCTCCGCCTGTTCTGCCACACGGCAGCACCGGCCAGCATGGCAAGCAGGCCCACGTGTCTACCGAAGAGCGCGCCCTGCGCTTCGGCCAGCAGCCAGCCACCGTGCTGTTCAGCGGCCTGTCCGGCGCTGGCAAGAGCACCTTGGCCTATGCCGTGGAGCGCAAGCTGTTCGACATGGGCCGTGCGGTATACGTGCTTGACGGCCAGAACCTGCGCCACGACCTGAACAAGGGCTTGCCGCAAGACCGCGCCGGTCGCACCGAAAACTGGCGCCGCGCCGCCCATGTGGCGCGCCAGTTCAACGAAGCCGGCCTGCTGACCCTGGCTGCGTTCGTGGCCCCGGATGCCGAAGGCCGCGAACAGGCCAAGGCCCTGATCGGCAAAGAGCGCCTGGTGACCGTTTACGTCCAGGCCTCGCCGCTGGCTTGCCGCGAGCGCGACCCGCAAGGCCTGTACGCTGCCGGTGGCGAAAACATCCCGGGCGAAAGCTTCCCGTTCGATGTGCCGCTGGATGCAGACCTTGTGATCGACACCCAGGCCACTAGCGTGGACGAAGGTGTGAAACTGGTGCTGGACGTACTGCGCCAGCGTGGCGCTATCTAAGCGCTGGCCAGCAGGAAAAACCCCGCTTCGGCGGGGTTTTTTATTTCTGGCTCCCGCAGGTGCTGCGTATCCGGTTCAGATATGTTTTTCCGACACCGGAATCACCCGCCGCTCCTTCACCGCCTTGTAGGAAAAACTCGAATAGATCTCCTTCACCCCTGGCAACCGCTGCAGCACTTCGCGGGTGAACTCCCCGAACGACTCCAGGTCCCGGGCCAGGATCTCCAGCAAAAAGTCATAGCGCCCGGAGATGTTGTGGCAGGCGACGATTTCGGGGATTTCCATAAGCCGCTGCTCAAACGCCAGCGCCATGTCCTTGGTGTGCGAGTCCATCATGATGCTGACGAATGCGGTCACGCCGAACCCCAGCGACTTGGGCGAGAGGATGGCCTGGTAGCCAGTGATATAGCCGTTGTCTTCCAGCAGCTTGACCCGGCGCCAGCAGGGCGAGGTGGTCAATGCCACCTGGTCGGCAAGTTCGGCGACGGTTAGGCGGGCGTTGTCCTGCAAGGCGGCGAGCAGGGCGCGGTCGGTGCGGTCGAGGCTTGAAGGCATGTTTTGCCCTCCTGGTCCGTTAATTATTGTTTTTGTTCCAGCAAGCACGCAGATGCGTGGGCAATTTTGGAAAAAATCGGGCAGCTCGGTGGCATAAGCTTATAACAAACCACAAGAGGCTGTTGCCATGCGCGACTCCCATAACAACACCGGTTTTTCCACACGGGCCATTCACCACGGCTACGACCCGCTTTCCCACGGTGGTGCCTTGGTGCCACCGGTGTACCAGACCGCGACCTATGCCTTCCCGACTGTCGAATACGGCGCTGCGTGCTTCGCCGGGGAGGAGGCGGGGCACTTCTACAGCCGCATCTCCAACCCCACCCTGGCCTTGCTCGAGCAACGCATGGCCTCGTTGGAGGGTGGTGAGGCGGGATTGGCGCTGGCGTCGGGGATGGGAGCCATTACTTCGACCCTCTGGACCCTGCTGCGGCCTGGTGATGAGCTGATCGTGGGGCGCACCTTGTATGGCTGCACCTTTGCGTTCCTGCACCATGGCATTGGCGAGTTCGGGGTCAAGATCCACCATGTCGACCTTAACGATGCCAAGGCCCTGAAAGCGGCGATCAACAGCAAAACGCGGATGATCTACTTCGAAACACCGGCCAACCCCAACATGCAACTGGTGGATATAGCGGCGGTCGTCGAGGCAGTGCGGGGGAGTGATGTGCTTGTGGTGGTCGACAACACCTACTGCACGCCCTACCTGCAGCGGCCACTGGAACTGGGGGCAGACCTGGTGGTGCATTCGGCGACCAAGTACCTCAGTGGCCATGGCGACATCACCGCAGGCCTGGTGGTGGGGCGCAAGGCGCTGGTCGACCGGATTCGCCTCGAGGGGCTCAAAGACATGACCGGGGCAGCCTTGTCACCGCATGACGCTGCGTTGTTGATGCGCGGCATCAAGACCCTGGCGCTGCGCATGGACCGGCATTGCGCCAACGCCCTGGAGGTCGCGCAGTTCCTGGCCGGGCAGCCCCAGGTGGAGCTGATCCACTACCCGGGCTTGCCGTCGTTTGCCCAGTACGAACTGGCACAGCGGCAGATGCGTTTGCCGGGCGGGATGATTGCCTTTGAGCTCAAGGGCGGTATCGAGGCCGGGCGGCGCTTCATGAATGCCCTGCAGCTTTTTGCCCGTGCGGTGAGCCTGGGGGATGCCGAGTCGCTGGCACAGCACCCGGCGAGCATGACGCACTCCAGTTACACGCCACAAGAGCGGGCGCATCACGGGATATCAGAGGGGCTGGTGAGGTTGTCAGTGGGGCTGGAGGATGTGGAGGACCTGCTGGCAGATATCGAGGTGGCGTTGGAGGCGTGTGCATGAACTTGCCTTGCAGGATCGGGAACACTTGCCCAATGCCTCACGGGATCAGGCGATGGCACTTTGGATGAGCTGGTGAATTGGCCGGCTTATCCAAGAGGAGTTTGAAAATGACCGTATTCCCGAAATACATCGACCTGTTCATTTGCCGCAGTGGCGGTGACGATGATGAGGGTGGCCAGTCCTGGCGCAAGCCTTGATCTGAACCGGGAACCCTGCACTGGCGGGGTTCTCTTGGCGATTCAAAGCACAAAAAAGGCCTCTTGCGAGGCCTTTTTCATGTTCAGCAGATCAACGCTTGAGCCCGTAGCTCTCATCGAGCATGCCCGGCGAATTTGGCGCTTTTGGCGCATAGTCGCGCGGCACTTCGGCGGTGTCTTTCGGTGGGGTCAGGCGGTCACGCGGGCCTTGGGGCGCTTCGGAATGCAATGCAGCCAGCAGGCGCTGGCGAGTGACTTCATCGAGGGCCAGGCTGTTGGCGCCTTCGGCCAGGTGATCCTGTACGTCCTGGTAGCTCTGGGTCAGTTTCTTGACCAGCATGGCGGTGCTGTTGAAGTGGGTGACCACTTCGTTCTGGTAGCTGTCGAAGCGTTTCTGGATGTCATCCAGTTGGCGCTGGGTGTTGCTCGGCGCCGCGTTGGGCAGCAGGCGGGCAACAATGAAACCGACCGCCACACCGATGACCAGGGCCAGGGTTGGCAACAACCAAACAAGGAGCGAGAGTTCCACGAGTCCTTCCTCTATAAACGGCTTTGCTTTACGTTAACGGCTCAGACCTGCGCTGTATACCGCGAGCGATCGCAAATCAGAACAGAATTCCTCACCTAGACGAATCGACCCTTCCCGAGGTCACGGAGTAGTGCCTTGCTTGTCCGCGAAACCCCCTTGTTCATCGATGGCCCCAGCGGCCAGCTGGAAGCCTTGTACCTGGACGTGGCCGATGCCCGTGGCGCGGTGCTGATCTGCCACCCCAACCCGGTCCAGGGCGGCACCATGCTCAACAAGGTGGTCTCGACCCTGCAACGCACCGCCCGCGATGCCGGCTATGTGACCCTGCGTTTCAACTACCGTGGTGTCGGCCAGAGCGCCGGTAGCCATGACATGGGGGCCGGCGAAGTGGCCGATGCCGAGGCCGCCGCCGCCTGGCTGCGTGCCAGGCACCCCGACCTGCCACTGGTGCTCATGGGCTTCTCGTTCGGCGGTTTCGTTGCCACCAGCCTGGCCGGCCGCCTGGAAGCCGCCGGGGTAACGCTGCAACACTTGTTCATGATTGCCCCGGCAGTCATGCGCCTGACCGCCGAATTCCCGCTGCCACAGCACTGCCCGATCACCGTGGTGCAGCCAGATGCCGACGAAGTGGTCGCGCCGCAGCTGGTTTACGAATGGTCCGGTAGCCTGTCGCGCCCCCATGAGCTGCTGAAAGTGGCAGAATGCGGACACTTCTTCCATGGCAAGCTGACCGATCTGAAGGATCTGCTGCTGCCGCGCCTTTCGAACTGAGCCAAGCCTGAATAAGCGAACACCCATGACCACGCGCATTCTTACCGGTATCACCACCACCGGCACTCCGCACCTGGGCAACTACGCCGGCGCCATTCGCCCTGCGATCCGTGCCAGCCAGCAGCCCGGTGCCGACTCGTTCTACTTCCTGGCCGACTACCACGCCTTGATCAAGTGCGACGACCCGCTGCGTATCCAGCGTTCGCGCCTGGAAATCGCCGCCACCTGGCTGGCCGGTGGCCTGGACCCGGACAAGGTGACCTTCTACCGCCAGTCCGACATCCCGGAAATCCCCGAGTTGACCTGGCTGCTGACCTGCGTTGCCGCCAAGGGCCTGCTGAACCGCGCGCATGCCTACAAGGCCTCGGTGGACAAGAACGTCGAGAACGGCGAAGACCCGGATGCCGGCGTGACCATGGGCCTGTTCAGCTACCCGGTACTGATGGCCGCCGACATCCTGATGTTCAACGCCCACAAGGTGCCGGTCGGCCGTGACCAGATCCAGCACGTGGAAATGGCCCGCGACATCGGCCAGCGCTTCAACCACCTGTTCGGCCAGGGCCGGGACTTCTTCGCCCTGCCGGAGGCGGTGATCGAGGAAAGCGTGGCCACGTTGCCAGGCCTGGACGGGCGCAAGATGTCCAAGAGCTATGACAACACCATCCCGTTGTTCACCAGCGCCAAGGACATGAAAGACGCCATCTCGCGCATCGTCACTGACTCGCGCGCGCCAGGCGAAGCGAAAGATCCGGACAATTCGCACCTGTTCACCTTGTACCAGGCCTTCTCGACGCCGCAGCAATGCGCCGAATTCCGCGAAGAGCTGCTGCAGGGCCTGGGCTGGGGCGATGCCAAGCAGCGCCTGTTCCAGCTGCTGGATGGCCAACTTGCCGAAAAACGCGAGTACTACCACCAGTTGATCGCCCGCCCGGCGGACCTGGAAGACATCCTGCTGGCCGGCGCCGCCAAGGCACGCAAGATTGCCACGCCGTTCCTCGAGCAACTGCGCGAAGCCGTTGGCCTGCGTTCGTTCCGTAGCGGTGTGCAAGCCGGCACCGAGGTGAAGAAGAAGGCCGCCAAGAGCGCACGCTTCGTCAGCTTCCGCGACGAAGACGGCAGCTTCCGCTTCCGCCTGCTGGCCGCTGACGGCGAGCAACTGCTGCTGTCGCGCAGCTTCGCCGACGGCAAGAGCGCCGGCGCCGTGAGCAAGCAGCTGCAGCAGGGTGGCGAGGCCGATGTGCGGGTCGAAGGCCTGAGCTTCGGCCTGTGGCTCAACGGCGAGCAAGTTGCCGACGGGCCGCAGTTCGACAGCGCCGAAGCCCGTGATGCGGCCATTCAAAGCCTGCGTGATGCCCTGGCACCACAGCAGGACTGAGGCATATTGACGCAAGTCTGATTGCCATTAAGCGGGCCTGTCGCTACAGTGACGGCCCGTTTTTTGTTGCCTCGCTAACGAATCATGACTCCCTTAGAACGCTATCAAGCAGATCTGAAACGTCCCGACTTCTTCCATGACGCGGCGCAGGAAACTGCGGTGCGTCACCTGCAGCGCCTGTACGACGACCTGGTACAGGCGCAGAACAACAAGCCGGGCGTGTTCGGCAAGCTGTTCGGCAAGAAGGAGCAGACCCCGGTCAAGGGCCTGTACTTCTGGGGTGGGGTAGGGCGAGGCAAGACCTACCTGGTCGATACCTTCTACGAAGCGCTACCGTTCAAGCAGAAGATGCGTACGCACTTCCACCGCTTCATGAAGCGTGTGCACGAGGAAATGAAAACCCTCAAGGGCGAGAAGAACCCGCTGACCATCATCGCCAAGCGCTTCAGCGACGAAGCCAGGGTGATCTGCTTCGACGAATTCTTCGTGTCGGACATTACCGACGCCATGATCCTCGGCACCCTGATGGAAGAGCTGTTCAAGAACGGCGTGTCGCTGGTAGCCACCTCCAACATCGTGCCGGACGGCCTGTACAAGGACGGCCTGCAACGCGCACGCTTCCTGCCAGCCATTGCCATGATCAAGCAGTTCACCGACGTGGTGAACGTTGACAGTGGGGTCGACTACCGCCTGCGTCACCTGGAGCAGGCCGAACTGTTCCACTACCCGCTCAACGATGCGGCGCACCAGAGCATGCGCGCCAGCTTCAAGGCGCTGACGCCTGAGTGCACCCAGGCGGTCGAGAACGATGTGCTGATGATCGAGAACCGTCCGATCAATGCCCTGCGCACCTGTGACGATGTCGCCTGGTTCGACTTCCGCGCCCTGTGCGATGGACCGCGCAGCCAGAACGACTACATCGAACTGGGCAAGATCTTCCACGCCGTGCTGTTGAGCAATGTGGAGCAGATGGGTGTCGCCACCGACGACATCGCCCGTCGTTTCATCAACATGGTGGACGAGTTCTACGACCGCAACGTCAAGCTGATCATTTCGGCCGAGGTGGAGCTCAAGGACCTGTACACCGGCGGGCGCCTGAGCTTCGAGTTCCAGCGCACCCTGAGCCGGTTGCTGGAGATGCAGTCGCACGAATTCCTGTCGCGCGCGCACAAGCCATAAGAACCTGGGGCCGCTTTGCGGCCCATTCGCGGCACAAGGCCGCTCCTGCAAGAGATCGCGTACCCGCATGGAATCGCGTTCCCCTGTAGGAGCGGCCTTGTGCCGCGAATGGGCTGCAAAGCAGCCCCATGGCGCTCAAGCCTCTTGCATGAACTGCTGCCGATACTGGTTCGGCGACAGCTCGGTGTGCTGGCGGAACAGCCGCGCAAAGAAACTGGCATCGTCATAGCCAACTTCGTAGCTGATGGTCTTGATGCTCTTGCGCGTGCTCGACAGCAACCCCTTGGCGGTCTCGATCCGCAGCCGTTGCAGGTAGTGCAGCGGCTTGTCACCCGTCGCGCCCTGGAAACGGCGCATGAAGTTGCGGATGCTCATGCCGTGGTTGCGGGCCACATCCTCGAAGCGGAACTTGTCGGCGAAGTGTTCCTCCAGCCAATGCTGGATCTGCAGAATGATCAGGTCCTGATGCAGCTTCTGCCCGCCAAAGCCCATGCGCCCCGGGGTGTAGTTGCGCTGCACTTCGTAGAGTATGTCGCGGGCCACGGCGCGGGCCACGTTGGCGCCGCAGAAGCGCTCGATCAGGTAGATGTACAGGTCGCAGGCCGACGTGGCGCCGCCGGCGCAATAGATATTGTCGGCGTCGGTCAGGTGCTTGTCCTGGTTCAGCCGGATCTTGGGAAAGCGTTCGGCAAAGCTGGTGAAGAAGCGCCAGTAGGTCGTCGCCTCCTTGCCATCGAGCAGGCCGGATTCGGCCAGCCAGAACACACCACTGGCCTCGGCGCACAGCACCGCACCGCGGGCATGCTGTTCACGCAGCCATGGCAGCACCTGTGGATAACGTTGCAGGAGGTTGTCGAAATCGTCCCAGTAGGCCGGGAGGATGATCACATCGGCGTCGTCCAGGCCGCCGTCGACCGGTAGCTGAACATTGCTGAAGCTGTCCACGGGCTGGCCGTCGGGGCTCACCAGGTGGATCTCGAACATGGGCTGCAAGCCCAGGCCCAGCTGCTTGCTGTAACGCAGGCTGGCGAGATGGAAGAAATCCTTGGCCTGCATCAAGGTCGAAGCAAATACCTTGTCAATGGCCAGGATGCTGACGCGCCGCAGCGACGCGGAGGGTTGGGTAAACATCATTGTCATTGTTCTTATAGGGTAGAGTGGTCAATCACCGGCTGGATCGTCTTATTTTTTGGCGATTGTGTCTAGCCTATGTAACAGAGGGGCTGCAAAGCAGCCCCTCTGGCGATCAAGGCGCCGGGTTCGGCTGCTCCTGGTGAATGGCTTCGATCGCCGCCAGCAACTCATCGCTCAGGCTCAGATCAAGGCTTGCCAGGTTGCTGTCCAGCTGTTGCAGGCTGGTCGCGCCAATGATGTTGCTGGTCACGAACGGCTGCCGGGTGACGAACGCCAGGGCCATCTGCGCCGGGTCCAGGCCGTGCTCGCGGGCCAGTTGCACGTACCGGCTGCAGGCTGCCACGGTCTGCGGGTTTGAATAGCGGGCAAAGCGGCTGAACAGGGTCAGGCGCGCGTTGCCCGGCCGTGCGCCGTTCTCGTACTTGCCCGAGAGCATGCCGAATGCCAGCGGTGAATAGGCCAGCAGGCCGCACTGCTCACGGATGGCCACTTCCGCCAGGCCTACCTCGAAGCTGCGGTTTAGCAGGTTGTACGGGTTCTGGATCGATACCGCCCGCGGCCAGCCTCGGCTTTCGGCCAGTTGCAGGAACTTCATGGTGCCCCACGGCGTTTCGTTGGACAGGCCGATGTGGCGGATCTTGCCCGCCCGCACCTGTTCGTCGAGTACTTCGAGGGTTTCTTCCAGCGGAGTGAAGTGGTCCTGGGGCAGGTGCTGGTAGCCCAGCTTGCCGAAAAAGTTGGTGCTGCGTTCCGGCCAGTGCAGTTGGTACAGGTCGATACGGTCGGTCTGCAGGCGCTTCAGGCTCTCCTCCAGCGCCGCGACGATGTGCTGGCGGTTGTGCTTGAGCTGGCCGTCGCGGATGTGGCTGATGCCGTTGCCAGGGCCTGCAACCTTGCTGGCCAGCACCCAGTCGTCGCGATCACCGTTGTCACGGAACCAGTTGCCGATGATGCGCTCGGTGGCTGCGTAGGTTTCCGGGCGGGGCGGCACCGGGTACATCTCGGCGGTGTCGATGAAGTTGACCCCGGCGACCTTGGCCCGGGCAATCTGTTCGAAGGCTTCGGCCTGAACGTTCTGTTCGCCCCAGGTCATGGTGCCCAGGCACAGGGCGCTGACATTGAGGTCGGTACGGCCGAGCTGGCGGTATTCCATCGGTTAGACACTCCTTGGCAATAGATAGCTATCAAAGCAGGTTGAAATTTTTCTCGCAATCTGGATAATTCAGCCCCTCTCCGCGTGGCGGAAGTGATGCACCATCACGCAGGAAGAACCCCGTCGAACATTGGCGTGCCCGACCCGAGCCCCCAAAAGCGTCTGTGTTCGGCTGCGCGCTTGCTCTTGGCAACGTGTGCACTATCCAGTAAGATTCGCCGTCTATTTTTCGCTGGGCGGCCTCTGAGGCTTTAGAGAATGAAAACTTTTACTGCTAAACCGGAAACAGTAAAGCGCGAGTGGTTCGTAGTCGACGCCGCTGGCCAGACCCTGGGTCGTCTGGCTACTGAAATCGCTACCCGTCTGCGTGGCAAACACAAACCAGAATACACCCCTCACGTTGACACCGGCGACTACATCGTCGTTATCAACGCCGAGCAGGTTCGTGTGACTGGTGCCAAGTCTTCCGACAAAATGTACTACTCCCACTCCGGCTTCCCGGGCGGTATCAAGGAAATCAACTTCGAGAAGTTGATCGCCAAGGCCCCTGAGCGTGTTATCGAAACCGCGGTCAAAGGCATGCTGCCTAAGAACCCGCTGGGTCGCGACATGTACCGCAAGCTGAAAGTGTACGCGGGTGCTGCTCACCCACACACTGCTCAGCAGCCTCAAGAACTGAAGATCTAACGGGATAGTTCATTATGTCGGCGACTCAAAATTACGGCACTGGCCGTCGCAAGACCGCAACCGCTCGCGTATTCCTGCGTCCGGGTACTGGTAACATCTCCATCAACAACCGTTCTCTGGACGTGTTCTTCGGTCGCGAAACCGCTCGCATGGTTGTTCGCCAGCCACTCGAGCTGACCGAAACCGTTGAGAAGTTCGACATCTACGTCACCGTTTCCGGTGGTGGTGTCAGCGGTCAAGCCGGTGCGATCCGTCACGGTATCACCCGCGCTCTGATGGAATACGACGAAACCCTGCGTGGCGCTCTGCGTCGTGCTGGCTACGTCACCCGCGACGCTCGTGAAGTCGAGCGTAAGAAAGTGGGTCTGCGTAAAGCGCGTAAGCGTCCTCAGTACTCCAAGCGTTAATACCGCTTCGGCAGTCGAAAAAAGCCCGGTTCCTTGGAACCGGGCTTTTTTTTTGGCTTGAACTAACCTGTCAGCATGTCAGTGGCCGCTTGTCGCATAGACGCAGATCAAGCAAAGCGCGGGTTGTCGCCCTTGCCAGGGTAATCACCTTGTCAGTGTGTGGATTTGTTTCTTACCATGACGGCCAAATTTTAGTGCCATTGACACAACCTAAGTACGAGCCTGGTTCAACAGGCCAAGCAAGCTGATGGGAGAGGACTGAATGAGCAATGACGGCGTCAACGCAGGCCGGCGCCGCTTCCTCGTAGCCGCGACATCCGTGGTCGGGGCGGCGGGGGCAGTGGGGGCTGCGGTACCGTTCGTGGGGTCATGGTTTCCCAGTGCCAAGGCGAAAGCCGCGGGTGCACCGGTGAAGGTCAATATCGCCAAGGTCGAGGCCGGGCAGCAGATGGTGGCCGAATGGCGTGGCCAGCCGGTATTCATCGTGCGGCGAACGCAGGAAATCCTCGGCAACCTGAAAAAAATCACGGGTGACCTGTCTGATCCCGAGTCCAAGGCCTCGGTGCAGCCGACCTACGTCGACCCTGAGGTTCGCTCGATCAAGCCGGAAATCCTCATTCTCGTCGGCCTGTGCACGCACCTGGGCTGTTCGCCCACCTTCCGCCCGGAAGTTGCGCCTGCTGACCTTGGTCCGAAGTGGGTGGGTGGCTATTTCTGCCCGTGCCACGGTTCCCACTACGACCTGGCTGGCCGTGTCTACAAGTCGCAGCCGGCACCTCTCAATCTGCCAGTGCCGCCGCACTCTTACGAGACGGACGACATCATTGTCATCGGCGTCGATCAGGAGAACGCATGATGAGCAAGTTCATGGACTGGATTGATGCTCGCTTCCCCGCCACCAAGATGTGGGAAGACCACCTGAGCAAGTATTACGCGCCCAAGAACTTCAACTTCCTGTACTTCTTCGGCTCGCTGGCATTGCTGGTGCTGGTCAATCAGATCGTCACCGGTGTGTGGCTGACCATGAGCTTCACGCCCTCGGCGGAAGAGGCGTTCGCCTCGGTCGAGTACATCATGCGTGACGTGGAATACGGCTGGATCCTGCGCTACCTGCACTCCACCGGTGCGTCTGCGTTCTTCATCGTGGTCTACCTGCACATGTTCCGCGGCCTGCTCTATGGCTCCTACCAGAAGCCGCGCGAGCTGGTCTGGCTGTTCGGCATGCTGATCTACCTGGCGCTGATGGCCGAAGCCTTCATGGGCTACTTGCTGCCGTGGGGCCAGATGTCCTACTGGGGTGCCCAGGTGATCATCTCGCTGTTCGGTGCCATTCCGGTGATCGGTGACGATCTCACCCAGTGGATCCGTGGTGACTACCTGATTTCGGGCATTACCCTGAACCGCTTCTTCGCCCTGCACGTGGTTGCCCTGCCAATCGTGATTCTTGGCCTGGTAGTACTGCACATCCTCGCCCTGCACGAAGTGGGTTCGAACAACCCCGATGGTGTCGACATCAAGAAGAAAAAGGATGAAAACGGCATTCCGCTGGACGGCATTCCGTTCCATCCGTACTACACCGTCAAGGATATCGTCGGCGTGGTGGTGTTCCTCTTCGTGTTCTGCGCCGTGGTGTTCTTCTTCCCGGAAATGGGCGGTTACTTCCTGGAAAAACCGAACTTTGAGCAGGCCAACGCCTTCAAGACGCCTGAGCACATCGCGCCGGTGTGGTACTTCACACCGTTCTACGCAATCTTGCGGGCGGTGCCTGACAAGCTGATGGGCGTCATTGCCATGGGCGCGGCCATCGCCGTGCTGTTCGTACTGCCCTGGCTCGACCGCAGCCCGGTGCGTTCCATGCGTTACAAGGGCTGGATCAGCAAGGTCTTCCTGCTGGTGTTCTGCGTGGCCTTCGTCATCCTCGGCGTGCTGGGCGTACTGGCGCCGACACCTGGGCGTACCTTGCTGTCGCAGGTGTGCACGGTGTTGTACTTCGCCTACTTCCTGCTGATGCCGTTCTACACAAGGCTTGAGAAGACCAAACCGGTTCCGGAAAGGGTGACTGGCTGATGAAAAAGTTTATTGCAGTATTTTTGCTGGCAGTGATGCCTGCCTTTTCCTTCGCTGCCGAACACGGCCTGGAGCTGGACAAGGCCGATATCGACCTGACCGACAAGGCCGCCATGCAGGACGGTGCGCGCACCTTTGCCAACTATTGCATGGGCTGCCACAGTGCCAAGTTCCAGCGTTACGAGCGGGTGGCCGATGACCTGGGCATCCCCCACGAGTTGATGCTCGAGAAGCTGGTGTTCACCGGTGCCAAGATCGGTGACCACATGCAGATCGGCATGAAGCCCAGTGACGCCAAGACCTGGTTCGGTGCCGCGCCGCCCGACCTGACCCTGGTCGCCCGTGTGCGGGGCACCGACTGGCTGTACACCTACCTGCGCAGCTTCTATGAGGACCCGTCGCGGCCTTACGGGGTGAACAACAAGGTGTTCCCGAACGTGGGCATGCCTAACGTGCTGGTTGGCTTGCAGGGTAACCAGGTGATTGGCTGCAAGCAGGTGCAGACGGTAACCGATGGCAAGAAGCAATTCGACCCATTGACCGGCAGCCCGATCACCCACGAAGCCTGTGACCAGCTGACCGTCACGCCGAAATCCGGTACCCTGACCACCGAGCAGTTCGACGAGAAGGTCAAGAATCTGGTGACCTTCCTGGCCTATTCGGCCAACCCGGTCAAACTGGAAAGCCAGCGCATTGGTACCTACGTGTTGCTGTACCTGGCTTTCTTCTTCGTATTCGCCTATTTGCTCAAGCGTGAATACTGGAAGGACGTGCACTGATCACGCAGTAGTTTCTGGTTGTTGAACGCGCCTGGGGCGCCCTGGCATTTTTGCCAGGGCGCCCCAGGCGCGTTTTCATTTACAGTTGCACAAGCATCCCGTGCGAGGAGCCGCTACATGGGCGCAACCAACAGGTTAGCCTGCTATTCCGATCCCGCTGATCACTATTCTCATCGGGTACGCCTTGTGCTGGCCGAGAAGGGTGTCAGCGTGCAGGTCATCGATGTCGACCCCAGTCGCCTGCCGGCCAAGCTGGCCGAGGTAAACCCTTACGGCAGTGTGCCGACCCTGGTCGACCGTGACCTGGCGTTGTATGAGTCGACCGTGGTGATGGAATACCTCGAGGAGCGTTACCCGCACCCGCCGCTGATGCCGGTGTACCCGGTTGCACGGGGTAACAGCCGTTTGCTGATGCACCGCATCCAGCGCGACTGGTGCGCCCTGGCCGACACCGTGCTGGACTCGCGCAGTACCGAGGCCGCCCGTGTGGAGGCGCGCAAGGCCCTGCGCGAAAGCCTCACCGGCGTCTCGCCTTTGTTCGGTGAGTACGCCTGTTTCATGAGTGAGGATCAAAGCCTGGTCGATTGTTGTCTATTGCCCATACTCTGGCGCTTGCCAGTGTTGGGTATCGAGTTGCCGCGGCAAGCCAAGCCGCTGCTGGATTACATGGAGCGGCAGTTTGCCCGGGAGCCTTTCCTGGCGAGCCTGTCCTCCGTAGAACGTGAAATGCGCAAGCTTTAAGGAGCTGTTGATGAACTCCAGTCGCCCCTATCTGGTTCGAGCACTGTATGAGTGGATCGTCGACAACGATTGCACGCCCCATATGCTGGTCAATGCCGAATACCCGAAAGTGCAGGTGCCGGATGGTTTCGCCAGCGATGGCCAGATCGTCCTGAATATTTCGCCAAGTGCCGTGCGCAGTCTGCACATGGATAACGACGCGGTCAGCTTCGAGGGCCGCTTCAGTGGCGTGGCCCATTCGCTGTTTGTGCCGGTTGGCGCCATCCTGGGCATCTATGCCCGCGAAAATGGCCAAGGCATGGTCTTCGAGCTGGAGTCGCCAATGGATGGCGACGAGCTGGAAGACGATGAGGTACAGCCGGACGACGATGGCCCGCCAGAAGGTGGGGGCCAGCCGCCGCGCCCAAGTGGTCGGCCAAGCCTGAAAGTGGTCAAGTAACAAAAAAGGCGATCCAACCGGATCGCCTTTTTCTTTGCAGCCAACTTCGGGTTACAGGTCGCTGATAGTGCGTACCTGGTCCTTGTTGATGCGGGTGCGCTTGCCGTCGAGTTGCTGGAACTCGTAGAAGCCGGCGTCGCGGTCGTACTTCGGTGCGTCGACAGCCTGGATTTCACGGCCATCGTTGAGGGTGATCAGGCTTGGGGTAGAGCAGCCGGCCAGAGTGGCGAAGGTGCCGATCAGCAGGGCAGGCAGCAGAAGCTTTTTCATGCGGTGTTTCCTGGGTTTCTGAAAGGTGGGGCATTGTTGTTGCTTGTACTGGCCCTTTCGCGGCGGTTCGACGCTTCGATAAACACGCTCCCACAGGCATGCACAAGGCTTGAAAGCTGTGAGATCCCTGTGGGGGCGGGTTCACCCGCGAAGAGGCCGGTGCAGGCAGCAATGAATCAGTCGATGTACTCGAACAGCTTGACGATCTTCTGCACGCCCGACACGCCCTGCACCACTGCGGTGGCCGAGTTGGCCTCCTTCTGGGTTACCAGGCCGAGCAGGTAGACGATACCGTTCTCGGTGATCACCTTGATGCGCGAGCTTGGCACGGCACTGTCACCCAGCATCTGGGTCTTGATCTTGGTGGTCAGCCAGGCGTCGTTGTTGCGTGCCAGGATGGAGGAGGGCTGCATCACCTGCAGCTCGTTGTGCACTTTCTTGACGCGCTGTACCTGGCCGGCGGTCTGCTCGGCGAGGCTCTTGAGGTCGGCACGTGGGGTCTGGCCGGCCAGCAGGACGATGCCGTTGTAGCTGCTGACAACAATGTGCGAGCCCTTGTCCAGGTCAGGGCTGGCCTTGGAAATGTTCACCGAAGCCTTGGTCTCGATCAGCGAATCGTCGATCTTGCTGCCAATGGTGCGCGTACCGCGATCGTCTTCGATCGGCGAATTGCGGGTAGAGGTGAGTACCGAGCTGCAACCGGTGACGCTCAGGCACAGGGTCAGGGCCATCAGGCCGAGGCGCATAGGGGTCATTCTTCACTCCCGAACAGTTGGCTGTCGATCAGATCGCACAGGCAGTGGATCGCCAGCAGGTGGACTTCCTGGATGCGTGCGGTAACCGTCGAAGGTACGCGGATTTCCACGTCTTCGGGCAGCAGCAGTGAAGCCATGCCGCCGCCGTCGCGGCCAGTCAATGCTACGACAATCATTTCGCGGTCATGTGCGGCCTGGATCGCCTGGATCACGTTGGCCGAATTGCCGCTGGTGGAGATCGCCAGCAGAACGTCGCCGGGCTGCCCCAGGGCGCGAATCTGCTTGGAAAAGACTTCGTTGTAGCTGTAGTCGTTGGCGATCGAGGTCAGGGTCGAGCTGTCGGTGGTCAGCGCGATGGCTGGCAGGCTCGGGCGCTCGCGCTCGAAACGGTTGAGCAGTTCCGACGAAAAGTGCTGGGCATCACCGGCCGAGCCGCCGTTGCCACAGGCGAGCATCTTGCCCTCGTTGAGCAGCGCATTGACCATGACCAGGCTGGCCTGCTCGATGTGCGGTGCCAGGATGTCCATTGCCTGTTGCTTGGTATCGATGCTGGCCTGGAACAGCCGGCGAATTCGGGATTGCATGTCCATCTGGTGACCTTAAGTGGGGCGGTGGCCTTTGCTGCGCGCATCAACGACCAGCCCGCGAAACATAGAGCAAAAAAAACGAAGTGGGTTCAGCATTCGAAGGCGTTTTTCAGCCATTGAAGCGGTCTGCCTGCATGGTGGCTGCCCTGCAGGGCGACTACGTCGAAGCGGCAGGGGTGGTTGCCCCAGTGGGGCGCCTTCTGCAGGTACAGGCTGGCGGCGAGCACCAGCCGTTTCTGCTTGCGCCCGTCGATGCTTTCGAGGGCGCCACCGAAGCACGCGTGCAACCGGTAGCGGACTTCGACGAATACTACTGTATCGGCGTCAAGCATGACCAGATCAAGCTCACCGCCTTTGCATCGCCAATTGCGCGCCAGCAGCTGCAGGCCCTGCCCTTGAAGGTACTCAAGGGCCTGGGTTTCTGCTGCTTGCCCGGCGCTGGTGGGCGACGCTGTTGCCATCAGCGTGCGGTGTCAGGCAGGCGCTTGACCTGGCCGCCGGCGAACTCGGCCCATGGCAGCTGGCGCTCGATACGCTGGTTGGCGTTGATGCTCAGGCTGCCCGAAAGGCCCTGGACGCGGTTGTCCGGCAGCGCTTTCAGTTGCCCCAGGCGCGGCGCCAGGCTGTAGGCATCGACGCCCATGGCGTACAGGCGGCCAAGGCTGCCAGCGGCCTGCGGCCATTGCTGTACCACCTGCTGGCGGAGGCTGTTGCTGGTGTCGAGCAGCCACGGCGTTTCGCAGAAGCGGATGCCGTTCATGTCGTTGTACTGGTTGACGTCACCGCTGGCGCTGTACAGGTTCGAGGTGGCATATACCGGTACGTCACCGGCGTACTGGAAGTTCAGGGTCGGCTTGATCTGCTGGGCCTGTTGCGGGGTCGAGGCCAGGAAGATGAAATCGATATCCTGGCGGCGCGACGGTTGTGCGGCGATGCTGCCGCCTACCGTGCTTTGCAGGCTCTTGGCGCGGCCTTCGCTCTGGCGCAGCTGGAACAGGTCGGCGATCTGCTGGGCCAGGGCAACCGGCTGGGCGATGCGCTCGGCGGCGAGCAGGGTGCCGCCATTGCCTTCCCAGTCCTGGCGGAAGGCGGCCAGCACGCGGTCACCCCATTCGCCACTCGGCACCAGGGCCACGGCGCGGACCATGCCGTCGGCGCGGGCGCGGCGGGCTACTTCGCGCGCTTCGTCTTCGGCAGCCAGGCCGAACTGGAACAGTTGCGGCGGGGCCTTTTGACCGGCGTCGGCGTAGTTCAGGGCCAGGGTGGTGATCGGCAGTTGTGGTTTGGCGGCCAGTTGTTTGACCAGTGGCTTCTCAAGCGGGCCGATGACCAGTTGCACGCCGGCGGCCTGGGCCTGGTTGTAGAAATCGTCGAGCGAGCCGATGCGCGAGCTGTCGAACACCTGCACCGCAGGCGCTGGCTGACCGGCTTGCTGGGCCTGGAAGTGGGCGGCCATGAAGCCGTCACGCAGGGCGCGGGCAACACCGGCCAGTGGGCCTTCCTGGGGCAGCAGCAGGGCAATCTTGGTCAGTGGCTGGCTGGCCAGTTCCTTGAGCTTGGTCAGTGCCTGCGGCAGTTGCTGGGCAGCAGGGTGGCCCGGGTGCTGTTTGACCCAGGTGTCGATGGCCGCTTGTTGCTGTTCCAGGGTGCCGGCGCTTTTCACGGCGAAGGCCAGGCTGGTCCAGCCGGCCAGGGTCTGGTCGTTGGCGGGCTGCTGCAGTTGCTCTGCCGGCAACGAGGCGACCAGGGCCCAGATAGCGTCATTGTTGGCGCTGGCAGCCTGGCCGCTGAGCAGCGGGGCCAGCAGCATGCGCTGTTGCGCTGCAGCCAGGGCCTGGCCGTCGGCTTCCAGGGCGGCGGCGTGCACGTTGTAGGTGCGCGCTTGCTGCTCTGCCGGCAGCTCGGCTACTCGTTGCAGGCTGGGGTGAGCCAGGGCGGTGAGGGCCGCCTTGGGCTGGTTGCGGCTCATGGCCAGCTCGGCCGCGAGGGTGCTGGCGAACACTTGCTGGGCCGGCTTGAGCGTGTCCAGCGGGACTTGCTCAAGAATGCGTGCGGCGCGTGGGAAGTCCTTCTGCTTGTAGGCCAGGTCGGCCGCGCTCAGGCGCAGCAGTGCGGCGTCTTCCGCAGATTTGCTGGAAGCGGCCTTTTCGAGCAGTTGCTCGATGCTGGCGTCCGGGGTGCGCGGCAGTTCGCCCAGGCTGGATGAGGGCGAGCTGGCGCAAGCTGCCAGCAGGGCAGCGAGGCAGAGGGCTGTGAGCAGCCGCAGGCAAGCGATCATGTAAAGGTCCTGTTACTCGATCAAGTTGGCCGGCAATTGTACCCAAGCACTGGCCGGGGCGCGATGTTGCTGTGCTGATCCTTCACTATAGGTGGCTTGCAGCTGATCGCCGGCGAAGTTCTTTGCGCCCTGTTGCAGGCGCTCGGGCTACAATGGCGCCTTTGATCCGAATGACAGGTGTGCGCAGTGACTGATGTGGCAGGGGCTTCGAAATCCACGGTGGGGACGCTGTATGTGGTGGCAACCCCCATCGGCAACCTCGACGACATGAGCGCCCGGGCGCTGAAGGTGCTGGCAGATGTGGCGCTGATCGCTGCCGAAGATACCCGCCATTCGATCCGCCTGCTGCAACACTTCGGCATCGACACACCGCTGGCGGCCTGTCATGAGCACAACGAGCGTGACGAGGGCGGGCGTTTTCTCACCAAGCTGCTGGCTGGCGAGAACGTGGCGCTGGTTTCCGATGCCGGCACGCCGCTGATTTCCGACCCGGGCTACCACCTGGTGCGCCAGGCGCGGGCTGCGGGGGTGAGCGTGGTGCCGGTGCCGGGCGCCTGCGCCTTGATCGCTGCACTGTCGGCGGCCGGCTTGCCGTCGGACCGCTTCATCTTCGAAGGCTTCCTGCCGGCCAAGCAGGCAGGGCGCCGCGCGCGCCTCGAGCAGGTGAAGGAAGAGCCGCGTACGCTGATCTTCTATGAAGCCCCGCACCGCATCCTCGAATGCCTTGAAGACATGGAGCTGGTATTCGGTGGCGAACGCCCGGCACTGCTGGCACGTGAGCTGACCAAGACCTTCGAGACCCTCAAGGGCCTGCCGCTGGCCGAACTGCGCGCGTTCGTTGCCGGCGACAGCAACCAGCAGCGCGGTGAATGCGTAGTACTGGTGGGCGGCTGGAGCGCGCCGGAAGGCGAGCAGGCCATCAGTGCCGAGGCCCAGCGAGTGCTCGACCTGCTATTGGCCGAGTTGCCACTGAAGCGGGCGGCGGCGCTGGCGGCGGAAATTACCGGGGTGCGCAAGAACCTTTTGTATCAACTTGCACTGGAAAAGCAGAAAGCCGAGTAGTGGCAGTTTGATATAAATGCCGGTATCGCTTGTTCTTGTGCGCGCGTGCCGGTAACCTTGGCGGCGGAGAGTCGATCGGACAGTCGCTGCCTGTTTTCGTTCCGCAACTTTTTGTTGTGTGAGCAGCAGGGGGAGGAAAGTCCGGGCTCCATAGGGCAGAGTGCCAGGTAACGCCTGGGAGGCGCGAGCCTACGGAAAGTGCCACAGAAAATAACCGCCTAAGCACTTCGGTGCCGGTAAGGGTGAAAAGGTGCGGTAAGAGCGCACCGCACGGCTGGCAACAGTTCGTGGCTAGGTAAACCCCACTCGGAGCAAGACCAAATAGGGTTCCATCAGGCGTGGCCCGCGTCGGAACCGGGTAGGTTGCTAGAGGCGTCCAGTGATGGCCGTCGTAGAGGAATGACTGTCCTCGACAAAACCCGGCTTACAGATCGACTCTCCACCTTTTCCTCCCCTGCTTGATTCGATAGCAGATCCTCTCTGGTAATACCGAAAAAATCTTACTCTTCATAAATCACTTTAACTTCGAACTCCATTTGCTTGCGTGGGTTTGATTTTTCTCGTGTTTTCTTCTCCTTGGTAATCGTTCCACATTCCCTTATCACGCTAAATCTCGGTCCTGTAAGGCTTTTCCTTATGAACGTGCCTTGACGGTGCTGCGGGCGGATTCCTATAGTGTGCGCAAGTGGCAGAAAGTGGGATGAAGTGGGTTTTCTGGCACAAAAAAGCTAACATTGTGGGGAATCGCAGCCGTGTTTCGCGGAGCCAACGCCGTCAGCCTCGATGCCAAGGGACGTCTCGCCATGCCGAGCCGGTACCGTGACGAGCTCGATTCGCGTTGCAATGGCCAGCTGATCGTAACCATTGACGCCGTTGACCCCTGCTTGTGCGTATACCCCCTCGATGAGTGGGAACAGATAGAAGCCAAGTTGCGAGCCTTGCCATCGTTGCGTGAGGAAAACCGCCGTCTGCAGCGTTTGCTGATCGGAAATGCGGTTGACCTGGAGCTCGATGGCAGTGGGCGTTTCCTGGTGCCGCCCCGCCTGCGTGAGTACGCCAAGCTCGACAAGAAGGCGATGCTGGTGGGGCAACTGAACAAATTCCAGCTGTGGGATGAAGATGCCTGGAACACGGTTTCGGCAGCCGACCTTGCAGCTATTCAACAACCGGGCGCCATGCCCGACGAATTGCGTGACCTGATCCTGTGACCATAGATAGCGGCTTCAACCACATTACCGTCCTGCTCGACGAAGCTGTCGAGGCATTGGCCCTGCGCGCCGACGGTTGCTATCTGGACGGCACCTTCGGCCGTGGCGGACACAGCCGGCTGATTCTCAGCAAGCTGGGGCCGCAAGGGCGGCTGCTGGGCTTCGACAAAGATCCACAGGCGATTGCCACGGGGCAAGCGCTGGCGGCCGAAGACGGCCGCTTTGTCATTGTGCAGCGCAGCTTTGCCGAGCTGGGCGCGGAAGTGGCCGAGCGCGGCCTGCACGGCAAGGTCAGCGGTGTACTGCTGGACCTGGGCGTGTCCTCCCCGCAACTGGATGACCCCGAGCGTGGCTTCAGCTTCCTCAATGATGGCCCGCTGGACATGCGCATGAACCCGGACCAGGGCATCAGTGCCGCCGAGTTCATCGCCACGGCGCCTGTCGAAGAAATTGCCCGCGTCTTCAAGGAGTACGGTGAAGAGCGCTTCTCCGGCCGCATGGCGCGTGCCGTGGTCGAGCGCCGCGAAAAGGAGCCGTTCACCCGCACTGCCGACCTGGCTGAAGTGCTGAAGGTTGCCAACCCTGCCTGGGAAAAAGGCAAGAACCCGGCTACCCGTGCCTTCCAGGGGCTGCGGATCCATGTCAACAACGAACTGGGTGACCTGGAGGCTGGCCTTGAGGCCGCACTCGATGCGCTCGAGGTCGGTGGTCGCCTGGCAGTGATCAGTTTCCACTCTCTCGAGGACCGTATCGTCAAGCTGTTCATGCGCAAGCTGGTCAAGGGCGAGGCCGACAACCTGCCCCGTAACCTGCCGGTACAGCACAAGGTCTTCGAGCCGAAAATCAAGCTCATCGGCAAGGCCCAGTTCGCCTCCGAAGCCGAGCTCAAGGCCAACCCGCGGTCGCGTAGCGCCGTGATGCGTGTGGCGGAGAAGCTGCGGTGAGCAGGCTGTTCGCCAAGCCATTGCCAGGCGGAAGCTTCCTGATGCTTCTGCTGTTTGTCGGCGTGCTGGTTTCGGCCGTCGCCGTGTCCTATAGCGCGCACTGGAACCGTCAGTTGCTCAACACCCTTTACGGCGAGTTGAACGAGCGTGACAAGGCCCAGGCCGAGTGGGGCCGGCTGATTCTGGAACAGAGCACCTGGACCGCCGCCAGCCGTATCGAAAACCTGGCTTCCGAGCAGTTGAAGATGCGCGTGCCTGCCGCTGACGAAGTGCGGATGGTGGCGCCATGATGAAGCTCGAAGGCGCACTCTACCCGTGGCGCTTCCGCGTGGTGATCGGCTTGCTGGCAATCATGGTGGGTGCCATCTGCTGGCGCATCATCGACCTGCAGGTGGTCGACCGTGACTTCCTCAAGGGGCAGGGCGATGCGCGCAGCCTGCGTCATATCCCTATCCCGGCGCACCGCGGGCTGATTACCGACCGCAACGGTGAGCCATTGGCCGTGAGTACCCCGGTCACTACCCTGTGGGCCAACCCCAAGGAAATGCAGGCGTCCAAAGACCGCTGGCCACAGCTGGCTGCAGCGTTGGGGCAAAATCCCCAGCAACTGGTCGAACGCCTGACCGCGCAGGCCAGCAAGGAGTTCATCTACCTGGTCCGCGGCCTGACCCCGGAGCAGGGCCAGCACGTACTCGACCTGAAGGTGCCAGGTGTGTACGGCCTGGAAGAATTCCGCCGCTTCTATCCGGCCGGTGATGTCACTGCGCACATGGTTGGTTTCACCGACCTCGACGACCACGGTCGCGAAGGGGTGGAACTGGCCTATGACGAGTGGCTGGCCGGCGTGCCCGGCAAGCGCCAGGTGATCAAGGACCGGCGTGGCAGGCTGATCAAGGACATCCAGGTAACCAAGAACGCCAAGGCCGGCAAGACCTTGGCGTTGTCGATAGACCTGCGCCTGCAATACCTGGCTACCCGCGAGCTGCGCAACGCCATTGCCGAACAGGACGCCAAGGCCGGCAGCCTGGTGATCATGGACGTCAAGACCGGTGAAGTTCTGGCCATGGTCAACCAGCCAACCTACAACCCGAACAACCGTCGCAGCATGTTCCCGGCAGCGATGCGCAACCGGGCGATCATCGACGTGTTCGAGCCCGGTTCCACGGTCAAGCCGATTTCCATGAGTGCGGCACTGCAAAGCGGCCGCTGGAAGCCGACCGACAAGGTCGAGGTTTACCCGGGCAGCCTGCAGATCGGCCGCTACACCATCAAGGACGTGTCGCGCAGCGAGGGCCCGATCCTCGACCTGACCGGCATCCTGATCAACTCCAGTAACGTCGGCATGAGCAAGATCGCCTTCGACATCGGCGGCGAGGCCATCTACCGGGTCATGTCCCAGGTCGGCCTGGGCCAGTACACCGGCCTTGGTTTCCCGGGGGAGCGTGTCGGTAACCTGCCCAACCACCGCGAGTGGCGCAAGGCCGAGACCGCGACCCTTTCCTATGGCTACGGCCTGTCGGTGACCGCCCTGCAACTGGTGCATGCCTACGCGGCGCTGGCCAACGACGGCAAGATGGTGCCGCTGTCGATCATCAAGGTCGACAAGGCGCCGGAAGCCGTGCAGGCCATTCCGAAGGAAACCGCCGAAACCGTTCAGGGCATGCTGCAGCAGGTGATTGAAGCGCCGCGTGGCGTGTTCCGTGCCCAGGTGCCGTTCTATCACGTGGCCGGCAAGTCCGGTACCGCGCGTAAAGCCACCGTGGGTTCCAAGGGTTACACCGAAAACGCCTACCGCTCGCTGTTTGCAGGCTTCGGGCCAATGAGTGACCCGCGCTACGCCATCGTCGTGGTCATCGACGAGCCGGGCAAGGGTGGTTATTTCGGTGGCCTGGTTTCGGCGCCGGTCTTCAGCAAGGTCATGTCCGGCACCCTGCGTTTGATGAACGTGCCGCCAGACAACCTGCCGCCACCAGCACCCACCGAACAGTCGCAAGTCAATGCAGCAGCCGCCAAGGGAGGGCGTGGATGATGACAATGCCATTAAGCAAACTTTTCGCTCACGCCAGCCGCGACCCGCTGATTCGTGAACTGACCCTGGACAGCCGCAGTGTGCGCCCGGGCGATCTGTTCCTGGCCGTGCCGGGTGCCAAGGTCGATGGCCGCGAGCATATCGCCGATGCCCTGGCCCGTGGCGCTGCCGCCGTGGCCTATGAAGAGCATGGCGCCAACGTGCTGCCGCTGACCGATGTGCCGCTGATTCCGGTCAAGGGCCTGATCGCGCAGCTGTCGGACATCGCCGGGCGCTTCTATGGCGAGCCCAGCCGCCAGCTGAACCTGGTGGGCGTGACCGGTACCAACGGCAAGACCAGCGTCACCCAGTTGGTAGCCCAGGCGCTTGATGTGCTCGGCCAGCGCTGCGGCCTTATTGGCACTTTGGGTACCGGTTTCTACGGTGACCTGCAAAGTGGTCGGCTGACCACGCCAGACCCGATTGCCGTGCAGTCGACCCTTTACGACCTGAAAAAGCAGGGCGCCAAGGCCGTGGCCATGGAGGTTTCCTCCCACGCCCTGGAGCAGGGGCGTGTCGCCGCATTGGCGTTCGATATCGCGGTCATGACCAACCTGTCCCGTGATCACCTGGACTACCACGGCAGCATGCAGGCCTATGAGGCGGCCAAGGCCAAGCTGTTCGCCTGGCCGAACCTGCGTTGCCAGGTGGTCAACCTGGATGACGACTTTGGTCGTCGCCTGGCTGAAGACTTTGCTCGCCGCCCGAGTGTCGACCTTGTCGAGACCCGGCTGCTGAGCTACAGCCTGGAAAACCCGGATGCCTCGCTGTTCTGCCGCGAAGCCGTGTTCAGTGACGATGGCGTGCGCGCCACGCTGGTCACCGCCCAGGGTGAGCGCACCCTGCGCAGCCAGCTGCTGGGCCGCTTCAACCTGAGCAACATGCTGGCCGCCGTGGCAACCCTGCTGGCGCTGGATTACGCGCTGGACGAAATCCTGGAGGTCACCCCGCGACTGCAAGGGCCGGTAGGCCGCATGCAGCGCTTGGGTGGCGGCCAAAAGCCGCTGGTGGTGGTCGACTACGCGCACACCCCCGACGCCCTGGAAAAAGTGCTTGGAGCCCTGCGCCCGCATGCTCACGGCAAGCTGCTGTGCCTGTTCGGCTGCGGCGGCGACCGTGACCGCGGCAAGCGCCCTTTGATGGCTGAAGTCGCCGAGCGCCTTGCCGACCGCGTGTTGGTCACCGACGACAACCCGCGCACGGAAGACCCGCTGCGCATCTTCGATGACATCCGCCCCGGTTTCACCAAGCCTGACGACGTCGAGTTCGTCGCCGGCCGTGGCGAAGCCATTGCGCACCTGATCGCCTCAGCCGCTGCCAGCGATGTGATCGTGCTGGCCGGGAAGGGGCATGAGGATTACCAGGAGATCAATGGCGAGCGCCATGACTTTTCCGACCTGATCGAAGCCGAGAAGGCCCTTGAAGCCTGGGAGGCTCCACATGCTTAAGCCGATGACACTCAGCCAGCTGACCACAGCACTGAGTGGTCAACAAGTCGGTGCCGACGCCACCTTCACCGGCGTCAGCATCGACAGCCGCAGCGTCAGCACCGGGCAACTGTTCGTCGCCTTGGCCGGCCCGCGTTTCGATGGCCATGACTACCTGGCTGACGTTAAAGCCAAGGGCGCGGTTGCTGCGCTGGTCGAGCGTGAAGTGGCCGGTGTCGACCTGCCGCAACTGCTGGTCAAGGATTGCCGGGCAGCACTGGGTCAGCTCGGTGCCCTGAACCGCGCTGCTTTCGACAAGCCCGTAGTGGCCATTACCGGTTCCAGTGGCAAGACCACGGTGAAGGAAATGCTTGCCAGCATCTTGCGCACCCGTGGCTTGGTGCACGCCACCCGTGGCAACCTGAACAACGACCTCGGCGCGCCGTTGACCTTGCTGGAGATCGCCCCGGAGCACAGCGCCGCCGTGATCGAGCTGGGCGCTTCGCGCATTGGCGAAATCCGCTACACCGTCGGCCTGACCCAACCTCAGGTGGTCATCATCAATAACGCCGGTACTGCCCACGTTGGCGAATTCGGTGGCCCGGAGAAAATCGTTGAAGCCAAGGGCGAGATTCTCGAAGGCCTGGGCGAGGGCGGTATCGCCATCCTCAACCTGGCCGACAAGGCCTTCGATACCTGGCACAAGCGTGCCGGCAGTCACCGCATCTTTACGTTTGCTCTGGATAACCCGCAGGCGGATTTCCACGCCAGCGCCATCGGTCGCGACGCCCGGGGCTGCCCGTCGTTCACCCTGCACGGGCCTGATGGCAGCGTGCCGGTGCAGTTGAACCTGCTGGGTACCCACAACGTCAGCAACGCCCTGGCCGCCGCCGCCGCCGCCCATGCCGTTGGTCTGAGCCTGAGCGGCATTGCTGCCGGCCTTGCTGCAGTGCAGCCGGTCAAGGGCCGCACCGTGGCGCAGGTCGCGCCAAATGGCGTGCGGGTGATCGACGATAGTTACAACGCAAATCCCACCTCCATGTGCGCGGCCATTGATATACTCGCCGGCTTTTCCGGACGCACCGTCCTGGTGCTTGGGGATATCGGCGAATTGGGGCAATGGGCGGAAGAAGGCCACCGTCAGGTGGGTGACTACGCGCGTGGCAAGGTCGACGCCCTGTACGCAGTGGGTTCCAACATGACACATGCGGTCAAGGCGTTCGGCGCCAATGGCCGTCATTTCGCTACTCAAGCTGAGCTGATCGACGCGGTTAGCGCCGAAAAAGCCAGCGATACCACTATCTTGATCAAGGGCTCGCGCAGCGCTGCGATGGAAAACGTCGTGGTGGCATTGTGCGGTGCCAGCGGGGAGAAACATTAATGCTGCTGCTGTTGGCCGAGTATCTGCAACAGTTCCACAAAGGCTTCGCGGTCTTCCAGTACCTGTCCCTGCGCGGGATTCTTGGTGTACTGACCGCGTTGTCCCTGGCGCTGTGGCTGGGGCCGTGGATGATCCGTACCCTGCAAATTCGCCAGATCGGCCAGGCCGTGCGTAACGACGGCCCGCAATCGCACCTGTCCAAGTCCGGCACCCCGACCATGGGTGGTGCACTGATCCTGTCGGCCATCGCCATCAGCACACTGTTGTGGGCTGATCTGTCCAACCGCTATGTGTGGGTGGTGCTGATCGTTACCCTGGCATTCGGCGCTATCGGCTGGGTTGACGACTACCGCAAGGTGATCGAAAAGAACTCCCGTGGGCTGCCAAGCCGCTGGAAGTACTTCTGGCAGTCGGTGTTTGGCCTGGCTGCGGCCGTGTTCCTGTACAAGACCGCGCCGACCAGCGTCGAGACCACGCTGATCCTGCCGTTCATCAAGGATGTCACCATCCCGCTGGGCGTCGGCTTCGTCGTATTGACCTACTTCGTCATTGTCGGCTCCAGCAACGCAGTCAACCTTACCGATGGCCTCGACGGCCTGGCAATCATGCCGACGGTGATGGTCGGCGGCGCCCTGGGCATCTTCTGCTACCTGTCGGGTAACGTGAAGTTCGCCGAATACCTGCTGATCCCTTACGTACCGGGCTCGGGCGAGCTGATCGTGTTCTGCGGCGCGCTGATCGGTGCCGGCCTGGGCTTCCTGTGGTTCAACACCTACCCGGCTCAAGTCTTCATGGGTGACGTCGGCGCGCTGGCACTGGGCGCCGCGCTGGGCACCATCGCCGTGATCGTCCGCCAGGAAATCGTGCTGTTCATCATGGGCGGCATCTTCGTGGTGGAAACCTTGTCGGTGGTGATCCAGGTCGCCTCCTTCAAGCTGACCGGCAAGCGCGTGTTCCGCATGGCGCCGATCCACCACCACTTTGAACTCAAGGGCTGGCCAGAGCCTCGGGTGATCGTCCGCTTCTGGATCATCACCGTGATTCTGGTGCTGATTGGCCTTGCAACCCTGAAACTGAGGTAGATGAGCGTGTCTTTGATCGCTTCCGACCAATTCCGCATCGTTGTCGGCCTCGGCAAGAGCGGCATGTCCCTGGTTCGCTTCCTGGCGAACCGGGGCATTGCCTTTGCGGTCGCCGACACCCGCGAGCAACCGCCGGAACTGGACACCCTGCGCCGTGATTACCCGCAGGTGGAAGTGCGCTGTGGCGAGCTGGACGTGGACTTCCTGTGCCGCGCCAACGAGCTGTACGTGAGCCCTGGCCTGGCCCTGGCAACCCCGGCCCTGCAGCAGGCAGCCGCGCGTGGCGTGAAGCTGTCCGGTGACATCGAGCTGTTCGCCCGGCACGCCAAGGCGCCGATCGTTGCCATCAGTGGCTCCAACGCCAAGAGCACCGTCACCACTCTGGTCGGCGAAATGGCCGCCAAGGCCGGCAAGCGCGTGGCGGTGGGCGGCAACCTCGGTACCCCGGCGCTGGACTTGCTGGCTGATGACGTCGAGCTGTACGTGCTGGAGCTGTCCAGTTTCCAACTGGAAACCACCGACCAGCTCAACGCAGAAGTGGCCACTGTGCTGAACATCAGCGAAGACCATATGGACCGCTACAGCGGCCTGCCGGCCTACCACCTGGCCAAGCACCGGATTTTCCGCGGTGCCCGCCAGGTGGTTGTCAACCGCCAGGACGCCCTGAGTCGGCCACTGCCGGTGGAAGGCCGCCCGTGCTGGACCTTCGGCCTCAACCAACCCGACTTCAAGGCCTTTGGCCTGCGTGAAGTGGAGGGTGAAAAGTACCTGGCGTTCGAGTTTCAGGCGCTGATGCCGGCGCGCGAGCTCAAGGTGCGTGGTGCCCACAACCAGTCCAATGCCCTGGCGGCACTGGCCCTGGGGCATGCCGCTGGCCTGCCGTTCGAGCCCATGCTCGAAGCCCTGCGTGAGTTCGGTGGCCTGGCCCACCGGTGCCAGTGGGTGCGCGAGCGTAATGGCGTGAACTGGTACGACGACTCCAAGGCCACCAACGTCGGTGCTGCCCTGGCCGCCATCGAAGGCCTGGGTGCCGATATCGAAGGCAAGTTGGTGCTGATCGCCGGTGGCGACGGCAAAGGTGCTGAATTCACTGCGTTGCGCGAGCCCGTCAAGCGCTTCTGCCGCGCCGTGGTATTGCTTGGCCGTGATGCCGAGCGCCTGGCCGAAGCGTTGGGTGATGACGTACCGCTGGTACGGGTCAAGACCCTCGAGGACGCCGTGCAGCAGGGTGCCGAACTGGCCCAGGCCGGCGATGCGGTGCTGCTGTCGCCGGCGTGTGCCAGCCTCGACATGTTCAAGAACTTTGAAGAGCGCGGGCGACTGTTTGCCCAGGCAGCGGGAGGTCTTGCATGATCTTCGGCATCTTCAAGCCCTACCCGTCGCCGCTGATCAGCGGTCGTGGCATCGACCTGGACTTCCCGATGCTCGCCGGCTGCCTGGCCTTGCTTGGCCTGGGCCTGGTGATGATCACCTCGGCGTCCTCGGAAGTGGCCGCGGTGCAGTCGGGCAACCCGCTTTACCACATGTTCCGCCACCTGGTTTACGTGTTCCTTGGCCTGGTTGCCTGCGGCGCGACCATGCTGGTGCCGATCGCCACCTGGCAGCGCATGGGCTTCATGATGCTGCTGGGCGCCTTCGGCCTGTTGGTACTGGTGCTGGTGCCGGGTATCGGCCGCGAAGTGAACGGCTCCATGCGCTGGATCGGCTTCAGCTTCTTCAACGTCCAGCCTTCGGAAATCGCCAAGGTGTTCGTGGTCGTCTACCTGGCGGGTTACCTGGTGCGCCGGCAGACCGAAGTGCGCGAAACCTGGATGGGCTTCTTCAAGCCGTTCATCGTGCTGCTGCCGATGGCCGCCCTGCTGCTGATGGAGCCGGACTTCGGTGCCACCGTGGTGATGATGGGCGCGGCGGCGGCCATGCTGTTCCTCGGCGGGGTGGGGCTGTTCCGCTTCAGCCTCATGGTGGTGTTGGCGGTGCTGGCGGTGTTTGTGCTGGTACAGGCGCAGCCCTACCGGATGGCGCGGCTTATCACCTTCACCGACCCGTGGTCCGACCAGTTTGGCTCGGGTTACCAGCTGACCCAGGCACTGATCGCCTTCGGCCGTGGCGAGTGGCTGGGTGTTGGCCTGGGCAACAGCGTGCAGAAGCAGTTCTACCTGCCCGAAGCGCACACCGACTTCGTGTTCTCGGTACTGGCCGAAGAGCTGGGCGTGGTCGGTTCGCTGCTGACCATTGCACTGTTCGTGTTCGTGACCGTGCGTGCCCTGTACATCGGCCTGTGGGCCGAGAAGGCCAAGCAGTTCTTTGCCGCCTATGTGGCCTTCGGCCTGGCGTTCCTGTGGATCGGCCAGTTCCTGATCAACATCGGGGTAAACGTCGGCCTGCTGCCAACCAAGGGCCTGACGCTGCCGTTCCTCAGTTACGGGGGCAGTTCGCTGGTGATCTGTTGCGCCTGCGTAGGCCTGTTGCTGCGTATCGAGTGGGAGAGCCGTACGCACCTGGGCAGCGAGGAACACGAGTTCAGCGAAAGCGATTTTGCCGAGGAGACCAGTCATGGCCGCTGACGGCAAGAACATACTGATCATGGCGGGCGGCACCGGGGGCCATGTATTCCCGGCCCTGGCCTGCGCCCGTGAGTTCCAGGCGCGTGGGTTTACCGTGCACTGGCTGGGCACCCCACGTGGCATCGAGAACGAGCTGGTGCCACAGGCTGGCCTGCCACTGCACCTTATCCAGGTCAGCGGCCTGCGCGGCAAAAGCAAACTGTCGTTGCTCAAGGCGCCATTTACCCTTGTCAAGGCCGTGCTGCAGGCGCGACGCATCATTCGCCAGCTCAAGCCGGTCTGCGTGCTGGGCTTTGGCGGCTACGTGACCGGCCCCGGCGGTGTGGCCGCGCGGCTGTGCGGCGTGCCGCTGGTGATCCACGAGCAGAACGCCCGTGCCGGTACCGCCAATCGGTTGCTGGTGCCACTCTCGGCGCGGGTCTGCGAAGCTTTCCCGAACACCTTCGAGGCCAGCGACAAGCGTCGCACCACCGGCAACCCGGTGCGCCCGGAGCTGTTCATGGATGCACAACGCGCGCCCCTGGCCCAGCGCCGTGCGCGCCTGCTGGTGCTCGGTGGCAGCCTGGGTGCGGAACCATTGAACAAATTGTTGCCTAAGGCCCTGTCCGAGGTCCCTGCCGCGCTGCGGCCAGAGGTGTTCCACCAGGCCGGCAAGCAACACGCGCCAATCACCGCCGAGCGTTATCACGAGGCGGGCGTCGAGGCTCAGGTAGAGCCGTTCATCAAGGACATGGCCCAAGCCTATGGCTGGGCCGACATGGTGGTGTGCCGGGCCGGTGCCCTGACCGTCAGCGAGCTGGCGGCAGCAGGCCTGCCTTCGATGCTGGTGCCTTTGCCCCACGCCATCGACGACCACCAGACCCACAACGCCCAATATCTGGCCCGCGAAGGCGCTGCCTTCCTGATGCCACAAGCGACAACTGGCGCAGCGCAGCTCGCTGAACGCCTGAACGAGGTGCTGATGCAACCCGAGAAACTCAACGTCATGGCAGGCACCGCACGGCGCCTGGCCAAACCTGCTGCAACCAGCACCGTGGTCGATATCTGCCTGGAGGTGGCCCATGGTTGAAAGCCAGAAAGCCATGCCCCATCCGAAGATGGGCCGTATCCGCCGTATTCACTTCGTCGGTATCGGCGGCGTGGGCATGTGCGGCATTGCCGAAGTGTTGCTGAACCTGGGCTATGAAGTGTCCGGTTCGGACCTGAAAGCTTCGCCGGTGACCGAGCGCCTGGAGTCGTTCGGCGCCGAGATCTTCGTCGGCCACCGCGCCGAGAACGCCGCTACCGCTGACGTGCTCGTGGTGTCCAGTGCCATCAACCCGGCCAACCCGGAAGTGGCTACCGCCCTCGAGCGACGCATTCCGGTAGTACCGCGTGCCGAAATGCTCGCCGAACTGATGCGCTACCGTCATGGTGTGGCCGTTGCCGGTACCCACGGCAAGACCACCACCACCAGCCTGCTGGCGTCGGTGTTCGCTGCCGGTGGCCTGGACCCGACTTTCGTTATCGGTGGCCGCCTGACCGCTGCCGGTACCAATGCCCAGCTGGGCACCAGTCGCTACCTGATCGCCGAAGCAGACGAAAGCGATGCGAGCTTCCTGCACCTGCAGCCGATGGTGGCCGTGGTCACCAACATCGACGCCGACCACATGGCGACCTACGAAGGTGACTTCAACAAGCTGAAGAAAACCTTCGTCGAGTTCCTGCATAACCTGCCGTTCTACGGCCTGGCGGTGATGTGCCTGGACGACCCGGTGGTGCGCGAAATCCTGCCACAGGTAAAACGCCCGACGGTGACCTACGGCTTCAGCGAAGAGGCCGACATCCGCGCCATCAACGTGCGCCAGCAGGGCATGCAGACCCACTTCACCGTGCTGCGCCGTGACTGCGAGCCGCTGGAAGTGTCGGTGAACATGCCTGGTAACCACAACGTGCTCAACGCACTGGCCACCATCGCCATCGCCACCGACGAGGGCATTAGCGACGAAGCCATCGTCCAGGGCCTGTCCGGCTTCCAGGGTGTCGGCCGCCGGTTCCAGGTGTACGGCGAACTGCCGGTGGAAGGCGGCAGCGTGATGCTGGTCGACGACTACGGCCACCACCCGACCGAAGTGGCTGCGGTAATCAAGGCCGTGCGCGGTGGCTGGCCAAGCCGCCGCCTGGTGATCGTCTACCAGCCGCACCGCTACAGCCGCACCCGCGACCTGTACGACGATTTCGTCCAGGTGCTGGGCGATGCCAACGTGCTGCTGCTGATGGAGGTCTACCCGGCGGGCGAAGAGCCGATCCCGGGTGCCGACAGCCGTCAGCTGTGCCACAGCATCCGCCAGCGCGGCAAGCTGGACCCGATATACATCGAGCGCGGCGCCGAACTGGCACCGCTGGTCAAGCCACTGCTGCGCGCTGGCGACATCCTGATCTGCCAGGGTGCCGGTGATGTCGGTGGCCTGGCCCCGCAATTGATGAAAAGCCCGCTGTTCGCTGGCGCCAAGCAGGAGAAGTCGAAATGACCAGCGCCTACGAAAAATTGCACTCGACCCTGGACGTCAAGGCGTTCGGCCGCGTCGCCGTGCTGTACGGTGGCAAAAGCGCCGAGCGTGAAGTGTCGCTGAAGTCCGGTGCGGCGGTGATCGACGCGCTGACCACTGCCGGTGTCGACGTGGTCGCCATCGACGTCGGTGACGACCTGCTCACGCGCCTGCAAAGCGAAAAGATCGACCGCGCCTTCATCATCCTGCACGGCCGTGGCGGTGAAGACGGCAGCATGCAGGGCCTGCTGGAGTGCCTGGGCATCCCTTACACCGGCAGTGGCATCCTTGCCTCGGCGCTGGCCATGGACAAGCTGCGCACCAAGCAGGTGTGGCAGAGCCTGGGCATTCCGACCCCGCGTCATGCGGTGTTGGCGAGCGAAAACGATTGTTTGTTGGCCAGTACGGAACTGGGCTTCCCGCTTATCGTCAAACCCGCCCATGAAGGCTCTAGCATCGGCATGGCCAAGGTGAACAGCGCCCAGGAACTGGTCGCCGCCTGGCAGGACGCCGCCAAATACGATTCCCAGGTACTGGTGGAACAGTGGATCCACGGCCCGGAGTTCACCATCGCGGTCTTGCGCGGCCAGGTGCTGCCGCCGATCGCCCTGGGTACGCCGCACGTGTTCTACGACTACGACGCCAAGTACATCGCCAACGATACCCAGTACCGCATCCCGTGCGGGCTGGATAGCGTCAAGGAACAGGAACTGATCGACCTGACCGCACGCGCCTGTGATGCCATCGGCATCGAAGGCTGGGGGCGGCTGGACGTGATGCAGGACGAGCAGGGCCGGTTCTGGCTGCTCGAAGTCAACACCGCACCGGGCATGACTGATCATAGCCTGGTGCCAATGGCGGCCCGCGCGGCTGGCCTGGACTTCCAGCAACTGGTGCTGGCAATCCTGGCTGAAAGCGTGACGACGCGAGGTTAACAACCATGCAAGGCGCGATGATACGTCAGCAGCAACCCGTTACCGGCCGTAGCAAGCCGGTGCCGCGTGGTGCCAGCCGGCTGGTGGCCGACGAGCCCGTATCGGCGCGCCTGCCGCGGCCAAGCCTGGGAGGCCTCAAGCGCCTGCTGTGGCCGGTGCTGCTGGTGGCGGCCGGCTTTGGTGCCTACGAAGGCGCCATTCGCCTGATGCCGTATGCCGACCGGCCGATCACCAAGATCGACGTGCAAGGCGACCTCAGCTACATCAGCCAGCAGTCGGTGCAGCAGCGCATCGCGCCCTACGTGGCGGCGAGCTTCTTCAGCGTCGACCTGCCAGCGATGCGTGCGGAGCTCGAACAGATGCCATGGATCGCCCACGCCGAAGTGCGCCGGGTGTGGCCTGACGAGGTGGTGATCCGCCTGGAAGAACAGCTGCCGGTGGCGCGCTGGGGTGACGAAGCCTTGCTCAACAACCAGGGCCAGGCCTTCACCCCGCGCGAACTGGCCAACTACGAGCACCTGCCGCAGTTGGCCGGGCCCCAGCGTGCTCAGCAACAAGTCATGCAGCAGTACCAGGTATTGAGCCAGATGCTGCGCCCCATGGGCTTTTCCATTGCTCGCCTGGAGCTGCGCGAGCGAGGCAGCTGGTTCCTGACCACCGGTGCAAGCAGCGCCGGGCCAGGCATCGAGCTGCTGTTGGGGCGCGACCATCTGGTGGAGAAGATGCGCCGTTTCATTGCCATTTACGACAAGACACTCAAAGACCAGATCACCACTATCGCCCGCATTGATCTGCGTTATTCCAACGGACTTGCCGTTGGTTGGCGGGAACCGATTGCACCGACGACGGCCCAACCCGCCGTTGCGAAGAATTAGAGAGAGGCAGGACCATGGCAAACGCGCATAGCGGCAAAATGATCGTCGGGCTGGACATTGGCACCTCCAAGGTGGTGGCGCTGGTGGGCGAAGTGGGCGAAGACGGTACCCTGGAAATCGTCGGGATCGGCACCCATCCGTCCCGCGGCCTGAAGAAAGGCGTGGTGGTGAACATCGAGTCCACCGTGCAGTCGATCCAGCGCGCCGTGGAAGAGGCCCAGCTGATGGCCGGCTGCCGTATCCACTCGGCCTTCGTCGGGGTAGCCGGCAACCACATCCGCAGCCTGAACTCCCACGGCATCGTCGCCATCCGCGACCGCGAGGTCAGCCTGGCCGACCTGGAACGTGTACTCGACGCCGCCCAGGCCGTGGCGATTCCGGCCGACCAGCGCGTGCTGCACACCCTGCCGCAGGACTACGTGATCGACAACCAGGAAGGCGTGCGCGAGCCGCTGGGCATGTCCGGCGTGCGCCTGGAAGCCAAGGTCCACGTGGTCACCTGCGCAGTCAACGCGGCGCAGAACATCGAGAAATGCGTACGCCGCTGCGGCCTGGAAATCGACGACATCATCCTTGAGCAGCTGGCTTCGGCCTACTCGGTGCTGACCGACGATGAAAAAGAACTGGGCGTGTGCCTGGTGGACATCGGTGGCGGCACCACCGACATCGCCATCTTCACCGAGGGCGCCATCCGTCATACCGCGGTAATCCCGATTGCCGGCGACCAGGTGACCAACGATATCGCCATGGCCCTGCGTACCCCTACCCAGTACGCCGAAGAAATCAAGATTCGCTACGCCTGCGCCCTGGCCAAACTGGCTGGCGCCGGCGAGACCATCAAGGTGCCGAGCGTGGGCGACCGCCCACCGCGCGAGCTGTCGCGCCAGGCCCTGGCCGAGGTGGTGGAGCCACGTTACGACGAGCTCTTCACCCTGATCCAGGCCGAGCTGCGCCGCAGCGGCTACGAGGACCTGGTGCCAGCCGGCATCGTCCTCACCGGCGGCACCGCGAAGATGGAAGGTGCCGTGGAACTGGCCGAGGAAATCTTCCACATGCCGGTACGCCTGGGCGTACCGCACAGCGTTCGGGGGCTGAGCGACGTGGTTCGCAACCCGATCTATTCCACCGGTGTGGGCTTGCTCACTTACGGCCTGCTGAAGCAGTCCGAGGACCTGATCCTGACCGGTAACACCAACAGCAGCAACAACAGCTATGGCGATGAACCGAAGGCCCCAGTGCTTGAGCGCTTCAAGAAGTGGGTCCAGGGCAACTTCTAAGTTTCAAAGCAGTAGTGGTAGGCGCAACAACTAGAGAACTGTAAGGAGAGGGAAAATGTTCGAGCTCGTAGACAACGTCCCGCAAAGTCCGGTCATCAAGGTGATCGGCGTTGGTGGTGGTGGTGGCAACGCCGTCAACCACATGGTCAAGAGCAGCATCGAAGGTGTGGAATTCATCTGCGCCAACACCGATGCCCAGGCGCTGAAAAGCATTGGCGCGCGCACCATCCTGCAATTGGGCACTGGTGTGACCAAGGGCCTGGGTGCCGGTGCCAATCCGGAAGTCGGCCGTCAGGCTGCGCTGGAAGACCGTGAGCGCATCGCCGAAGTGCTGCAGGGCACCAACATGGTGTTCATCACCACTGGCATGGGTGGCGGTACCGGTACCGGTGCAGCGCCGATCATTGCCGAAGTGGCCAAGGAAATGGGCATTCTCACCGTAGCCGTGGTGACCCGCCCGTTCCCGTTCGAAGGCCGCAAACGTATGCAGATCGCCGATGAAGGCATCCGCATGCTGGCTGAAAGCGTCGACTCGTTGATCACCATTCCCAACGAGAAACTGCTGACCATCCTGGGCAAGGATGCCAGCCTGCTGTCCGCCTTCGCCAAGGCCGACGATGTACTGGCCGGTGCCGTTCGCGGTATCTCCGACATCATCAAACGCCCTGGCATGATCAACGTCGACTTCGCCGACGTGCGTACCGTGATGGGTGAAATGGGCATGGCGATGATGGGTACTGGCTGTGCCAGCGGCCCGAACCGTGCGCGTGAAGCCACCGAGGCGGCGATCCGCAACCCGCTGCTGGAAGACGTCAACCTGCAGGGCGCCCGTGGCATCCTGGTGAACATCACCGCAGGCCCGGACCTGTCGCTGGGTGAGTACTCCGATGTGGGTAGCATCATCGAAGCCTTCGCCTCTGACCACGCCATGGTCAAGGTGGGCACCGTGATCGACCCGGACATGCGCGACGAACTGCACGTGACCGTTGTGGCCACTGGCCTGGGCGCGCGCATTGAGAAACCGGTCAAAGTGGTCGACAACACCCTGCAGACTGCCCAGCAGGCGTACGAAGCTTCCAACCCTGCACCGGTTCGCCAGGAGCAGCCAGCGGTCAACTACCGTGACCTGGAGCGCCCGACTGTGATGCGCAACCAGGCCCATGCAGGTGCTGCTGCAGCCGCTAAACTGAACCCTCAGGATGACCTGGACTACCTCGATATCCCGGCTTTCCTGCGTCGCCAGGCTGATTAATGGAATTTATCAGGGGTATAAAGGTGATTGGTATTCATCAAAGGTTGGGTCTGTTATCATCCCCAGCCTTTGTTGATACCTGTTCGCAATTTGCGCTGAAGCGGCCAATGCCATGATTAAACAACGCACCCTGAAGAATACCATCCGTGCCACAGGTATCGGTCTGCACTCTGGGGAGAAGGTTTACCTGACCCTCAAGCCTGCACCTGTGGACACCGGCATCGTCTTCCGCCGCGCCGATCTCGACCCTGTGGTCGAAATCCCTGCGCGTGCGGCCAACGTCGGCGAGACAACCATGTCGACGACGCTGGTCAACGGTGACGTCAAGGTCGATACGGTCGAGCACCTGCTCTCCGCCATGGCGGGCCTGGGCATCGATAACGCCTACGTCGAGCTCTCCGCCTCGGAAGTGCCGATCATGGACGGCAGCGCCGGACCCTTTGTATTCCTGATTCAGTCTGCCGGCCTGGAAGAGCAGGACGCAGCCAAGAAGTTCATCCGCATCCTGCGTGAGGTAACCGTGGAAGAGGGCGACAAGCGCGCCACGTTCCTGCCTTTCGAAGGGTTCAAGGTGAGCTTCGAGATCGACTTCGATCACCCGGTCCTCAAGGGCCAGACCCAGAGTGCGGTCGTCGACTTCTCCAGCACCTCGTTTGTGAAGGAAGTCAGCCGCGCGCGTACCTTCGGTTTCATGCGTGACATCGAGTACCTGCGCAAGCACAACCTTGCGCTGGGCGGCAGTGTCGAGAACGCCATCGTGGTCGACGAGACCGGTGTGCTTAACGCAGACGGCCTTCGTTCCGATGACGAATTCGTCAAGCACAAGATCCTCGACGCCATTGGCGACCTCTATCTGCTGGGCAACAGCCTGATCGGCGAGTTCAAGGGCTACAAGTCCGGCCACGCGCTGAACAACCAGCTGCTGCGCAAGCTGATTGCAGAAACCGATGCCTGGGAAGTGGTCACTTTCGAAGATGCCAGCACGGCACCGATCTCGTACATGCGCCCTGTTGCGGCCGTGTAAGTTCGAACACTCTCTCTAGTGTTGTATCAAGGCCACCTTCGGGTGGCCTTTTTTATGGGTTGTTCCTGGCGTGGGCGGCCAACCGTTCCAGCGCTGCGCGCAGCTTGGGGTCGGTGATGCCCTCGGCGGTGTCGCGCAGGCTTTCGGCGGCGCTGATCGACAGCTCTGCAGCATGCCCACCTCGCTTGGCTGGCACTAGCGGTGGCTGCACCTTGTAGAGGATGCGCCTGAGGTTGCCGAATGCTTCCATGGCTTGTAATGCTGCCAGCAGGCGCTTTTGCTGGTAGCGCAGGCGGGTTGCCCAATGGCCGTCGGTAACTACCAGCAACAAAGTGCCATCGCGCCACGACGCCACATGGCAGTGCTCCCGGGCAGCCGGTTGCAGCTGGCTTTCCAGCAGGCGCTGCAGGTGCTCCAGGCGTTCGGCCTGGTTAAGCAGCAGGCGCAACGGGCGCACCTGGCGCAGCAGTGCGGAGGGTGGCTGGGCAGGGGAGGGTTTGTAGGCCATGGGGTACGCATGAGGTTGCAAGGGCAGCAGTCTAACACCTCTATAGCCTGTGCCGGCCTCTTCCCGGGTAATAGAAGATAAGACTGGTTCTCGATAGCTTTCATGTTGCCAAGGCTTGAACTCAGGGAAAATGCCCCTATCTAAGACAGGCCCCTGCCAAAACGCTGTAATAGCATCGTGGAAATCCACCACTTTCCTCACCATCGTTTCCGGGTAGAATGCTCGTTCGCATGCGGCCTCAGGGCTGCACGGGCGACTCATGGGGCCGCCCTCCATCCCTACGTGTGGAAGATCCTGCCGATATGTTTGCGCCTTTGTTAAAAAAACTTTTTGGAAGCAAGAACGAGCGTGAAGTGAAACGCATGCTCAAGACGGTGAGTATCGTCAATGCCTTCGAAGAGAAGATGGTGGCCCTCTCCGACGAGCAACTGCGGGGCAAGACCGCAGAGTTCAAGGAGCGCTTGGCCAAAGGCGAGACACTGGACCAATTGCTGCCTGAAGCCTTCGCTGTGGCCCGAGAGGCCGGCAAGCGCGTAATGGGCATGCGCCACTTCGATGTGCAGCTGATCGGTGGCATGACCCTGCACGAGGGTATGATCGCAGAAATGCGTACCGGTGAAGGCAAGACCTTGGTCGGTACCTTGGCCGTGTACCTCAACGCACTGTCCGGCAAGGGCGTGCACGTGGTCACCGTCAACGACTACCTGGCCCGCCGTGACGCCAACTGGATGCGTCCGCTCTACGAATTCCTCGGCCTGTCGGTCGGTATCGTTTCGGCCTTCCAGCCGCCGGAAGAAAAGCGCGCCGCCTATGCGTCCGACATTACCTACGGCACCAACAACGAATTCGGTTTCGACTACCTGCGCGACAACATGGCGTTCAGCCAGGAAGAGAAGTTCCAGCGTGAACTCAACTTCTCGGTAATCGACGAAGTCGACTCCATCCTCATCGATGAGGCGCGTACCCCGCTCATCATTTCCGGCCAGGCTGAAGACAGCTCCAAGCTGTACATCGAGATCAACCGCCTGATCCCGCGCCTGACCCAGCACATCGAAGAAGTCGAAGGCCAGGTTACCCAGGAAGGCCACTTCACCATCGACGAGAAGAGCCGCCAGGTCGAGCTCAACGAAGCCGGTCACCAGTTCATCGAAGAGATGCTCACCCAGGCCGGCCTGCTGGCCGAGGGCGAGAGCCTGTATTCCTCGCACAACCTGGGCCTGCTGACCCACGTTTACGCTGGCCTGCGCGCGCACAAGCTGTTCCACCGCAACGTCGAGTACATCGTCCAGGACGGCCAGGTCCTGCTGATTGATGAGCACACCGGCCGTACCATGCCGGGCCGTCGCCTGTCCGAGGGCCTGCACCAGGCCATCGAGGCGAAAGAGAACCTGAATATCCAGGCCGAGAGCCAGACCCTGGCTTCGACCACCTTCCAGAACTACTTCCGCCTGTACACCAAGCTGTCCGGCATGACCGGTACCGCCGACACCGAAGCGTTCGAGTTCCAGTCCATCTACGGCCTCAACGTGATGGTGATCCCGCCGAACAAGCCGCTGGCACGTAAAGACTTCAACGACCTGGTGTACCTGACTGCCGACGAGAAATACGCCGCGATCATCGCCGACATCAAGGAAAGCATGACCCACGGCCGCCCGGTGCTGGTGGGTACTGCCACCATCGAAACCTCCGAGCACATGTCGAACCTGCTGCTCAAGGAAGGCATCGAGCACAAGGTACTGAACGCCAAGTATCACGAGAAGGAAGCCGAGATCATCGCCCAGGCCGGTGCGCCAGGCGCACTGACCATCGCCACCAACATGGCCGGTCGTGGTACCGACATCCTGTTGGGCGGTAACTGGGAGGCCGAAGTGGCCACCCTGGAAAACCCGACACCCGAGCAGATCGCCCAGATCAAGTCGGACTGGCAGAAGCGTCACCAGCAAGTGATCGAGTCGGGCGGCTTGCACGTGATCGCTTCCGAGCGCCACGAATCGCGCCGTATCGACAACCAGCTGCGTGGCCGTTCGGGCCGTCAGGGTGACCCGGGTTCCAGCCGCTTCTACCTGTCGCTGGAAGACAGCCTGATGCGCATCTTTGCCTCTGACCGGGTGAAGAACTTCATGAAGGCACTGGGCATGCAGTCGGGCGAGGCCATCGAACACCGCATGGTCACCAACGCCATCGAGAAGGCCCAGCGCAAGGTCGAAGGCCGTAACTTCGACATCCGTAAGCAATTGCTCGAATACGACGACGTGGCCAACGAGCAGCGCAAGGTGATCTACCACATGCGCAACAGCCTGCTGGCCGCCGAGAACATCGGCGACACCATCGCAGAATTCCGCCAGGAAGTACTGGACGCTACCATCAGCCAGCACATCCCGCCGCAGTCGCTGCCCGAGCAGTGGGATGTGGTCGGCCTGGAAGCTGCTTTGGCCAGCGACTTCGCCATGAAGCTGCCGATCCAGCAGTGGCTCGACGAGGACGATCACCTCTACGAGGAGACCTTGCGCGAGAAGCTGCTGAACGAGATCACCACCGCCTACACCGAGAAGGAAGACCAGGCCGGTATCGACGCCCTGCGTACCTTCGAGAAGCAGATTCTGCTGCGCGTGCTGGACGACCTGTGGAAAGACCACCTGTCGACCATGGACCACCTGCGTCACGGTATTCACCTGCGTGGCTATGCGCAGAAGAACCCGAAGCAGGAGTACAAGCGCGAGTCGTTCAGCCTGTTCCAGGAGCTTCTCGAGTCGATCAAGCGCGACACCATCCGCGTGCTGTCGCACGTTCAGGTTCGCCGCGAAGATCCGATCGAAGAAGAAGCCCGCCTGCGCCGCGAGGCCGAGGAACTGGCCAGCCGCATGCAGTTCCAGCATGCCCCTGCCCCGGGGCTGGAAAGCGAGCAACTGAGCGAAGAGGGCGCCGAAGTGGCGGTCGCCGCAGCGCCAGTGCGCAACGACCAGAAGCTGGGCCGCAACGAGCCGTGCTGGTGTGGTTCGGGCAAGAAGTTCAAGCATTGCCACGGGCAGATCGAGTGATTTGACCAGGCAGTTGTAACCTGAAACATCCGGGGGCCGCTTTGCGGCCCATTCGCGGCACAAGGCCGCTCCTACAGGGACCGCGCCCGACCCAATGGTTGCGATGCCCCTGTAGGAGCGGCCTTGTGCCGCGAATGGGGCGCGAAGCGGCCCCGCTCTTCCATCATCACTTCACCGTTTTTCTAGGAGCGCTCTAATGGCTGTTGGTCTTGGTCCTTTGCCCACCCTGCACCCGGTTCCGGGTTTTGAACTCGGCATCGCTTCTGCCGGCATCAAGCGCCCGGGGCGCAAGGATGTGGTGGTCATGCGCTGTGCCGAAGGCTCCAGCGTGGCTGGCGTGTTCACCCTCAACGCCTTCTGCGCAGCGCCGGTGATCCTGTCCAAGCAACGTGTACAGGGCACCGTGCGCTACCTGCTGACCAACACCGGTAACGCCAACGCCGGTACCGGCGCGCCAGGCCTGGCCGCCGCCGAACGTACCTGCGCCAAGCTGGCCGAGCTGGCTGGCGTGCCGGCCGAGTCGGTACTGCCGTTCTCCACCGGCGTGATCGGCGAGCCACTGCCGGTCGAGAAGATCGAAGGTGCACTGCAGGCCGCCCTCGACAACCTGTCGGAAAACCACTGGGCTGAAGCTGCCACCGGCATCATGACCACCGATACCCTGCCCAAGGGCGCCAGCCGTCAGTTCCAGCACGATGGTGTGACTGTTACCGTCACCGGCATCAGCAAGGGTGCAGGCATGATTCGCCCGAACATGGCCACCATGCTCGGCTACATCGCTACCGATGCCAAGGTTGCCCCGGCAGTGCTCAAGGACCTGATGCTGGACGGCGCCAACAAGTCGTTCAACCGCATCACCATCGACGGCGACACCTCGACCAACGACTGCTGCATGTTGATCGCAACTGGCAAGGCCAACCTGCCGGAAGTGACCGAAGCCAGCGGCGCGCTGTTCGAAGCCCTGAAAAAGGCCGTGTTCGAAGTGTGCATGGAGGTGGCCCAGGCCATCGTCCGTGACGGCGAAGGTGCCACCAAGTTCGTAACCGTGCAGGTCAACGGTGGTGGCAACCACCAGGAATGCCTGGACGTCGGCTATGCCGTGGCCCACTCGCCACTGATCAAGACCGCACTGTTCGCATCCGATCCGAACTGGGGCCGCATCCTGGCCGCCGTTGGCCGTGCTGGCGTGCCGGAACTGGATGTAAGCCTGATCGACGTGTACCTGGGCAGCGTGTGCATCGCCAGTAAAGGCGGCCGTGACCCGAGCTACACCGAAGCTCAGGGCTCGGCAGTGATGGCCCAGGAAGAGATCACCATCCGCATCGAGCTGGGCCGTGGCCAGTGCAGCGAAACCATCTGGACCACCGATCTGTCCCACGAGTACGTGAAGATCAACGCCGAGTACCGTACCTGATCGAAAATGGGGCTGCAAAGCAGCCCCAGCATTCCAAACCGATGGAGCCGAACCATGAGCTATCACCTGATCATCGGCGACAAGCTGTATTCTTCCTGGTCGCTGCGCGGCGCCCTGGCCCTCGAGCTGGCTGGCGTGCCCTACGAAGAAATCCTGATCAAGCTCAACCAGCCTGATACCCGTCAGCGCATCCTCGCTTTCTCCTCCACCGGCAAAGTGCCGTTGCTCAAGACCGGACACGGTGTGATCGCCGATTCCCTGGCCATCGCCGAATACCTCAACGAACAGCACCCCGACGCCCAGCTGTGGCCTGTCGACGTAGCCGCGCGTGCCCAGGCCCGTTCGGCTTGTGCGCAGATGCACAGCGGTTTCTTCGCCCTGCGCGGTGCCATGCCGTTCGACCTGTCGCGTGACCAGGCCCTGGACGATGTGCCGTTGGACGTGCAGGTCGACATCGACCGTATCGTCGCGCTGTGGTCCGAATGCCGCGTGGTGGCCAAGGACAGCGGCCCGTTCCTGTTCGGCAAGCCGAGCCTGGCCGACGCCTTCTTCGCCCCGGTGGCCGTGCGCCTGCGCACCTACCGCGTGGAGGTGCCGGCAGAGGCGGCAGCCTACATCGAAACCATTTATCAGTGGCCAGCCTTCCAGGCTTGGCAGCAGGCCGGCCTGGCGGAGCGTGAAGGGTGAAACGGATACATGTTGTAGCGGCGGTCATTCGCGGTACTGATGGCCGTATTCTGATTGCCCGCAGGGCGGATACCCAGCACCAGGGCGGCCTGTGGGAGTTTCCCGGTGGCAAGGTGGAAGAGGGTGAAGGCGTGGAAGCGGCGCTGGCCCGTGAGCTGCGCGAGGAACTGGGCATCGAGGTGACCCGCTCGCGTGCGCTGATCAAGGTCAGCCATGACTACCCGGACAAACAGGTGCTGCTGGACGTGCGCGAAGTCGAAGCGTTCACGGGCGAACCTCATGGCGCAGAAGGGCAGCCGCTGGAGTGGGTGTCGCCACGGGACCTGGCGCAATACGAGTTCCCCGAGGCCAACAAGCCGATCGTGGCTGCCGCGCGTCTGCCGGACCAATACCTGATTACCCCGGATGGCCTGGAAGTGCCACAGATGCTCAAGGGCATCCAGAAGGCGGTGGCCAATGGTACTCGCCTGATCCAGTTGCGGGCGCCGGACATGTATGACCCCAAGTACCGTGATGTGGCGGTGGATGCCGTGGGGTTGTGTGGGGGCAAGGCGCAACTGATGCTCAAGGGGCCGCTGGAATGGCTGGGTGATTTCCCGTCGGCCGGTTGGCACCTGACGGCAGCGCAGTTGCGCAAGTACGCTGCCAAGGGCCGGCCGTTCCCCAAGGAGCGCTGGCTGGCGGCGTCCTGCCACAGCGCCGAGGAGCTGGCGCTTGCTGAACAGATGGGCGTGGACTTTGTCACCTTGTCGCCAGTGCAGGCGACCCAGACTCACCCAGAGGCGGTGCCGTTGGGATGGGATGAGGCGCAGCGGTTGATTGCCGGGTTCAACAAGCCGGTTTACCTGCTGGGTGGGGTAGGGCCTGATCAGCGCGAGCAAGCCTGGGAAGTGGGGGCACAGGGTGTTGCCGGGATCCGGGCGCTCTGGCCCGACGTCTGAGTAAGGCGGCCGCTTTGCGGCCCATCGCCGAGCTCCCACAGGTATAGCGTTGTCTTCGGGTTCATGATGAACCGGTGGGAGCTGGCTTGCCGGCGATGGGCTGCAAAGCAGCCCCGGTAATATCAGCCCTCAGGCTTTGGCGCTGGCTGCCACAAAACCTCAGCCACCCCCTGGCGCCGCCCGATGATCCGCGCCGCCACGAACAATAGATCGGAAAGCCGGTTGATATACGCCAAGCCAACGCCTTCCAGTGGCTCCACGGCATTCAACTGCTGGCACCGCCGCTCCGCACTGCGCGCCAGGCTGCGGCACACATGCGCCTGCGCCACCAGCGCCGAACCACTGGGCAAGATGAAGTTCTTCAACGGCCCCAGCTCTTCGTTCCACACATCGATGGCCGCCTCCAGGCGCTCGACCTCTGCCAAGGTCAACGCTTGGTAGCTCGGCATCGCCAGCTCACCGCCCAGGTCGAACAAGCGGTGCTGACACGGCACCAGCACGGTGCTCACCTCGTCCAGGCCTTGCTCGTCCAGGCCCGCCAGCAGCAGCCCCAACTGGCTGTTCAGGCTGTCCACCTCGCCAATCGCCTCGATCCGAGGGTGGTCCTTGGGCACCCGGCGTCCGTCGCCCAGGCCGGTTTCGCCCTTGTCGCCGGTGCGTGTGTAGATCTTCGACAGGCGATAGCCCATGTCACTTCTCCGTGTTGGCCGGCGTCGCCGGCTGGACGAGGGGCAGGCGCAGGGTAAAGCAGGTGCCCTGGCCGGGCGTGGACTGCACTTCCATCTGCCCCTTGTGGTTGTTGGTGATGATGAAATACGAAACCGACAGGCCCAGGCCAGTGCCCTGGCCGATTTCCTTGGTGGTGAAGAACGGCTCGAAGGTGCGTTTGCGCACGGCCTCGGGCATGCCGACGCCGTTGTCCTCAACCTGGATTTCCGCCCATGGCGGGTTTAGCCGGGTGCGCAGGGTAATGCGCCCGGGCTCGCTGGGCTGTGGCCGCACGTGGATGGCCTGCGCCGCGTTTTTCAGCAGGTTGAGCAGTACCTGTTCCAGTTCGTTGGCCGTGCAGGGCACGGGGCCCAGTGCAGGGTCGAACTGGCGCACGATGGCCTGGCCCTTGAAGTCGAAGCCGATGGTCAGGTCAAAGTCATTGCCGGCAATGTCCACCGCCTGGTCGATCAGTGCCGGCAGGTCGCACGGCGCAAGCTGGCGGTTGCTGCGGCGGCTGAAGCTGAGCATGTGGGTGACGATCTTCGCTGCCCTGGCGCCGGCCTGTTGAATGCCATCGAGCAGCTGTGGCACCTCGCGGCTTTCCAGGTAGCGGTTGACCGTGGCCAGGTCGATGTCCAGTTCTTCGGCCTGCTCCTGGTTGCGCGGCAACTCGGGCGACAGGCGCCGGCGAATGTTCTGCACGTTGTGCAGGATGGCGCCCAGCGGGTTGTTGATCTCGTGGGCCATGCCGGCCGCCAGGCCACCGACCGAGAGCATCTTCTCGGATTGCACCATCATCTCTTCCAGCGACAGGCGCTGGGTAATGTCGTCGATGCGGATGACCACGCCGCGCCCACCGCCGCCGGTCAACGGGTAGAAGGTCAGGGCGTAGTGACGCAGGTCATCGCCCTTGGCCCAGGTGACCCGCTCGATCTTCGCCACCCGGTGCTTCTCCACGGTTTCCTTCAACTGCGGCAAAAACGGCTTGAGCGGCTCGAAGGCGATGAACACCGGCTGGTTCAGCGCTTCGTCCAGTGGCGTACCGGAAAGCACCGTGGCTTCGTGGTTCCACTGGGTCACGTAAAGTTGTTCGTCGAGGGCGATCAGCGCCGAGGGCATCGAGTCGATGATGCTGTTGAGGTAGTTCTGGAAGCCTGTGAGTTTTTTCTCGATCTTGCTGCGCACCTGTACTTCCAGCTCAAGCTTGCGGTTGGTATGGCGGGTTTCCTCGGCCAGGCCCTGGGCCTGGTCGTAGGCGCTCTGGAATTCGTCCCGCGCGCGTTTCAGCTGCTGCTCGCGGCCTTCGATGCGCGAGAGCATGGTGTTGAAGGCTTCGGCCAGGCTGCCGATTTCGTCGTCGTTGCCGCGCTTGGCGCGCAGGGCATAGCTCTCTTCGCGGGTAACCTGGCGGCTGAGCTCCTCGAGCTGGTTGATTGGCTGGGTGATCAGGCGCTTTATCTGCCGGGCGACCACAATCCACAGCAGGATGCTGAACACCAGGATGCCCATGCTGGCGCTCAGGGTGCCGGTGTAGAACGCCGTGGGCAGCTCGCTGCTGGCCACCAGCAGCAGGTGCGCCGGCGGGTTGGCGTCGCGCGGTATGCGGATCAGCTGGGTGCTGCGAAACTCCATCAGGCGCCAGCCGTCGATGTTGCGAAAACGCTTGGGCAGGGCCAGCGGCTCGCCATGCTGCAACTGCGCCAGCATACGCCCATCGCCGCCGTAGACGGCGGCGGCGCGTAGTGGCGTGTAGCTGTCCAGTTCCTTGAGCAGGGCGCTGGCGGTTTCCGGGGTGTCGCCGGCGCGGGCGGCGAGTTGCGGGTTGGCCACCAGCCGGCCGATGGTCTGCAGTGCCTGCGGCGCCATGCTTTCCTGGGTGATCCAGTAGGCGGCGCTGATGAAGGTGAGGTTGGCCACCAGCAGGATGGTCACCAGCAACACCAGCAGGGCCGCCAGCAGTTTCTGCCCGACCGGGAGGTTTTCCAGGCGTTGGCGCAAGGTCATGGGCTAGGCAATGTCCGTATCCGGTTGAAAGGGCCGCGTCAGTCGCAGGGCAAGCCACGCGTGCGCAAGTTATCGACCAGGCGCTGTTGCAAGCGTTCCAGCAGTGGCAATTGCAGGCCATGGCGCCCGGCCGCACGGCAGGCATGGCCGAGCAGGTAGTGCACCTCTGTGCGTCGGCCCGCGCGCACGTCCTGGTACATGGAAGAGTAGTTGGCCGCGGTGGCAAGGATCACCCGCTGTACTTCTTCGCTCAGCTCATCTGCCGCTTCCGGCTGGCCGCAGCGCCGCAGCAACTGGACCAGTTCGGCGCACAGCGCATCCACTTCTCCCAGGTGCCCCAGCAGGCCGCCGTTCTGGCATTCGTGCAGCACGGTCAGCGGGTTGATGGCGCAGTTGAGGGCCAGCTTGCGCCATAGCCGGGTGAGGATGTCCACCGTCCACTCGGCAGGGATACCGGCTTCGTGCAGGTCATCGAACCAGGCGGGCATTGCAGGGTTGCGTGGGTCGCCCAGCCAGTTGAAACCGTGGCCGGCAAAGCGCACCTGCCATTCCCCGTCGCGAAAGGCACCTTCGGTACTGGAAGCGAAGATGCAGCGTGCGTGGGGTACCAGGTCGGCCACTTCGTCCTGGCTGCCCAGGCCGTTCTGCAGCAACAGCACTTCGGCACCCTCGGCCAGCCGCGGTGCCACACCGGCAATGGCCTGCGCCGCGTCGTAGGCCTTGCAGGCCACCAGCAGGCGGTGGATGGGGCCCTGCGCCTGGGCGGTTTCGGCGGGGATGGCGTAGTGGCGGGGCTGGTCCTGTTCAACCAGGGTCAGGCCGCCGGACTGCTGATAGGCGTGCAGGCGTTGCCCGTCACGCAGGATCAGGCGCACGGCCTTGCCCGCGCGCGCCAGGCGGCAGGCCCACAGGCTACCGAGGCTGCCGGCGCCGAGAATATGCCAGGTGCTGCTCATATGCGTTTCGCAACCCGTTATAATGAGCCCGCATTTTAACCGTCTAACTCAGCGTGCTCCATCTTCAGACCGAGCGCGCTTTATTTTTTGGAGAACAACCATGCCTTCGTTCGACGTGGTATCGGAACTGGACAAACACGAAGTGCAGAACGCCGTTGATAACGCTATCAAGGAACTTGATCGCCGTTACGACCTGAAAGGCAAGGGCACCTTCGAGTTCAAGGAAAAAGATCAGACCGTTCTGCTGACCGCCGAGGAAGAGTTCCAGCTCGAAGCGATGCTGGAAATCCTGCGCCTTGCACTGGTCAAGCGCAAGATCGACGTGAAATGCCTGGAAACCCAGGACCCGTACCCATCCGGCAAGGAAAAGAAGCAGGAAGCCAAGTTCCGCGAAGGCATCGACAAGGACCTGGCGAAAAAGATCGTTGCCACCATCAAGGATGGCAAGCTGAAAGTACAGGCCGCCATCCAGGGCGAGCAGGTGCGTGTAACCGGCAAGAAGCGTGACGACTTGCAGGAAGCCATTGCCCTGCTGCGCACCAAGGAATTCGACATGCCGCTGCAGTTCAACAACTTCCGCGACTGATGCAGGTGCTGCCCGGAACCCCGATGGCGTAATGATGTCCATGGGGGCCGGGGCTGTGTAAATGCGCGCAGCCTGTTCTACCGTGTACTTGCCGCTCGGCATCAGGAGATGAATATGGATTTGAACGCTGAAGTCGATCAGCTCGTCCGCCAATCCCAGACCTGGATCCCGTTGATCATGGAGTACGGCAGCCGCGTGCTGCTGGCACTGCTGACCCTGGCGGTCGGTTGGTGGATCATCAACAAGGTCAGCGCCCGCCTCGGCAAGCTGGTTGGCCTGCGCAACGCCGACCTGGCGCTGCAGGGTTTCATCAGCACCCTGGCGAACATCGTGCTGAAGGTGCTGCTGATGGTCAGCGTGGCGTCGATGATCGGCATCGAGACCACCTCGTTCGTTGCCGCCATCGGTGCCGCTGGTCTGGCCATCGGCCTGGCCTTGCAGGGCAGCCTGGCGAACTTCGCCGGCGGTGTGCTGATTCTGATGTTCCGCCCGTTCCGTATCGGTGACTGGATCGAGGCGCAGGGCGTTGCCGGCACCGTCGACAGCATCCAGATCTTCCACACCGTGCTGCGTACCGGTGACAACAAGACTGTGATCATGCCTAACGGCAGCCTGTCCAACGGCATCATCACCAACACCAACCGCCAGCCGACGCGCAAGGTGGTGTTCGATGTGGGTGTGGACTACGAGGCCGACCTGCAAAAGGCCCGCAACGTGCTGCTGGAGCTGGCCAAGGACCCGCGTGTGCTGCCCGACCCGGCACCGCAGGCTGTAGTGGCGACGCTGGGCGACAGCTCGATCACCGTCTCGCTGCGCTTGTGGACCAAGACGTCCGATTACTGGGACGTGATGTTCATGCTCAACGAGCATGCGCGTGACCGGTTGAAGGCCGAAGGGATCGACATTCCGTTTCCACAGCGGGTGATCCGTGTGGTGCAGGAGACTGCAGCGCAGTAATACCGCTTTGTCATCGACCGGGGCCGCTTCGCGCCCCTTCGCGGGCTTGCCCGCTCCCACAGAGATTCCGCAATCCGTGTGGGAGCGGCAAGCCCGCGAAGGGGCGCGTAGCGGCCCCAGTTTTTACACTTGTTCACAGCAATTGCTCGGCTTTTCTGGCATATACCCTGGCCCCACCTGTCACACCCGATATGCCATCATGAAGCCACTGCTGTACATCACCCCCCTGCGCGCCTTGCTGTTCGGCCTGACCCTGGCCCTGTTCGAACTGCTCACCTACCTGGCCAGCGACGCCGTCATGCCGGCCATGCCGGTGGTGGTGGGCGACCTGAACGCCAGCCCCGAATACATTCCCCATGCCCTCAACCTGTATCTGTTGGGGGGCGTGGTACTGCAATGGTTGATCGGCCCGCTGGCCGATCGTTATGGCCGGCGCCCGCTGCTGTTGGTTGGCTGCGCGTTCTTCGGCCTTGCGTGCCTGGCCACCTTCTGGGTCCACGACATTGGCCTGTTCAACCTGCTGCGCCTGTTGCAGGGCATCGGCCTGGGCTTTGTCGTCACCGTCAGCTACCCGGCCCTGAACGAAGCCTTCAGCGAGGCTGACGCCGTGCGCATGATGGCCTTGCTGGCCAACATCGCCTTGCTGTCACCCCTGCTCGGGCCGTTGGTGGGCACCTTGCTGCTGCAATGGCTGGACTGGCGCTGGCTGTTCGTGGCCTTTGCCATTGGCGCGGTGCTGGTGTGGGGGCTGTTGTACCGCCTGATGCCCGAAACCCTCGGTGTGGAACGCCGTGACGGCTCGCGCCTGGCGTTTACACCGATTCATCTGCTGCCACTGCTGGCGGGCTATGGTCAGTTGCTGGCCAACCGGCGCTTTGTCGCAGGCAGTGCTGCCTTGGGCCTGGTCGGTTTGCCGCTGATTGGCTGGATCGGCCTGTCGCCGGTGCTGCTCATCCACGATGAGGGGCTGAGCACGATGGCGTACGCCTTGTGGCAGCTGCCGGTGTTTGGCGGGCTGATCCTCGGTAACCTGATCATCAACCGCATCGCCGACCGCTACCCGCTGCCTGCCCTGGTGCGGGGCGCGCTGTGGCCATACCTGGCTGGCCTGTGCCTGATGGTGCTGGCAACCTGGTACTGGCCGAGCGTTACCAGTGTGGTGGCGGGCATGTCGCTGTACGCGCTGGGGCTGGGTGTGGCCAACGCGGTGCTGTACCGCATGACGTTGTTCTCCAGCGAGCAGAGCAAAGGCCTGGTCTCGGCCATGCTGGGGATGATCACCATTGCCTTGCTGGGGTTGGGCGGAGCGGTGCTGGCGATGATGGGCGCCGGGGCCAGCTTGCTGCACTTTGCCCTGGCGGCGGGTGTGGCGGGGGCATTGGCGTTGTGGCCGCTGTGGTTTGTCGTAGGTGGGCGGCCTGATGAGGGGGCTGTCGCGCAGTAATGTTTGATTGCCTGTCCCGGCCTCTTCGCGGGTTTACCTGCGAAGAGGCCGGGACAGGCGATAGGGTTCTTTCAGGGCCGCTCGGCCGCTGAACTGTCCTCTGCCACCGGCGTACCCCGGCCAGCCTCCTGACGCCACTGCAGCGCGATCAGGATAAGCGTAGGCACGCCCAGCAATGCGGTGATCAGGAAGAAATCGTGGTAGCCGAACTTCTCCACCATAACCCCTGAATACCCGCCGATAAGCCGCGGCAGCAGCAGCATGATCGAGCTGAGCAGCGCGTACTGCGTCGCCGAGAACTTCAGGTTGGTCAGGCTCGACAGGTAGGCCACAAAGGCCGACGTGGCCATGCCGGAGCTGAAGTTGTCCAGCGAGATGGTCACCACCAGCATTTCCAGGTTCGGCCCCATGTCGGCCAGCATCAGGAACAGGATGTTGGTACCGGCCGAGGCGACACCGCCGATGAACAGGATCGGCATGATGCCGAAGCGCACGATCAGCAGGCCGCCGACCCCGGCGCCGACCAGGGTCATGATCAGGCCGAAGATCTTGCTGACACTGGCGATCTGGTCCTTGGTGAAGCCCATGTCGATGTAGAACACGTTGGCCATCACGCCCATCACGGTGTCCGACATGCGATACGTGGCGATCAGGCCAAGCAGCAACAGGGCCTGCCAGCGGTAGCGGGTGATGAAGTCGTTGACCGGGGTCAGCACCGGGGCCAGGCCGCGACGGCCCAGGCTGGACAGGCACGCCCAGCTCAGCAGCACATAAAGGATCAGGCGCAGGAAGGCGCGATCTTCCAGCAGCAGGTCGAGTGGCGTTGCGTCACCGGAAATGACGCTGGACCAGCCGGTGTTGAACATCTGGGTAAAGCTGGCCGGTACCGATACCAGCAGGATGATCAGCACGAACACCGACGCCAACTGGTGCACCAGGCCGTAGCGCGCTGCCGACAACTGCGTGCGCATGGGCACTGGCGGCTCGCGCATGACCAGCGTGGTGAACAGGGCGGGGAGCATCATCACCCCGAACATGACATAAGTGCCGGCCCAGGCTTTGTGCAGGTAGCTGAAACCGGTGGAGCCGAACCACTCGGCAAAGAACAGCGCGCCGGCCGTGGCGAGCAACGCTGCCACCCGGTAGCCGGCCATGTAGCTGGCGGCGAGCGCGGCCTGGCGTTGGTCGTCGGCGATTTCCAGGCGATACGCGTCGACGGCGATATCCTGAGTGGCAGAGGCGAACGCTACCAGCACCGCCATGGCGATCAACCACGACAGGTGCTGTTGCGGGTCGCACAGGCTCATGCCAACCAGCCCGACCACCACCAGTGCTTGCGACAGCAGCAACCACGACCGTCGTCGGCCCAGGCCGCCGAGCAGTGGCAGGCGCCATTGGTCGAGCAGCGGCGACCACACCCACTTGAAGGCGTAAGCCAGGCCAATCAGGCTGGCGTAACCAATGGTCTCACGGGCAACGCCAGCTTCGCGCAACCACACGGACAGGGTCGAGAACACCAGCATGTAGGGCAGGCCGGCGGCGAAACCAAGCAGCAAAAGTACCAAGGTTGACGGGCTGGCATAGGCAGCAAGCGCAGCGCGCCAGGTTTTACGGGGCATGGGCCAACATCTGCCTCAAGTTTGCGAAAACAAAGCGCGCACTCTAACCGCTGTGCTCCATTGGGCGCCAGCCATGGCGCGTCATATCCACACGATTGTTGGTTACATTCACACCCTCCGCGCGTAAACGCGCCCGTTGTTCATCCCCTGACGGCGTCCCTGATGCAAGGCTCAACCGCCCACCTGCGCCAAGCACCCGGTGCCATGGCAGCCGGGTATCTGCCGGCAACTGACCAAGCGTGCGGCCAACCCAGCGTGCCGCGCGGCCCAGCCCCGCCTGCTCGGCCAGCTGGCCGTAGCTCACCACCTTGCCGGGCGGCACCTGGCCGAGTACCGAATACAGCACCGTTCGTCGGCCCTCGGCGCTGTCCAGGGCGTGCTCGTATCCATCAGACATCAGGCCCCCCTTGGGCTGTAGATGAAACTGGACCGGTGGTTCGGCAAATGAGAGTTGAACTCAACGGCGTATGCCCGGTCTGTCCTTGCTCTGGTCGTCGGTATCTGGATAATGCCCGGCTTTTTTGTCAAAACGAACCCGTAGTCCGCCTATGTATTCTAGATCCTTGTTGTGCCTGCTAGCTGCCTCCTTGTGCGCCTCCCCGGTGTTGGCCGATACCGTGTGGATGAAGAACGGTGACCGGCTCAGCGGCAAGATCAAAGTCTTCGACGGCGGTAAGCTGCTGCTGGAAACCCCTTATGGCGGCTCCATCGCGCTGGACTGGAAAGAGGTCCAGACCCTGGAAAGCGACCAGGAGATGCTGGTCAAGCAAGACGCCTACACCGGTGAAAAAGCCAAGTCGCTGAAAGCCGCCGAGCCTGGCAAGGTAACGCTGGCCAATGGCGAAGCGCCAAAGACCGTGGAACTGGCCAGCATCGAGCAGATCATGAAGCCCAAGCCGCTGGTCGAGGACTTCGTGTGGAAAGGCAACGTCGATGTGGCGCTGGACTACAAGCGTGCCGAGAACGACACCGACGATTACGACGTAGGCTTCAAGACTACCGCTCGCCATGGCCGCTGGCGGCACAATGCCGAAGGCGAATACAACCGCGAGACCAAGGACGACGTCACCACCACCGACAACTGGAGCGCCGAGTACGCCCTGGACCGCTTCATCACCGAGAAGTGGTTCTGGCAGGGGCGTGCCGAATACAAGCGTGACCGCATCGAAGACCTGGCCCGCCAGCGCACCGTCGGTACCGGCCCGGGTTACCAGTTCTGGGACGATGAGCTGGGGGCGTTCTCGCTGGGCTCGCTGATCAACCGTACCGACTTCGAATACCAGGATGGCGGCAAGGACAACTTCTATTCCGCGGCGGTGAAGTGGGACTACACCCGCTACCTGATCGGCAAGAACGTGCAGCTGTTCACCAATGGCGAGTTCGCCAAGCCGCTGGGCGGCGTGGCCGACTACTCGCTGGATGCCGAGGTTGGCCTGCGCTACAAGGTCACCGAGTGGGCCTCGCTCAACCTCAAGGCCGAGAAGGACATCATTACCGGCACGCGTGAAAGCGACCTGGACAAGACCCGCTACACCGCAGGGTTCGGCGTTACCTGGTAGATCGCAGGGGGCTGCGCAGCAGCCCCATTGGCAGTGGGCCTGATAATGCTATCTTGTGCCCATCCAGTCTGCCGCCAGGAGCCGCCCTCAAGTGAGTACCAACGCCATCCGCCCAGCCCGGGAATTGCTCCTCAAGGAATACCGCGGCGTGCTCTCGACCCATTCCAAGTCGATGCCCGGCTACCCGTTCGGCTCGGTCGTGCCGTATTGCCTCGATGCCAACGGCAACCCGCTGATCCTCATCAGCCGAATCGCCCAGCACACCCACAACCTGCAGAAAGACCCCAAGTGTTCGCTGCTGGTGGGTGAGCGCGAGGCTGAGGATGTGCAGGCCGTAGGGCGCCTGACCGTGATGGCCGAAGCGCACAAGCTGGTCGACGAGGCTGCTGTCGAAGCGGCTGCCGAGCGCTACTACCGCTATTTCCCGGACGCCGCCAACTACCACAAGGCCCACGACTTCGACTTTTGGGTGCTGCAGCCAGTGCGTCACCGCTACATTGGTGGCTTTGGCGCGATCCACTGGCTCGATCAGGTGACCTTGGCCAACCCGTTCGCCGGCAAGGCCGAGGCGAGCATGGTTGAGCATATGAACAGCGATCACGCCAACGCTATTGCTCACTACGTCGAACTGACCGACCTGCCACGGCATGCACCGGCGCAGATGGCTGGGGTCGACAGCGAAGGCATGCACCTTCGCATTGGTCAGGCCGTGCACTGGCTGCCCTTTCCGGCCACTTGCAACACGCCGACACAAGTCCGGGAGGCCTTGGTTTTGCTGGCTCGGGCCGACCAATGGCCGCATGCGACGCAAGTCGAGGGTTGAAATCCGGAGCGTCGGCATCCATTTGAGGTCTTATTGGAAGGTTATCTTCCGTCGAGGAACCCTTGATGCGTGCTTTTCTACTGCTGTTTCTGATTTTTCCTGTGCTGGAGCTTTTCGTCTTCGTCAAGGTCAGCGCGGCAATCGGTTTCTTCCCGGCACTGCTGCTGATCATCGCTGGCTCCGCCCTGGGTGTGCTGGTGATGCGGGTGGCCGGCCTGGCCACCGCACTGCGCGCCCGTGAAAGCCTGCAGCGCGGCGAGTTGCCCGCCGAGGACATGTTCCAGGGCATGATGCTGGCAGTCGGTGGCGGCCTGCTGCTGCTGCCAGGCTTCATCAGCGACGTGCTGGGCCTGCTGTGCCTGCTGCCGTTCACCCGCCGCCTGGCCGCGCGCAAGATGCGCGAGCGTGCCGAGGCGCAGGCCCTGCGCCAACGTGCGTTTCAGGATGACCCGTTCCAGGCGCAGCCGCGTGATGGCGGCCATCGCCCGAACGTGATCGAAGGCGAGTATGAGCGCCGCGACAAGTAAAACCTCCGGGGCCGCGCAAGCGGCCCCGATCTTTTCAGCCGGATCAAAAATTTTGTATATCAAGCCTTGTAATTGAATCTGGCGGCCTCATGTATGTGGTCACCGCAAGGTTTCTGGTGGCAACGCCAGACATTACACAAGTGGTTCGCCCATCGCGGGCCACTTCCCGGCAACGCCGGACAGCATCAACCCGCCGGTGTCGATACCGGCCGATGAAAACCACAATTTGGGAGAGATCGACAATGAAGCTTCGTCCTCTGCATGACCGCGTAGTCATCCGTCGCAGCGAAGAAGAATCGAAAACCGCTGGCGGTATCGTCCTGCCGGGTTCGGCCGCTGAAAAACCAAACCGCGGCGAAGTTGTTGCCGTCGGCACCGGTCGCATCCTGGACAACGGCGAAGTTCGCGCGCTGGCCGTGAAAGTGGGTGACAAAGTGGTATTCGGCCCTTACTCGGGCAGCAACACCGTGAAAGTCGATGGCGAAGACCTGCTGGTCATGGCCGAGAACGAAATCCTCGCCGTTGTCGAAGGCTGATTTCCCCGACTTCCCGTTACTCCAAAGAATTCCAAGGATTAAACGATCATGGCTGCTAAAGACGTAAAGTTTGGCGATTCCGCTCGTAAGAAAATGCTGGTTGGCGTCAACGTTCTGGCTGACGCGGTAAAAGCGACCCTGGGCCCGAAAGGCCGTAACGTGGTACTGGCCAAGAGCTTCGGCGCGCCAACCATCACCAAGGACGGCGTTTCCGTCGCCAAAGAAATCGAGCTGAAAGACGCCTTCGAAAACATGGGCGCCCAGCTGGTCAAGGAAGTTGCTTCCAAGGCCAACGACGCTGCCGGTGACGGCACCACCACCGCTACCGTTCTGGCTCAGGCCATCGTCAACGAAGGCCTGAAAGCCGTCGCTGCCGGCATGAACCCGATGGACCTGAAGCGCGGCATCGACAAGGCTACCGCCGCCGTTGTTGCCGAGCTGAAGAACCTGTCCAAGCCATGCGCCGACTCCAAGGCCATCGCCCAGGTAGGCACCATCTCCGCCAACTCTGACGACTCCATCGGCAACATCATTGCCGAAGCCATGGAAAAAGTCGGTAAAGAAGGCGTGATCACCGTTGAAGAAGGCTCGGGCCTGGATAACGAACTGTCCGTCGTAGAAGGCATGCAGTTCGACCGTGGCTACCTGTCGCCGTACTTCGTCAACAAGCCGGACACCATGGTTGCCGAGCTGGAAGGCCCGCTGCTGCTGCTGGTCGACAAGAAAATCTCCAACATCCGTGAGCTGCTGCCAGTTCTGGAAGCCGTTGCCAAGGCCGGCCGCCCACTGCTGATCGTTGCCGAAGACGTTGAAGGTGAAGCGCTGGCTACCCTGGTAGTCAACAACATGCGCGGCATCGTCAAGGTTGCAGCGGTCAAGGCACCAGGCTTCGGCGACCGCCGCAAGGCCATGCTGCAGGACATCGCTGTCCTGACCGGCGGCCAGGTCATCTCCGAAGAAATCGGCTTGTCCCTGGAAACCGCTACCCTGGAGCACCTGGGTAACGCCAAGCGCGTCATCCTGTCCAAGGAAAACACCACCATCATTGACGGCGCTGGCGTTGAAGATGACATCCAGGCTCGCGTCAAGCAGATCCGTGCCCAGATCGAAGAGACTTCCTCGGACTACGACCGTGAGAAGCTGCAAGAGCGTCTGGCCAAGCTGGCTGGCGGTGTTGCCGTGATCAAGGTCGGTGCCGGCACCGAAGTTGAAATGAAAGAGAAGAAAGCCCGCGTTGAAGACGCCCTGCACGCTACCCGTGCAGCCGTTGAAGAAGGCGTGGTGCCTGGCGGTGGTGTTGCCCTGGTTCGCGCCCTGAATGCGATCGTTGACCTGAAAGGCGACAACGAAGACCAGAACGTCGGTATCGCCCTGCTGCGTCGCGCTGTTGAAGCGCCGCTGCGCCAGATCACTGCCAACGCCGGCGACGAGCCAAGCGTTGTCGCTGACAAGGTCAAGCAAGGTTCGGGTAACTTCGGTTACAACGCTGCTACCGGCGAATACGGCGACATGATCGAGATGGGCATCCTGGACCCAGCCAAGGTCACCCGTTCGGCCCTGCAAGCTGCTGCTTCGATTGGCGGTCTGATGATCACCACCGAAGCCATGATTGCTGACGCTCCGAGCGAAGCCCCAGCTGGCGGCGGCATGCCAGACATGGGCGGCATGGGTGGCATGGGCGGCATGATGTAAGCCAGCCTTACCCCCTGCACCATTAAAAAGCCCCGGTTCGTGAGAGCCGGGGCTTTTTATTTTCCTGTGAGGGCCTCTTCGCAGCACAAGGCTGCTCCTACAGGTATCGCGTACAGTCCGGCACCGACGCGTACTCTTGTAGGAGCAGTCTTGTGCTGCGAATGGGCCGCGAAGCGGCCCCTCTGTCAGGCGACGCTACGCTCGACAGCTGGCGCTTCCACCACGCCCCGCCGATACAGAACCAGGTAATACGACCCCAACCCGATCAACCAGCAGAACACCGCTGTCCACACGTTGTGCGACAAGAAGTGGGCGCCCTGCATCATCCGCCCCACACCCAGCACCGATCCGGCTACCAATGCCACTACGAACGCCACCCGCGCCAACCGTGGCTTGCGATCACGCAGCATGAAGAACAGGCCGAACAGGCAGAACCCGGTCGCTGCGTGCCCACCCGGCCAGCACAGCCCTGGCTTGTCGGTGGCCGGCCGTGGCTCCAGCAACTTGCTGTAGGTTTCGGTGCCGCCAAACTGGGTCAGGCTCCACGGGCACTGCACCTGGGTCACCTTTTTCAGCGGCGTGACAAACGCCGTGGACAGGCCCAGTGCCAGCACCAGGCAGCCCAGCTCGCGGCGCCAGCCGAACAGGTGCTTCCAGAAGAAACTGGCGGTAAACATCAGCAGCGACAACACCCCCAGCAAGATCACCACCTGCTTGACCCGGTCGTGCAGGATGTTTTCCAGCAGGTAGCTGTGGCGGCCAATGAACTGCCCGGCAGCGGGGTCGAAGAACAGGTTGGCCACATCCATGTCGACCGAAGTCAGCTCCAGCAGGATCAAGGCCAGCGCGGTCGCCAAGGGTATGCCCAGGTACAGCCAGTAATTGATCGGGCGAGGGCGGGTTCGTTGCTGCATGACGGCTCCAGGGCACGAAAAAGATCGGACATTGTCGGCCGCCCGCTATCCTGTGTCCGTGAAGGATCAGTGAAAAAACCGTCAAGTGCGGTGAATTTCTCCGGGGGCTGGCACCGTGCAGGCATAGGCCTTAAGCTGCGCCTGCCGCGCACCACAGCGAGAAGCGCCGCACAGGAGAAACCGATGCGCATTCTTTTGGTTGAAGACAACCGCGATATCCTGGCCAACCTGGCCGATTACCTGGGCATGAAGGGCTACACCGTTGACTGCGCCCAAGATGGCTTGTCCGGCCTGCACCTGGCTGCCACCGAACACTACGACCTGATCGTGCTGGACATCATGCTGCCCGGCATCGATGGCTACACCCTGTGCAAGCGCCTGCGTGAAGACGCCCGCCGCGACACCCCGGTGATCATGCTTACCGCCCGCGACCAGTTGGACGACCGACTGCAAGGTTTCCGCTCCGGGGCCGACGACTACCTGCTCAAGCCGTTCGCGCTGTCGGAGCTTGCGGCGCGCATCGAAGCGGTGCTGCGTCGAGCCCAGGGCGGCGGGCGCCGTACGCTGCAGGTGTCCGACCTCAGCTACGACCTCGACACCCTGGAGGTTACCCGCCAGGGGCGCCTGCTCAAGCTCAACCCTGTCGGCCTCAAGCTGCTGGCAGTGTTGATGCAGAAAAGCCCGCACGTGTTGCGCCGCGAAGTGCTGGAAGAAGCCTTGTGGGGCGACGACTGCCCTGACAGCGACAGCCTGCGCAGCCATGTGCACCAGCTGCGCCAGGTGATCGACAAACCGTTTGAAAAACCGTTGCTGCATACCGTGCATGGCGTCGGCTATCGCCTCGCCGAGGGCCGCGATGGAGTTTAAGCAAAGCCTTGCCCAGCGCATCATCATCGCCTTTGCCTTGATGAGCGCGCTGGTGGCCGGGGCGTTCGCCTTCGGCATCGTTGCCACTGTGCACCTGGTCGAAGAGCGGTTGATTTCCTCGGTATTGGGCGGTGACCTGCAGCGCCTGCTGCGCATGGACAGCGTCAGCGACTGGAGCCACCGGCCACGCCCCGATCAGCTGTTCTACTTCAGCGGCGGGCGTGACGACTTCGAGCTGCCCAAGGACCTGCGCCACCTCGACCGAGGCTTCCACGAGGTGTTTCGCGACCAGCTGTCGTACCACGCCATGGTCGAGATCGTCGATGGCCGCCGGTATGTACTGCTGCAGGACCAGAGCGACTTCGAAGAACGCGAGCGCGTGCTGTTCGCGGTGGTGGTGGTGGGCTTCGTGCTCAGCCTGGTGCTGGCCGTCATCCTCGGCTGGCTGGTGGCGCGCCGGGTGATGGCGCCGGTGATCCGCCTGGCCCGCCAGGTGCGTCACCGCGACCAGCTGCTGGGCCTGGCCCCGCCGCTGGCACCGGACTACGCCGCAGACGAAGTCGGCCAGCTGGCAGTGGCTTTCGACGATACCTTGGGCCGCCTGCGCGATGCGCTGACCCGCGAACGGCTGTTCACCAGTGATGTCAGCCACGAGCTGCGCACGCCGTTGATGGTGCTGGCAACCTCCTGCGAACTGCTGATGGAAAACCCCAATCTCGACACCCGCGCGCGCAGCCAGGTGGAGCGCGTGGCGCGGGCCACGGAAGAGATGCGCGAGCTGGTCAAGACCTTCCTGATGCTGGCGCGTGCGCAGCGTGACGAGGGCGCGGTGGCCTCGCAGGCGACCCTTCGCGAAGTGGCTGATGAGCTGATCGGCGTGTGGCGCGACACCATCGAGCAAAAGGGCCTGACCCTGTACTTCGATGGCCGCGTCAGCGCGAGCCCGGTGCTGTACAACGCCACGTTCCTGCAGTCGGTGATGGGCAACCTGCTGCGCAATGCTGCGCACTACACCGATAGCGGCTATATCCGCCTGAGCCTGGAAGCCAACGGCTTCAGTGTGGAGGACAGCGGTGTGGGTATCCCTGAAGAGCAGCGCGAGGCCATGTTCAAGCCATTTGTACGCGGCGACGAGCGGCGCGGCGAGGGCCTGGGTCTGGGGCTTTCGCTGGTGCAGCGGATCTGTGATGACCAGGGCTGGCGCGTTACCCTCACGTCTACCTTGCCGCATGGTTGCCGCTTCCAGGTCGACCTGAGCAATACCGCGGCCAAAGGCGACCTGGACGGCATGGCCGAGTAATGGTTTGTAACAGGTCAATTGGCGCGCAACATTTTTTTCACATTGGCATGACCTGATTCCGACGCTTGCTTACCTAAGGTGAGCGGCACTGGAGTCAGGAGATGCCCAATGCGTAGCCCCATCAAGCTTGAATTTTCCGAGAAGTACGACAAAGACCATGCGCGTGAGTACTTTCTCAAGCACCAGGACGGCCTGGCGCGACGCCTTTCCCACAAGCGAGATGAGCAACTGGCGCGTCGCGCCCTGGCATTGGCTGGCGAGCCTGGCCTGGTACTGGACCTGCCGTGCGGTGCTGGCCGTTTCTGGCCGCTGCTGGCAGAAAAACCCAATCGGGTAATCATCGGTGCCGACAACTCCGAAGCGATGATCGAGACAGCGTGCGCCGCGCAACCGCCAGAAGTGGTGGCACGGGTACGCCCTTTGCAGACTTCTGCGTTTGCCATTGACCTGCCGGACAACTCGGTGGACAGCATTTTCTGTATGCGACTGTTCCACCACATTGGCGAATCCGCCCACAGAAAGACCATTCTTTCGGAATTTCAGCGGGTTAGCCGTGATAGTGTGATTCTGTCCCTGTGGGTGGATGGCAACTTCAAGGCCTGGCGCCGAAAAAAACTCGAAGAGCGTCGCAGTACCAAGGCTGACCAGGACAATTACCAGAACCGTTTTGTGTTACCGGCCGAAACGGTCGAAGAAGAATTCAGGGCCGCAGGCTTCAGAATCCAGGAACGCCTCGACTTCCTGCCGTTCTATGCCATGTGGCGGGTTTACGTATTGCGTAAGGGGTAGTGTTTGATGGCTGTAGCCCAGAAAGGGGAGTCGCGGTTCGATTTTTACTGGCGCCAGCAAGGCGAGTGGGTGGAGGAACCTAACCAGCGCCGCGGTGGCGAGAGTGGTGTGCAACGTCTCAATGATGCCAATGGCAAGCTGCTGTATGCCAAGCGTCAGGTCGGGCATATCTACCGCAGCCTGCTGCACCCTTTTGGCCGACCGACCGTATTGCGTGAACTCGATGCGCTGAACAGCTTCGAGCAACTGGGCGTGCGTGTACCGCGCATCGTCTTCTGTGGTGCCGAACGCGATGCCGACCACCAATGGCGTGCGCTGCTGGTGAGCGAAGCATTGGACGGGTTTATCGAACTCGACAACTGGCATGCCGAAGGTGCCCGTGAGCGTTACCCGCAGGTTGTGCATGAGCGCATGCTCAAGGACCTGGCGGACAACCTTGCGCGCATGCACCTGGGGCACTGGCAGCACGGCTGCCTGTATGGCAAGCACGTATTCATCAAGGTGATTGGCGAAGGCGAGCAAGCGCGCGTCGAAGTGGCGCTGCTGGACCTGGAAAAGTGCCGGCGGCGTATCAGTTGCCAGCGTGCGGCAGGTAACGACCTGCGCCAGCTGCGCCGCCATTCGTCGCTCAATGACGCGGAATGGCAGACGTTGCTCTACTTTTACAAGATGGCGTTTGGCAGCGCTGTCAAAGGGTTAGGGTAATGAAACTAGAAATAGCTCGAGCTTTGTTCCTGGTAGCCGGCCTGGCCGTGACCACCGTGGCGGTGGCTGCCTGGGAAGAGCCGAGGCCGACCGTGTTCAGCAAGGCTGAGATGGCCGACCAGTGCGCGTTGCCGCGGGAAGCGAAACCGCAGCAGCAGGCACAGGTCGCGCCGGATCAGGACCTTTTGCTGTTCCTGTTTGGTCTGCGTCAAGGGTTGCGGCCATTTGGCTGAACCCGGTGTGAGCTAGAAACGCCAGAGGCCCCGCAATCGCGGGGCCTCTGGCTTTTTTGTGTCTGCCTCACCGGCCTCTTCGCGGGTAAACCCGCTCCCACGGGTAAAGCTCAGGTACGGAACCTGTGCAGTACCTGTGGGAGCGGGTTTACCCGCGAAGAGGCCGGATCAGGCTACAGCAGGTTCTTTAGCCACCGCCCTGTGCGCCAGCAGTGTGTAGATACAAGGCAGCACAAACAAGGTAAACAGCGTACCAATCGACATCCCGGTGGCGATCACCGTCCCGATGTCAAAACGGCTGACCGCCCCGGCCCCGGTCGCCAGAATCAGCGGTACCATGCCGAACACCATTGCCGCCGTTGTCATCAGCACTGGCCGCAGGCGAATCGCCGCCGCTTCCTCGATCGCCTCGCGCACGCTCAGGCCGCGTTCCTCACGCAGCTGGTTGGCGAACTCGACGATGAGGATACCGTGCTTGCTGATCAGCCCGATCAAGGTCACCAGCCCGACCTGGGTGTAGATATTCATGCTCGATATACCCAGGAACAGCGGCAGCAGCGCCCCGCAGATCGACAATGGCACCGTCACCAGGATCACCAGCGGGTCGCGGAAACTTTCAAACTGTGCTGCCAGCACCAGGAAGATGATCGCCAGTGCCAGGCCGAAGGTAACCCACAGCGCGCTGCCTTCCTGAACGTACTGGCGGGCCACGCCGGCGTAGTCGAAGGCAAAGCCTTCCGGGGCCTCTTCGCGGGCGATGTCCTGCACCGTCTTCAGCGCTTCGCCCAGGCTGACCATGGGCACGCCCTGGATGATCGCCGAGTTCAACTGCTGAAACTGGTTGAGCTGACGCGGGCGGGCGCGGTCGGTGAGGGTGATCAGGGTCGACAGCGGCAGCAGTTGGCCCTGGTCGTTCTTCACGTAGTAGTTGTTCAGCCAGCCGGGGTTGTCACGGTACAGCCGCTCGACCTGGGCTATCACCTTGTAGCTGCGCCCTTCCAGCGTGAACCGGTTGATTTCCGCCTCGCCCAGCAAGGTTGCCAGCGTGCCGCCCAAGGCGTCCATCGACACCCCCATCTGCGCTGCTTTTGCCCGGTCGATGTCGACCACCACTTCGGGCTTGTCGAAGGCCAGGTCGATGTCGAGGAAGGCGAACTTGCCCGACTCCTGGGCGCGGGTCTTGATGCGCTGGGCCACTTCCAGCAGTGCCGGGTAGTCACCTGCGGTATTGATCACGAACTGGAACGGCAGGCCCTCACCGGTACCGGGCAGGGAGGGCAGGTTGAAGCCGAAGATCTGCAGGCCGCCGATTTCCTCCAGTTTGGCCTGCACCAGTGGCAACAGCTCCATCTGTGTGCGCTCGCGCTCGTTCCAGGGTTTGAGCAGGAAGCCGCCGATACCCGTCTGCACGCCATTGAAACCGTTGATCTGGAAGGATGAGTAGTATTCGGGGAAGGCCTTGAACAGCGGGGTGAACTCGTCGGTATAGGCGTTGAGGTAATCGAGGTTGGCCGGCTGCGGCGAGCTGCTCATCATGAAGATCACGGCCTGGTCTTCGTTGGGCGCCAGTTCGTTCTGGGTGAACTTGAGCAGCACCGGGATCAGGCACAGGATGATCACCGCAAACACCAGCACCACCGGGCGGCTATCCAGGGTGGCGTGCAACAGGCGCTGGTAGCGCACCTTCAGGCGCTCGAAGATCTTGTCCAGGCGATGGGCGAGGCCGCTGGGGTTCTGCTCCTGGCGCAGCAGCAGGGCGCACATCATCGGCGACAGGGTGAGGGCCACGATGCCGGAGATGACCACCGCCCCGGCCAAGGTCAGGGCGAACTCCTTGAACAAGGCCCCTGTGAGCCCGGTGAGGAAGCCGATGGGTGCATACACGGCGGCCAGAGTGATGGTCATCGACACCACCGGCATGGCGATCTCGCGGGCGCCCTCCAGTGCCGCGTCGAACGGCGACTTGCCTTCTTCCATGTGCCGGTGGATGTTCTCCACCACGACAATGGCATCGTCCACCACCAGGCCGATGGCCAGCACCATGGCCAGCAGGGTCAGCAGGTTGAGCGAGTAGCCCATCATCTGCATGAAAAACAGCACGCCGATCATCGACAGCGGAATGGTGACCACCGGGATCAGCACCGAGCGCAGGGCGCCGAGGAACAGGAACACCACCACGATCACGATCAATACCGCTTCACCGAGGGTCTTGATCACTTCGTCGATGGAGGCCTGGATGAACAGCGTGGCGTCGTAGGCGATCGACACCTTCAGCGCCGAGGGTAGCTGGCTTTCCAGCTCAGGCATGATACGCCGCACTTCCTTGATCACTTCCAGCGGGTTGGAGGCCGGGGTGGCCTTGATGCCGATATACACCGATGGCGTGCCGTCGAACGAGCTGACCGTGTCGTAGTTTTCTGCGCCCATCTCTACCCGCGCCACATCGCCCAGCAGCACGCGGCTGTCGCCGCTGGTCTTGACCGGCAGGGCGGCGAACGCTTCGGCCGACTTCAGCTCGGTACTGGCGTTGATACTGGTAACCACGTATTCGCCTTTTACCTCACCGGCAGCAGAGAGGAAGTTGTAGCGGCGTACGGCATTGGTCACGTCGGTGGCCGACAGGCCGAAGCCGGCCAGCTTCACCGGGTCGATCCAGATACGCATGGCAAACACTTGGTTGCCGAGAATTTCCGCCTCGGCCATGCCTGGCAACGTGGCCAGCTTGGGCTGGATGACCCGTGACAGGTAGTCGGTGATCTGCGGGTTGCTCATTTCCTTGCTGTAGAAACTCACGTACATCAGCGCCGAGGCATCGGCAGCCTCCTTGCTCAGCACTGGGTCTTCGGAGTCCTGAGGGAGTTTGTTGCGCACTTCGTTGGCCTTGGCCAGCAGCTCGGTGAACAGCCGGTCGCTGTCGGCACCGATGCGCGCGTAGATGGAAATGATCGAGAAGTTCTGCCGGCTCACCGAGGTCATGTAGTCGATGCCTTCGGCACTTGCCAGGCTTTGCTGCAGCGGCTGGGTGATGTAGCCCTGGATGGTCTCGGCGTTGGCCCCGGGATAAGCCGTGGTTACCGTGATCAGGGCGTTTTCCATTTGTGGGTACTGGCGGATCTGCAGCTTGTTCCAGGCCTGGAAGCCCAGCAGCAAGATCAGCAGGCTGACCACGCTGGCCAGTACCGGGCGACGGATAAACGGATCGGTAAACGCCATGCCAGCCTCCTGTCAGTCCTTGCCCGTCGCGCCCTGTTCGGGCTTGAGGGCTTTGTCCTGGCCGATGCGGATCGCGGCGCCCGGGGTGAGCTTCAGTTGCCCGGCGGTGACCACCTGTTCGCCGGCTTGCAGGCCCTTGCTGACCACCACCACGCCGTCGCGGCGCTCGCCGGTTTGGACCGTGCGTTGTTCGGCGACCAGCTGGGGTTGGCCCTTGTCGTCGTTTTCTGGCTTGCCGTCCTTGTCCTTCTTCGGCGCGGCGACGTACACCGAATTGCCGTACAGGGTGTAGGTAATGGCGCTTTCCGGCACTACCACTTGCGGTTGCGGGTTGGGCAGCAGGATCAGCAGGTTGGCGAACATGCCTGGCAGCAGCTTGCCGTCGGGGTTGGCCAAGGTGGCACGCACCAGCAGGTTGCGCGTGGTTTCCTCGACCTTGGGGTTGATGGCACTGAGGCTGGCGGGGAAGGTCTGGCCCGGGTAGGCGGCCACCTGCAACAGCACCTGCTGGCCCAGGCTCAACTTCGGCAGGGCCTGCTCCGGCACATTGAAGTCTACGTACAGGCTGGACGTGTCCTGCAGGGTGGCGATCATCGTGCCGGCGGCCAGGTACTGGCCGATGTCCACCTGGCGGATACCGATAGTGCCGCTGAACGGGGCGTTGATGCTCTTCTTGATCTTCTGCGCCTTGAGCTGCTCGACCACCGCCTGGTTTCGGCGGTACTGGGAGCTAAGGCGGTCGAACTCGCCACGGGAGATGGCCGAGTCGCCGACCAGTTGGCTGCCACGGCCAAAATCCACCTTGGCCAGGCCCAGGTCTGCCTGGGCGGTGCCGAGCAGGGCCGTTTCCTGGTCGTCGTTGAGTTGCAGCAGCAATTGCCCGGCCTTGACCTGCTGGCCCGAGTTGAAGTGCAGGGCTTTGACGATACCTTCCACCTCCAGGCTCAGCTCCACACCCTGCAGTGCCTTGAGGCTGCCGACGGCGGGCAGGCGCTCTTGCCACTGACGCTGTTCGGCCAAGGCTGCCGCTACGGTGATGGGCGGCTTGGGGGCAGTGAACATCTGGATCTGCTGATAGATCGAGAAAGCCTTGTAGCCCCCCAGGGCCAGCACGATCAGCAGAACCACGGCCAACATGATCAGCATGCGGCGGCGCAGCATAGGTCCGGTTCCTTGGATACGGTTGTTATTAGCCTGGACACGACAACGGGCGATCCTGCCCACGTGTGGATGGGGGAAGTATTGACTGTTTTTTGATTGAAGGGGAGTGAATTGTCTGAACCGGCCCCATCGCCGGCAAGCCAGCTCCCACAGGTACACCACAGGTCCTGAAACCTGCGGTGTACCTGTGGGAGCTGGCTTGCCGGCGATGGGGCCGGTGAAGGCAGCGGATCAATCAGACGAGATGCAGGTGGTTGTCCCAGAAGCCGGATGGCAGGTTCATCGGTTGCCCGACCAGTTCGGCCTTGCGGCAATCGTAGAACCGGCAACGGCCCTGCCCGGAGGTGACGACAAAGCCGTCTTTCACCGCGCCAACCCCTGCGCAATCAGGCATGGGTGCATCCAGGCGAACTGCGCCGCTGTCCAGGTCCCAGACAAACAGGCGGTTGGCCCGGGGCGCGGTCAGTGCCACCAGCCGCAGTTCGCTATGGATGGCAACGCTTGCGGTGTACTGGGCCATGGCCTGCAACTGCCGCTCTGGCACCGGGAAGGCCTTGAACGGCTCGCCCGGGCGCTTGATCGCCAGCAGCTCGGCAGTTTCATCGGCATCGCCCATGAACTGCTGGCAGGCAGCGATGGTGCCATCGCTGCCCACCGCCAGGTGGCGCACGCTGTTCATCTGCTGGGCCAGGGTTTCCTTGCTCAGCAGGGTGCCGTCGCGTTGCATCAGCACCAGGCTCGGCTGCATGGCGTCAAGGTTCATCTCCACCCGGCTTTCGGCTTCGGTGCGAATACCGCCGTTGGCCACGATCAGCGTTTCGCCATCGGGCAGCCAGGCCACCTCGTGCGGGCCAATGCCGTGGGTCGGGATCTCGCCGGTGTGTACCAGGCGTTCACCTTCGAAGCGGTACACGCCGAGCACGCCCCGGCCCGGGTCGGTGGTGTCGTTCTCGGTGGCATACAGCCATTCGCCGCCTTTGTGCACCACGGCGTGGCCGTAGAAGTGCCGGTTCGGCTGCGAGGCTACCGTTTGCAGCAGGCGCCCGTCGCGCAAGTCGACCAGGTAGCTTTCGGTACCGGGGCGACGGGCGACGAACAGGGCGATCGGCTGCTCGGGGTGGTGAATGATGGCATGGCAACGCTGCGCGACCTGGGTACTGAACACCTCGGTGCCGTCCAGGCGGAAACCGACGGCATAGTGCTTGCCGTCGCCGTCGTCACGCGCCGAGAGCAGCAAGGGTTCGCTGCCTTTGTTGCGGAACAGGCTCCAGCCGCCCAAGGTGAGGGCGCTGAGCAATACGCTACCGAGTTTGAGTGCCTGGCGTCGCAGCATGATCAGTCACCGTCGTTGGCATTGAAGCCCAGCTGGATGTTCAACGCCTTGGCCAGCTCGCCTTCGTGCAGGCGGTGGACGACGTTGAGGCTGTCGTAGATCTGGTTGAGGGTTTGCTGGCCAGCGTCGTCGGCCAACAACTCACCGAGGGTTTTCTGGTTGTCGGCCAGCAGTTTGAGCGAGGTAGCGTAGGCGGCGTCGATCTTGTCCGCCAGCGCTTTCTGATCGCTGGGCAGCAGGCCGCGCAGGCCCTGGTTGTCGACCCCGACCCAAACGGTTTCGGCGGCCTTGAGGGTGGCCTCCAGGCTTTTCAGCGAGTTGTGGCTGCGCCAGGCTTCGGCTTGCAGCGGCTGCGCGATGCCCTTGCTCTGGCGACCCATCGGCGCACCCAGCTTCTTCTTCAGGGTATCCAGGGCGGTGACCTGGGAGCGCAGCAGGTCGGCGATTGCCTCGTGGGAATCGGCGTAGCGCTGGTTCGGGAACTTGGTCATCTGCGAAAGCATGCCGTCGGTGCTGTTCCAGCCCTTGAGGATCTCCTCGGCCAGGACCTTCTGGTGTTCACCGATGGCCACCAGCAGCGGGCAGTAGCGGGCTTTCTGCTCGGCCGTGGCGATGTCCGGCTTGCTGTCGAACAGGATGTACTCGTAGGCCGACAGGCCACGTACCACAACGCTGGACTTGCCCAGGGAGGCGGCATCGACCGGCTTGTCGCCGTTGACCAGCTGTTCGACCTGGCGGCCGACCAGGTTCTTCTTGTCGGGCCAGAACTGTACCTGCCAGGCGCGGTTGCCTTCGGCCAGCGGGCCGACCAGCAGCGGCTGCAACTCGGCCCAGGCCTTTTGCGCGTTGAGGAAGTCGGCGCGGGCCTTGTCCAGGCCTTCCTTGCCTTCGCAGTACGCCAGGGCGCTGGCGGCCAGCGCGCGATCGGCTTCGACCCAGCGGCTGTAGGTGGGCAGAATGACCTGTTTGGCGATGGCGGCAGAGGTCACTGCTTGCGGATCCTGCGGCGAGCAGGCACCGAGGGCGAGTGCGGCGAGGCTGGTGAACAACAGTTTGGGTCGGAACATGCCCGGCTCCTTTGCGCGTTTTAAAGTGAGTTCAGGAACGCCAGCAACGCGGCGCGTTGCTCGGCATTGAAAGTGAGTACGAAATTGCGTGCCGCGTCGGCTTCGCCACCATGCCAGAGCACGGCTTCAAGCAGGTTGCGGGCGCGGCCGTCGTGCAGGAACTGGCTGTGGCCGCTGACCGTTTCGTTCAGGCCCACGCCCCACAGGGGCGGGGTCCGCCAGTCCTGGCCGTTGGCGGCAAATTCGGTGCGTTCGTCAGCCAGGCCCGGGCCCATGTCATGCAGCAGCAGGTCGGTGTAAGGACGGATGACCTGGTTGGCCAGCTCTGGCTCGGCGGCATCGGCGGCGGTGGTGAACTGCGGAGTGTGGCAGCCCTGGCAGCCGGCCTGGTAGAACAGGTTCTTGCCCGCCAGCACCTGCGGCGCGTTCACATCGCGGCGGGCCGGTACGGCCAGGTTACGGGTGTAGAAGGTGACCAGGCGCAGGATGTTGTCGCTGACTTCCTTTTCGCCATCGGCACCGTCACCGTTGGGCGCGGCCAGGCAGTCGGCCTGGGCAGGGGTGCAATCGTCCTTGGGTTGCAGGGTACTGGTCAGGCCCATGTCGCCGACAAAGGCGTGCACGTTCTGCTGGTTGACGTTGGGCTGCCCGGCCTTCCAGCCGAAGCGACCGACCACGGTCTTGCCCTGGGCGTCGTCCCACACCCGGTTGGCCCGCCCGCGAATGCCGTCGCGGTTGTGGTCGTCCGGGTCTTCGTTGGCCAGCAGGTCGGCCTCGGGGATGGCTTCGAGCAGGCCCAGGCCGATCATCGGGGGGGCTACCCGCGCCGAAAAACGGGTGTCGGGGTGCATCACGCCATAGCCGAGCTGGGTAATCTGCAGGGTTGGCTTGCGCAGCTCTACCTGGTGGCCGTCCTTGAACGACACGGTTTCCTGGGTGTAGCTCACCCGCACCTTGCCTTCTGGCGCCACGCCAGGGATGGCCATGTCCTGCAACTGGGTGCCGTACACCGGCTCCGGCACCACGCCGAGGCGCTCGATGACCTTGGCGAGGTAGGGCTGGTCGGGGATCGACAGGCGTACCAGCATGCCCACCGCGTTGCTGTCATCCGGCTCTGGCGGGTGGCCACGGCCATCGCGCACATGGCAGTTCTGGCAGGCGTTGGTGTTGAACAGCGGGCCCAGGCCATCACGTGCGGTGGTGGTGGACGGGGCGATCACCCAGGGGTTGCGGAAGAAGCTGTTGCCCACGGCGAAGTCCAGGCGCCGCTCGGGCGAGAGGTTGGCCGAGGGCAATGAATAGGCGTTGCGGTCGCTGCGCTGCACGGTCGCCTTGCCACCCGACAACGCTTCGCCGGGCTCGGCCTGGGTGAAACGCGGGGCGTCGTCACAGGCGGCGAGGGCAAGGGTTAGCAGCAGGGGGGAAAGTCGGGACAGCGACGAGGACATCAAGGATCCTGGGCGTGAGCGAAAACCGGCGTGCAAGCTTAGCAAAGTGGGGGTGTTTGAATAAGAGCAATTTGCAATTGCTGGATGAAATCGGTGTCAGTTGGCCAGTGTTTGTGGTGGCCTGGTCGGGCCCTATCGCCGGCAAGCCAGCTCTTACAGCTAAACCAGCAGCCTCAAAAACTGTTGAGTACCTGTGGGAGCTAGCTTGCCGGCGATAGGGCCAGATGCCAAAAAGGCGCCCCGAAGGCCGCCTTTTCTGAGAACCGCTACAGCAAGATCAGAATTCGTGATCTGCGGTGTCCGGGTTCAGGTTGGCAATACCCAGCTTGCCTGCAGCCTGCTCGATCGCACCGGTCTGCTTGACCAGGGCGGCGATGGCGTCACGCACGATCTGGTTGCCGGCTGCGTTGTCGGCGGCGATCAGCTGGTCGTAGTGCTCGCCTTTGAGGGCGTGGTCGACGATCACCTGGATCTTGGCTTCGGTGGCTTCCAGGTCGGCCTTGAGGGTGGCGTCGGCGGCCGGGTCAGCCTTGGCTACCAGCGACGACAGGCTCGGGCCGGTCACCTTGGTGCCGTCCGGGCGGGTGTACTCGCCCAGGTAGACGTTGCGGATGCCTTTGGCGTCATAGAAGTGCGAGTAGTGGGTGTTGTCGCTGAAGCAGTCCTGCTCGTCTTCCGGCGAGTTGGCTTCCAGCGAAACTTTCATGCGCTCGCCAGCCAGTTCACCCAGCGACAGGCTGCCCATGCCGAACAGCATCTTGCGCAGGCCGTCGTTGACAGGCTCCGCTTCCAGCGTGGCACGGTAGTTGTCGGCAACGTTCGGCGCCCAGTTGCCGACCATCTCTTCGAGGTCCTTGACCAGCAGGTCGGTGACCGCTTTCAGGTAGGCACGGCGGCGATCGTTGTGGCCGCCAGTGGCGCCCTGGCCTTCCAGGTAGTCCGACGCAGGACGATTACCAGCGCCTGGGCCGGTGCCGTTCAGGTCCTGGCCCCAGAGCAGGAACTCGATGGCGTGGTAGCCGGTGGCGACGTTGGCTTCAGAACCGCCCAGTTCGTTCAGGCTGGCCAGCTTCTCGGGGGTGATGTCCTTGACGTCGACCTTCTCTTCGCCCACCTGGATCTCGGTGTTGGCGATGATGTTGGCGCCGGCGGCCGGGTTGCCCAAGGCGTGCTCGTAGCTCTTGTCGACGTAGTCGATCAGGCCTTCGTCCAGCGGCCAGGCGTTCACCTGGCCTTCCCAGTCGTCGATGATGGTGTTGCCGAAGCGGAAGGCCTCGGTCTGCAGGTACGGTACGCGCGAGGCGAACCAGGCTTCCTTGGCGGCCTTCAGGGTTTCGTCGTTGGGCTTGGCCAGGAACGCGTCGACTGCGGTCTGCAGCGCCTTGGCGGTGCTCAGCGAGTCGCTGTACACGGCGTAGACCATTTCGGCGTAGTGCTTGACCACGGCTTTGCCGGCGGCTTCGTCGACAGCCCCTGGCGCAGCAGCGGTGGTGCTGGCGGCAGCAGCAGGTGCCTGGGCTTGCGGCGCGGCGGCTTTGTCGTCCTTTTCACCGCAACCGGCGAGAGCGATGGCAATGGCCAGCAGACTGGCGGAGGCCAGAGGCATTCGAATCATTATTGGTTTTCCTGCATCGTGTGGTTGGACCAAGGGGTGGACCGTGCGCCGTGGCACGCGAAACCGCAACATCATGCGAAAGATTTGCATTTGCTGTAAAGGGGCGGGTGCGCAATTCATGTAATTGCCGGTCACAGCCTGTAACCCGGCAGGCCGGCTCAGAGCATCGAAACCTGATTCCGCTGCGCCTGCTTGAGGAAACTGGTCAGCTCTCGGGCCGACAGCGGCTTGCTGTAGTGATAGCCCTGGCCCTCGTGGCAGCCCTGGGCAACGATGTAGGTTTCCTGTTCGGCGGTTTCCACCCCTTCGGCAATCACCTGCATGCCCAGGCTCTTGCCCAGCTGGATGATGGCCCGAACGATGGTGGCGTCGTCATCGTCGTCGAGCAGGTCCTGAACGAAGCTCTTGTCGATCTTGATCTTGTCCAGCGGCAGTGATTTCAGGTAGCTGAGCGACGAATAGCCTGTGCCGAAGTCGTCGATGGCAATCAACGCCCCGGAGCGGCGCAGGCTCAGCAGGTGCTGGGCGGCCGTGCTGATGTCTTCCATCAGGCCGGTCTCGGTCACTTCCAGCTCCAGGCTGCGTGGCGGCAGGCGGTAGGCCTGCAGCAGGTTGTTGACCACCCGCGGCAGTTCGCTGTGGTGCAGCTGCACGGTGGACAGGTTGACCGCCATGCGCAGCTCGCTGAAGCCTTGGTCGTGCCATTCGCGCAGTTGCCGGCAGGCCTGGTCCAGTACCCATTCGCCGATGCTGATGATGCTGCCGTTCTGTTCGGCCAGCGGAATGAACTGGTCCGGCGGGACCATGCCCAGCTCCGGGTGCTGCCAGCGCAGCAGCGCCTCGACGCCGACCACGCGGTGGTCGCGGTAGCTGATCTGTGGCTGGTACACCAGGTACAGCTGGTTGCGCGGCAGGGCTTCGCGCAGGTCCTTTTCCAGCTCGCGGCGGCGACGCATCTCGCTGTCGACGCTGGCGATGTAGAACTGGTAGCGGTTGCGCGAACGGGCCTTGGCCAGGGTCATGGTCTGTTCGGCTTTCTGCAGCAGCTTCTCGGTGCTGTCGCCGTCTTCGGGGAACAGGGTGATGCCGATGGTGGCGCGCAGGCGGATCTGCTGGTGGTGGTCGAGGTCGAAGGGCACTTCCAGGTCGTCGAGGATGCTTTGCGCCAGTTCGGCCGCCTCGTACGGCTGCTCGATATTGGCCTGCACCAGGGCAAACTGGTCACCGCCCAGCCGCGCCAAAGCGCCCAGGCGGCCGCTGTGGGCCCGCAGGCGGTCGGCCAGGGCCAATAGCAGTTGGTCACCGACCTGGTAGCTGAACTGCTCGTTGATGCCCTTGAAGTCGTCCAGGCCCACGCAGAGCACCGCCACACGGTGTTGCAGGCGGCCGCCGTCGACGAGAATCTTGTCCAGTTGCTGCTGCAGTTGCTGGCGGTTGGGCAGGCCGGTGAGGAAATCGTACTGGGCCATGCGCTGCAGGCTGTTTTCGGCTTCATGGCGCAAGTGGGTATTACGCTCGATCGATGCGAGCAGCTGGTTGGCGGTATTGACCCAGAGGCCCAGTTCGTTCTTTTCGTGGCCCTTGAGTAGCGGTATCTGGTGCTGGCTGGGTCGGTCGGGGTTGATCTGGGTGAGGTGCTCGATGATCTTGGACAGCGGCTTGGTCAGCAGCCAGTGGTAGACCAGGTACAGCACCAGGCCCATGGCCAAGGCCCGCAGTACGCCGGAAATGAAGATGATCACCGCGTTGATCAGGAAGTCTTCGCCGTAGGACGAGGTGTCCAGGGTAATGCTCAGGTCGCCGTAGTATTCGCTGTAGGGACCGCGGCCGACCAGTTGCGTGGTGTAGGTGCGTTCCTGGCCGAGGATCGGGTCGGTCAGCCAGCGCATGGACATGTCCTGCAGCGGGCGGGACTTTTCTGCCAGCATGGTTTCGTTGGGGTGGCCGATGGACGCCATGCGCACCGACTCGTCCTGGAACAGGCCTTCCATCACCTGCATGCCCATTTCGCGGTCGAGGCTGTACACCGCCTGGGTGGAGGGGTCGCGGAACATGTCGAGGATGCGCTGGGCATCGTTGTTCACGGCCTGGCGGGTCTTGTAAGTGTCGTAGACAATTTGCGCACAGCTGAGCACGACGCCAACCGCCAACGCCGACAGCAGCACGACCCTGAGCAACTTGACCGACAAGCTGTTCCGCAATTCCAGCTTCAATGGGGTTTCCTTAATCCATGCGCATGGCATCATTTTGCCATCAACGATGACGATACACTACCGGCCGATCATGAGCAGTGTATCGGTTGCCTGACCCCGCAACTTGAGTGCGCTGTGTCAATCTTCCAGAGGTTTGATGTTAGCGCGGTATACGGGCTGAGCAAGCAAAACCGTGCCGGCCTCTTCGCGGGCACGCCCGCTCCCGCAGGGATAACATCAAGTTCACCGGCAGCGCCGTATCTGTGGGAGCGGGCATGCCCGCGAAGAGGCCGGCACAGGCATAAAAAAACCCGGCGCATGGCCGGGTCTTTACGTTCAGGGCTGAAGGACTCAGGCCTTGAAGGTCTTGCCTTCGAACTGCTCGGCAACGAAGGCCCAGTTGACCAGGTTCCAGAACGCCTCGACGTACTTCGGACGCAGGTTGCGGTAGTCGATGTAGTAGGCGTGTTCCCAGACGTCGCAGGTCAGCAGCGGGGTGTCGCCGCTGGTCAGCGGGCAACCGGCGCCGATGGTGCTGGCCAGGGCCAGGGAACCGTCAGCTTTCTTCACCAGCCAGCCCCAGCCGGAACCGAAGGTGCCAACCGAAGTCTTGGTGAACTCTTCCTTGAACTTGTCGAAGGAACCGAAAGCGGCGTTGATGGCTTCAGCCAGGGCACCGGTAGGCTGGCCGCCGCCGTTTGGCGACAGGCAGTTCCAGTAGAAGGTGTGGTTCCAGACCTGAGCGGCGTTGTTGAAGATGCCGCCCGAAGAGCTCTTGACGATCTCTTCCAGGGTCTTGCCTTCGAATTCGGTGCCTGGGACCAGGTTGTTCAGGTTCACGACATAGGTGTTGTGGTGCTTGTCGTGGTGATACTCCAGGGTTTCCTTGGAGATGTGCGGCTGCAGGGCATCGTGGGCGTACGGCAGCGGCGGCAATTCAAAAGCCATGGTGGATCTCCTGATTCAGGTCTAGTTCGCGGTTTGCGCAGGGCCGATCACGGGCGGCCCTATGAGCGTCGGCGAGTTTGTACTCTTTGCGACGCAAGGGGTCGATCATAGCACCAGCCCCGGCGCATAACCACGCAACAAACATAGGGAATAGAGGTTCCGCAGCGGTTGGCGGGTACCGACCAGTGGTGGTCGTTTCCAGGCCAACCGATGTGTGCCGGGCCATGCAGGCCAGAGCTCAGTTGAAGATCAACTGCGCCGCCACCGCGAACATCATCACCGCCACCATCAGGTCGAGCATGCGCCAGGTCGCCGGGCGGGCCAGCCACGGTGCCAGCCAGGCCGCACCTATCGCCAGTGTCGAGAACCAAATCAGCGAGGCACTGGCCGCCCCGGCCACATAGGCGCCAGGCTCGGTCTGCTGGGCGCCCAGCGAGCCGATCAGCAACACCGTATCAAGGTAGACGTGCGGGTTCAGCAGCGTTACCGCCAGCGCACTGAGCAGTACGGCACGGCGCGAGCGCATGCCTTGGCCTTCCTGGTGCTGCAGGCTTTGTTTGGAAAAGGCACTGCGCAGGGCTTTGGCGCCGTACCATATGAGGAACAACGCGCCGCCCCAGCGCGCAACGGCCAGCAAGGTCGGGTTTTGCGCCAGCACAGTGGCCAGGCCGAATACCCCGGCAGCCACCAGCAGCGCGTCACAGACAATGCACAGCGCCGCTACCGGCAGGTGATGCTCGCGGCGCAGGCTCTGGGCGAGGACGAAGGCATTCTGGGTGCCGATGGCCATGATCAGGCCGAAGGCCACCAGCATGCCGTTGAGATAGCTTTGCCACATGGCGTGCCCTCCATAAAGGAAACTAAAGATGCTGGCCATTGTGGTGGTTGGCGCTGTATAAGAAAAACAAATAAAGCTGATCAGGCATTAGGGAAATCGATGTTCGACTACAAGTTGCTCGCCGCCTTGGCGGCGGTGATCGAACAGGGTGGCTTCGAGCGTGCCGCGCAAGTGCTCGGCTTGTCGCAGTCGGCCATTTCCCAGCGCATCAAGCTGCTTGAAGCGCGGGTCGGGCAACCGGTGCTGGTGCGTGCCACGCCGCCCAGCCCGACCGAAGTCGGCCGCCAGTTGCTCAACCATGTGCAGCAGGTGCGCCTGCTTGAACGTGACTTGCAGCGCCAGGTGCCGGCGCTGGACGAAGAGGGCATGCCGGAGCGCCTGCGCATCGCCCTGAACGCCGATAGCCTGGCTACCTGGTGGGCCGGTGCGGTGGGCAACTTCTGTGCGCAGCAGAACGTGCTGACCGACCTGGTGGTAGAAGACCAGGAAGTGGGCCTGAAACGCATGCGTGCCGGCGAGGTGGCGGCCTGCCTGTGTGGCAGTGAACGCCCGGTTGCCGGGGCGCGCAGCCTGCTGCTGGGGGCCATGCGCTACCGGGCGTTGGCCAGCCCCGGCTTCATGGCGCGGCATTTCCCCCAGGGTTTTGTCGCCAGCCGCCTGGCCCGGACCCCCGCTATCGTGTACGGCCCGGATGATTTCCTGCAGCATCGTTACCTGGCATCACTGGGCATCGAGGACGGTTTCCTGCACCACCTGTGCCCGTCGTCCGAAGGCTTCCTGCGCATGACCGAGGCCGGGCTGGGCTGGGGGCTGGTGCCCGAACTGCAGGCTCGGGAGCAACTGGCCAGCGGGCAGTTGGTGGAAATCTGCAGCGATACCCCCATCGACGTGCCGCTGTACTGGCATCATTGGCGCAATGGCGGGCAATTGCTCGCGCAACTGACCGACCACCTGCGGCACACCGCGCAGCAATGGCTGGTGCCCTTGTAGCCACGGCTGGCGTCAGTTGCATCTGAAATCTGGCAAGACGGAGTCTTACATGCGAATTCTGGTCACCGGCGCGAGTGGCTTCATTGGCGGGCGCTTTGCGCGCTTCGCCCTGGAGCAGGGCCTGGACGTGCGGGTCAGCGGCCGCCGCGCCGAAGGGGTCGAGCACCTGGTCAAGCGCGGCGCCCAGTTCATCCCAGGCGACCTGGGTGATCCCGAGCTGGCCCGCCGCCTGTGCCAGGGCATGGAGGCTGTGGTGCACTGTGCCGGCGCGGTGGGCAACTGGGGGCGCTACCAGGACTTCTACCAGGGCAATGTGGTCGTCACCGAAAACGTGGTCGAGGGCTGTCTGAAGGAACATGTGCGGCGCCTGGTGCACCTGTCGTCGCCGTCGATCTACTTCAATGGCCGCTCGCGCCTAGACATCCGTGAAGACCAGGTGCCGCGTCGTTTTCACGACCACTATGGGCAAACCAAGCACCTGGCGGAGCAAAAAGTGTTTGGGGCCCAGGAGTTCGGCCTTGAAGTGCTGGCGCTGCGCCCGCGCTTCGTCACCGGTGCCGGCGATGCCAGCATCTTCCCGCGGCTGATGCAGATGCAGCGCAAAGGCCGCGTGGCGATCATCGGCAACGGCCTGAACAAAGTCGACTTCACCAGCGTGCACAACCTCAACGAGGCGCTGCTCAGCGCCTTGTTCGCCGATGACCGTGCGCTGGGCCAGGCCTACAACATCAGCAACGGCCAGCCGCTGCCGCTGTGGGACGTGGTCAACTACGTGATGCGCCAGATGCAGCTGCCGCAGGTTACCCGCTACCGTTCCTATGGCCTGGCCTACAGCCTGGCCGCGGTGAACGAGGCGGCCTGCATGTTATGGCCGGGGCGCCCGCAACCCACCCTGTCGCGCTTGGGGATGCAGGTGATGAGCCGTGATTTCACCCTGGATATCAGCCGTGCGCGGCAGTACTTGGACTACCAGCCCAAGGTCAGCCTGTGGACGGCGCTGGATGAATTCTGCGGTTGGTGGAAGCATTTGCCGCCAGGGCAGTAAAGCCGCTGGCGTGACAATGGTCATCAACACGCCGCGCTTGCGGTTTATACTCGTGCCTCTTTGCGACTACCGCGGTTGAATGTATCCATGCGTAACCATGCTCACGATGACTACGATGACGTGCCTACCTTGCGGGCGGGCACCGTTGATGATGACGAACTGATGCCGGCGCACGTGGTGCGCAGCCGTCAGAAAGCCGCCCGCGGGGCCAGCACGGCGCCGTTGTGGGCGCTGCTCGGCGCTTCGTTCATCGCGTTGGCGGGCCTGGGCTGGTGGAGCTTCCAGCAGATCTCGCTGATGGAGCAGCAGCTGGTGGCGACCCAGGAGAGCTTTGCCCGCATCAGTGAAGAAGCCGCCGGGCGTTTGCAGGCGATCAGTGGCAAGGTGGAGGCCAGCGAATCCGGCGTTACCAGCAGCAGCGAGGCGCTGAAGCTGCAGTTGCGCCAGTTGCAGAAGGGAGTGGCCGGTCAGACAGGTGACTTGGGTAAACGCCTGGAGCAAGTGCTGGCCGATACCCGTGAACAGCAGAAGGCTGTGACCGAGCTGCAAACCCAGCTGCAGGCGCAGCTGAAGCTGGTGAACGGCGAGCTGGCCGCGTTGCGTTCGGGTCAGGTTGATGGCGGCAAGCTGGATGCCCAGTTCAAAGGCCTGAACGAGCAGGTTGCCGCGCTGAAGGCCGCGCAGGTGGATGGCGGCAAGCTGGACGGGCAGCTCAAGAGCCTGGGCAGCGAAGTGGCGGCACTGAAGAAGCAGGGCAACCCGAGCGCGGCAATCCAGGGCCTGGAACAGGATATTTTGGTGTTGAAGAGCCAGATCGACAACCGCCCGGCTGCGGCAGCGTCCGGTGGTGCGTCGGTGCAGGAGTTCGATGCCTTCCGGGCGCAGATGACCCGCAACCTGAATACCTTGCAGAGCCAGGTTCAGAATCTGCAACAGCAGATCAACGCTCGGCCGTGACGCTCCAAGGGAGGGCGTTGCCCTCCTATCGCGACACAAGCGGCCTTGCGTCGCGATAGGGCCGCAAAGCGGCCCCGGCAACCGTGATTACAACCGCGGATAATCGATATACCCCACCGGCCCCTTGCCATAGAAAGTCTCTGGCCGCGCCTCGTTCAACGGCGCATCCGCCGCCAGCCGCGCCGGCAGGTCGGGGTTGGCGATGAACGGCACGCCAAACGCCACTGCATCGGCCTTGCCACTGGCCAGGGCCGCATTGGCGCTGGCTTTGTCAAACCGCTCGTTGACGATGTACAAGCCGCCGAACGCTTCTTTGATCAATGGGCCGATGCTGTCATCGGCTTCCCGCTCCCGCGAGCAGATAAACGCAATGCCCCGCTTGCCCAGCTCGCGAGCCACGTAGCTGAAGGTTTCGGCGCGGTCGGCATCACCCATGTCGTGAGCATCGGCACGGGGCGCCAGGTGCACGCCTACGCGGTTCGCGCCCCACACTTCGATGGCCGCATCGGTCACCTCCAACAGTAGGCGTGCACGGTTTTCCAGCGACCCGCCATAGCGGTCGGTACGCTGGTTGGTGCTGCTTTGCAGGAACTGGTCGAGCAGGTAACCGTTGGCGCCGTGAATCTCTACACCATCGAAACCGGCAGCCTTGGCGTTCTCGGCACCGCTGCGGTAGGCCTCGACGATGTCGTTGATTTCCTCGGTTTCCAGCGCGCGCGGGGTGGGATAGTCACTTAGCGGGCGCACCAGGCTTACATGGCCCTTGGGCTGGATCGCGCTGGGGGCAACCGGCAGTTCGCCGTTCAGGTAGCTGGGGTGGGAGATACGGCCAACGTGCCACAGCTGCAGGAAGATGCGCCCGCCGGCGGCATGCACGGCCTTGGTGACGTTGTTCCAGCCACGCACCTGCTCATCGTTCCAGATGCCGGGGGTATCCGGGTAGCCGACGCCCATGGCACTGACCGAAGTCGCCTCGCTGAGGATCAGCCCGGCGCTGGCGCGCTGCACATAGTATTCGGCCATCAGCGCATTGGGCACGCGGCCTTCGTCGGCCCGGCAGCGGGTGAGCGGGGCCATGATGATGCGGTTGGGCAGTTGCAGGTCGCCCAGGGTGATCGGATCGAAAAGCGTGGTCATAGCGGTTACCTGCCTTGTCAAAGTGCTTGGCGCAGTTGTTCGAGGAACGCCTCGATGGTGGCTTCGTTGCGTTTGAAGAAGTGCCATTGGCCGATCTTCTGGCTGCTGATCAGCCCGGCGCGCTGCAAGGTGGCCAGGTGAGCGGAGACGGTCGACTGCGACAAGCCGCAGCGTTGGTCGATCTGCCCGGCACACACACCGTTTTCGGTGCTGTGGTACTGGTCGGGGAACTGCGTTGCCGGGTCTTTCAGCCAGCTGAGGATTTCTCGCCTGACCGGGTGGGCCAGCGCTTTTATGATTTCGTCGAGATCAAGAGGCATGGGGTGAGGCTCGTTGTAGCGGTATATCGCGATAGGGCGAAATGTAAATCGCCCGATCCCGATATACAAATACGAAGAGGTTCTGAGCTGAGTACGAATCGCTATATCGCGTTATAACGATATATTGGTGAGCGGTGCTAGACTGCGCCCATGAACTACCTCGCACACCTGCACCTGGGCGGCCCGGCGCCGCAACAACTGCTTGGCAGCCTGTATGGCGACTTTGTCAAGGGCTCGCTGGAAGGTCGCTTCCCGCCTGCGCTGGAGGCGGCTATCCGGCTGCACCGGCATATCGACAGCTACACCGATCAGCACCCATTGGTGCTGGCAGCCTTGGCGCGCTTTCCGCGTGAGCGGCGGCGCTTTGCCGGCATCGTCCTGGATGTATTCTTCGACCATTGCCTGGCGCGGGATTGGGGCAACTACGCCGAGCAGCCCCTTGAGCAGTTTACTGGCGCGTTTTATCGGGTGCTGCTGGCGGAGCCAGAGCTGCCGGGGCGGCTGGCGCGGATTGCACCGTTCATGGCAGCGGATGACTGGCTAGGGGCGTATGGCGATTTTGCCACCCTGGAGCATGTGTTCAACGGCATTGCCCGGCGTTTGTCGCGACCTGAGGGCATGGCCGGGGTGATGGTGGAGCTGGAGCGGCTGTATGAGCCGCTGCTGGCGGATTTTCGCGAGTTCTACCCGCAGTTGCAGGCCTTTGCAGCGGCGCGCATGCCTGACAGCTGATTTTATTCGCCTGTTCCGGCCCTATCGCCGGCAAGCCAGCTCCCACAGGTTGAGCAACAGCTTCAAGACCTGTGGAGTACCTGTGGGAGCTGGCTTGCCGGCGATAGGGCCAGTACTGACAGCACAAAAAAATCAGGCAGCCCGCGCCTGCCGCCTTGGCACTGCTTCAACTTCTTCTACCCCGAACAACGCCAGGTGAATTGCCTGCTGCGCCTGCAACGCCAGCACCGCACGTTCCTTGCCCACGCTGCCAATCGGTTGCAGCAGCTCAATGCACACCTCGCCCCGCGGCTGGGCAAACAGGCGCATCAGGTGCGACACCAGGTCATCATCGCCAATGAACGGCGCAATCGGGTCGATCTGGCCATCACGCAAATACTGGATAGCCACCGGCTGCACGGCCACGCCGCGGTCGATGGCACCTGCCAGCAGGCGGCCATGGAAGGTGCGCAGGCTGCGACCGCTGGTAGTGGTGCCTTCGGGGAAGATCAGCAGCGGCCGGGCCAGCCCCAGTTGCCCGGCGATCTGTTCGCGCAGGCGCTGGCTGTCACCCCCGCCACGGCGAATGAACAGCGTGCCGGCTTTTTCCGCCAGCCAACCCGCCACCGGCCAATGACGCACCTCGGCCTTGGACAGGAATGACAGCGGCAGCAGCATGCCGAGCAGGGGGATATCGGTCCACGAGACATGATTGCTGACCCACAGCATCGGCCGCTGCGGCAACTCACCCACCACCCGCACATCGAAGGGCAGGGCGGCGACCAGGCGTTTCATGAACAGGCAGGTCCAGCGCTGGCGGCGTTCGATGGGGGCCTTGAAGCCCAGGCGTTCACCGAGGGCGACAAGGCTGGCCATCAACATGCCCAGCAACAGTACCAGCAGCAGTCTGCTCAGGCGGGCTACTACCCGCAGCTTCGGCATCACACCGCTGCCTTGAAGTGGCGGGCGTAGCGCGGGCACAGGTCATCGCGCTTGAGCAGGATGAACACGTCGGCCACCTGGAAGTCCTCGTCCCAGCACGGTTCGCCGCAAATCTTCGCGCCCAGGCGCATGTAGGCCTTGAGCAGCGGTGGCATTTCGGCGATGACGTTACCCGGCAGGGCCAGGCTTGGCAGCGGCTTCTTCGGTTCGGCACGCAGGTGCTCGTTGCACAGGTAGCGGTCACGCAGGCGCTGCATCACGGCATGGGCCTGTATGCCGCCGTCCTGCATGGGGATGCTGGCGCAGCCCATCAGGTAGCTGTAGCGGCCCTCGTTGAGCACCTCGGCCAGTTCACCCCAGAGCACGGCGATGGTGCCGCCGTTGCGGTAGTCGGAGGCTACGCAGGTACGGCCCAGCTCCAGGATCGGGCCCTGCAGCTGCAACAGGCCGTGCAGGCGGAATTCTTCCTCGCTGTAGAAGCGGCCCAGGCTGCTGGCGGCCTGGTGGTCGAGCAGACGGGTGGTGGCCACCAGCTCGCCGGTGCTCAGGTCACGCACACCAATATGGCGGCAGTGCACGTCGTAGTCGTCCATGTCCAGGCCCTGCTCGGCACCCTTGAGCTTGGCCTTGAATTCTGCGCTGAACACTTTGAAACGCAGGGCCTGGGCCTCTTGCAGCGCCGCGGCGCCAACCAGGCGTTCGGCTTGCAGACGGCGTTCAGTGCTGTTGTCGCCAGAGTGAGCGATCCGAGTCATTACGAGTCTCCATAAGCCAGCCATGAGGGTTGCGGCCGGTCGGCTTTGTTGTGCAAAGTCAGCCTAGGTAGGCGCGGTGTCACCCCTGTGAATCTTTGGTGATGCTTGCGTGACACCCCCGAACCTTGACCAGAAAGCCCCAGCAAGGAGCCGTCCGATGGCCTGGTTGCAACGATTGAACGACCCGCTTCGCCACGCGCCGGCGGACACTCTGGGTGAAACCTATGCCGCGCTGCTCGAGCGCCTCGGCCCGGTTGCCCCCTTCGAACTGGCGGCACTGGGCGGGCGCGCGATGGCCACGCCGGGCCTGGCTTTTCTGGTGGGTTACCAGGCCGCCTTGCGCGTGCTGTGGCCCAGTGCACCGGCCAGCCTCGGCGCCCTGTGCGCCACCGAGCGGCGCAGCGTAAGGCCGGCGGACATGCATACGCGCCTGGACGGTTTGCGGCTGAGCGGCAGCAAGGACTTTGTCACAGCCGGGCTGGAGGCGGAGTGGCTGCTGGTGGCGGCGCGCAGCGAAACCGCAGGCGCGGCGCCACAATTGAACCTGGCGGTGGTTTACCCCGGGGAACCTGGCGTGACGCTGGAGCCATTGCCGACCCTGCCGCTGATGCCGGAGGTGGGCCACGGGCGCTTGCTGCTGGAGCAGGCAACGTGCGAGTTGCTGGCCGGTGACGGCTGGGATGCCTATGTGAAGCCGTTCCGCTCGCTGGAGGATTTGTATGTGCTCACGGCGCTGACGGCCTGGCTGTATGGCGTGGGGCAGGAAAGCGCCTGGCCACAGGATTTACGGCTGCAGCTGCTTGGGCTGCTGGCAGGATGTGCAGAGGGCAGTCGGCAGTGTGCCGATAGCGTGAGTTGCCATTTGTTGCTGGGCGGGTTGTTTGCGCAGTTCCAGGCATTGCGGGGGGCGATCGATGCGGCCCTGGCGGCAGGGCCGGTGCATTGGGCACAAATCTGGCAGCGTGACCAAGGGGTGATGACACTGGCCGCGGCGGCGAGAGAGAAGCGGCTGAACAAGGCTTGGGCTGCTGCGGGATTGTCATGAAGGCCTGATAGGTTTTTGTGAACCGATGATCCCGGGGGCCGCCTTGCGGCCCATCGCCGGCAAGCCAGCTCCCACATGGATCGCACAATGCCCAAGGTGTGTGCAGTACCTGCGGGATTGTCATGAAGGCGAGCTGGCTTGCCGGCGATGGGCTGCGCCGCAGCCCCAAAATTTCGAGCTGAAACACAATGCTGAAAGGTCTGCTACTGGTTCTTTGCCTGGCCTTGGCAACCGCCGAAGCCGAGGGCTGGCCTGATCCTGCCTGGCAGAACGACCCTGCCACGTTCGACTGGCAAGCCGTCGACGCCTACGCCTTCCCCCCTCGCACTGCCCCCGACCGCAGCGGCATCCGCACCGACGCGCTGCTGATCATCCGCGACGGCCGTATCCTCCACGAGCGCTACACCGCCCCCACCACTGCCGCCACCGCGCATCTGACCTGGTCGGTAAGCAAGAGCGTGCTCGCCACGCTGATGGGCGTGGCCCAAGGCGAAGGACGCTTCCAGCTGGAAGATCCGGTCACCCGTTTCTACCCCGCCATGCGCGGTCATCCGGGCATACGCATGGCCGATCTGCTGCACTGGGCCAGTGGCCTGGACTGGCAGGAAGACTACGAATACGCCCCGCTCAAGTCCTCGGTGGTGGCCATGCTGTATACCCGCGGCCGCGAGGACATGGCGGCCTATACGACGGCGCGGGGCGCTTCGGCTAGCCCCGGTCAGCGATACCTCTACTCCAGTGGCGACAGCAACCTGCTGGCCGCCGCGCTGCGCGGCATGCTGGATGCCGGGCAATATCCCGATTACCCTTGGCACGCGCTGTTCACCCCGCTGGGTATCGACAGCGCAGTGTGGGAGCGTGACCGGGCGGGCACCTACGTGGGCTCTTCCTATCTGTACCTCAGCGCCCGCGACCTGGCGCGTATCGGCTTGCTGATGCAGCGCGACGGCCGTTGGCAAGGCCGGCAACTGCTGCCCAAGGCCTGGGTGGCTTTCAACCGCACAGCGTTTGACCATGCCGAACCTGTGCCGGGTGAGGCCACCCCTGGCGGCCACTGGTGGCTCAACCAGCCGCTGGCCGGCGCCGCGCGGCCTTGGCCAAGTGCGCCCGACGACACCTACGCCGCCCTTGGCCACTGGGGCCAGGCGCTGTACGTGCTGCCCGCGCAAAAGCTGGTGGTCGTGCGCTATGCCGATGACCGCGACGGCAGTTACCAGCACGACGAACTGCTCAAGCGGGTACTGGCGGCCATGGCCCGGGAGGGCACATGAAGCGGGCCTTGTTGCTGCTACTGGTGCTGCTGCTGGGCCTGTTGTTCTGGGCCTGGCAGGAGCGTCAGGCACTGGCGGATTTCCCCGGCATCCTCTCGGCCTACTCGGCCAAGGAATACTGCTCGTGCCGCTTCGTCATGGGCTTCGAGCAGGCCTACTGCCAAGGTTATGTAAAGCAGTGGCTGCCGCTGAGCCTGCTGGAGGAAAACAGCCAGCAGCGGCTAGTCACTGCCGAGGGGCTTGGGCGGCGCAACCAGGCTGCCTGGCAGGGCCTGCGCGAGGGTTGCCGCTTGCTGCCATGAAGGCGGGCGGGTAAGGTTGGCGGCTTGGTTTCACGAGATTTGTCATGTTCAAACTGCCCCGTCTACTGCCCGCCTTGTTGCTGGCTTTGTGCCTGCCCGCCCACGCCAATTGGCACCTAGATGGCGAATCGTCGCGCCTGTCGTTCATTACCGGCAAGAACGGTGACACCGCCGAAGTGCACCGCTTTCTGGTGCTGCACGGTACGGTCGACCGCAAAGGCGTGGCAGGGCTGAGCATCGAGATGGACTCTGTCAGCAGTGGCATCCCGCTGCGTGACGAGCAAATGCGCGACAACCTGTTCGAGGTCGGGCGCTTCGCCGAGGCCACGGTAAAGGCGCAGATCGATCTGCGGCCGATCAATGACCTGGCCGATGGTGCACAGATCGAGTTGCGCCTGCCGCTGACGGTCACGTTGCATGGCCAGTCGCACAGCTACAACGCCTTGCTTTTGGCCACTCGCCTGGATGCGCGGCGGTTCCAGGTTGTGACCCTGGAACCGCTGCTGCTGCGCGCCGAGGATTTCGGTTTGCTGCCGGGGCTGGAAAGCCTGCGCAAGTTTGCCGGGCTCAAGTCCATCAACCCGTCGGTGCCGGTTAGCGCGGTGCTGATTTTCACCGCCCGCTGACATGCCGGGGCCGGTCTTCCCCTGGCGGGATGGCAACCAGTTCGAACTGCTGATCGACGGCCCCGAGTTCTTTCCGCGCATGCTGGAGGCAATCGTGGGTGCCGAGTTTCAGGTTGACCTGGAGCTGTACCTGGTCGAGGCCGGCGCCTGTGCCGAGGCCGTGGTCGAAGTGCTGGAGCAGGCCGCCCGGCGTGGTGTGCGGGTGCGTTGCCTGTTCGATGACTATGGCTCGCTGGCCTTCAACAGCGCCCTGCGCCAGCGCCTGCTGGAAGCCGGTGTGTACCTGCGCTTGTACAACCGCCTGCGCTGGAAGCGTGGCCTGCGCAACCTGTACCGCGACCACCGCAAGCTTTTGCTGGTGGACGAACGCTGGGCGGTGGTGGGCGGCACGGGCGTAACCGACGAGTTCTGGAAGCCGGGCGACGCGACCAGCGAATGGCATGAGGTGATGGTGCAGATTCAAGGGCCGGTGGTAACCGACTGGCAACTGCTGTTCGACCGCCAGTGGTCCGCCAACAATCGCCGCACCGCCTGGCGCCCTGCCGAAGGCTTCGGCCTGCCGCGCCTGCCCAAGTTGCCTGCCCACGGGCAGGGCATGGGCCGGGTGGCCTATGCCGACGCCCGTCAGCACCAGGACATCCTGCATTCGCTGGTGCGGGCGCTGAACAGTGGCAAGCAACGGGTATGGCTGGCCACGCCGTACTTCCTGCCGACCTGGAGCGTGCGCCGTTCTTTGCGCCGTGCCGCCAGCAAGGGGCTTGATGTGCGCCTGTTGCTGACCGGCCCACGCACCGACCACCCGTCGGTCCGCTACGCAGGGCACCGCTATTACCCACGCCTGCTGCGCGCCGGGGTGCGGATTTTCGAATACCAACCGTGCTTCCTGCACCTGAAGATGGCCGTGGTAGACGACTGGGTCAGCGTCGGGTCGTGCAACTTCGACCACTGGAACCTGCGCTTCAACCTTGAGGCCAACATCGAGGCGCTGGACCCGCCGTTGACAGCGGCGGTGGTGGCCAGCTTCGAGCGCGACTTTGCCTTGAGCCAGGAAGTCGACCTCGACCACTGGCATGCCCGCCCCCTCTGGCGCAGGGTGAAGCAGCGGATCTGGGGCTGGATCGACCGACTGGTGGTCAACGTGCTCGACCGCCGTGACTGACAGCGGCTATCGTGCATTGACGGTTAACCGAAGGAGTGGGTGCGATGACGGCGAAGAAGATTCTGATGCTGGTGGGCGACTACGTCGAGGATTACGAAGCGATGGTGCCGTTCCAGGCCTTGAGTATGGTGGGCCATACCGTGCATGCGGTGTGCCCGGAGAAATTGGCGGGGCAGACAGTGCGCACTGCCATCCATGATTTTGAGGGTGAGCAGACCTACAGCGAAAAGCCGGGGCACAACTTTGCCCTGAATTACGACTTCGTGCGGGTGCGGCCCGAGAGTTACGACGCGCTGCTGATCCCGGGTGGCCGTGCGCCGGAGTACCTGCGCCTGGATGAAAAAGTGCTGGAGCTGGTGCGGGCGTTCGACCAGGCCGGCAAGCCGATTGCGGCGGTGTGCCATGGTGCCCAGCTGTTGGCGGCGGCGGGTGTGCTGGAGGGGCGCGAATGCAGCGCGTACCCCGCGTGTGCGCCGGAAGTGCGTCTGGCGGGCGGCACGTTCATCGACATCGCGGTGGACCAGGCCCATGTGGATGGCAACCTGGTGACTGCACCGGCCTGGCCGGCGCACCCGGCATGGCTGGCGGCATTTCTGAAGGTGCTGGGCACCCGCATCGTCTGACCGGGCCCCTTCGCAGCACAAGGCTGCTCCTACAGGGACCCCACAACACTCAGGTCTTGTGCTGGCCCTGTAGGAGCAGCCTTGTGCTGCGAAGGGGCCGGTACACGCAATGCAGCTCTCTCAGGCTTAGGCTACCTGCTCAACCCAGTCATTGAGGTTGTAGTAGTTGGTCACCCGGGCAATCTTGCCGCAGTGGATATAGAAAAACGCCCCCGCCGGCAGCACATAGGTCTGCCCGTTGGCTGCCGGCAACCCTTGGTCATCCGGCAGGTACTCGCCATGCACGGTGAACTCCGCCGCCGCGCGGCTGCCGTCGGCATTCTGCATCACCACGATATCGGCCAGGCGTTCGCGGTAGCAGCGGTTCATCTTGTCCATGAACGCGGCAAACCGGGCCTTGCCCATTTGCCGCTCGCCCTGGTTGATGTCGTGGATCACGTCCTCGCTCAGCAGGGCGAGAAAGCCCGGCATGTCGCCGGCGTTGAACGCGGCGTAGTAAGCATTTACCAGTTCGGTAGCGGTCATGGAACAGTACCTGTCGTGTAGGGAAAAGGCGGGTCGCTGCCTCGGATGATAGGGTTTCCCTTCAAGCCCGGCTTAGCCGAGCGCGTCATCCACATCGACAAAACGACCGCCACGCATGGAAATACGCCTGTTGCACGGCGCCGCTATCGCGCCATACATCGATGACCTCGCTCGCCTGCGCCTTAGCGTGTTTCGCGAGTTTCCCTACCTGTACGACGGCACCCCGGAGTACGAGGCTGACTACCTGGCCGCCTATGCGCGCTCCGGGCGTAGCCTGGTGGTGCTGGCGTTGGACGACGGCAAGGTGGTGGGCGCTTCCACCGGCCTGCCGCTTGTGGATGTCGCCCCTGAGTTCCAGCAGCCGTTCCTGGCCCAGGGCCGCGACCCGGCCAGCGTGTATTACTTCGGTGAGTCGCTGGTGCTGCCGGAGTACCGTGGCCAGGGCCTGGGCGTGCGCTTCTTCATCGAACGCGAGTCCTATGCGCACAAACTGGCCGAGTTCGATTACTGCGCGTTCTGCGCGGTGGAGCGGCCAGGTGTGCACCCGCGACGGCCGGCAGACTACAAACCTTTGCACGGTTTCTGGCGCAACCGCGGCTTCCTGCATGACCCGTCATTGCGTACCACCTACGCCTGGCGCGACCTGGATGAACAGGAAAGCTCCGACAAGCTGATGTCGTTCTGGCTGAAGGAACTGCCGATATGATCCGCCTGGCGGCCTGCCAGTACGCCATCGAACTGCATGAAACCTGGGACGCCTACGCCGACCACCTGCAGGGCCTGTGCGCCGAGGCCGTGGAGGCGGGCGCACGCTTGCTGCTGCTGCCGGAATACGCCGGTCTGGTATTGAGCGGCCAACTGAGTGCCGAGCAGCGGGGTGACCTGAAGGCTTCGATTGCCGGCATCCAGCCGTTGATCGAGCCGTGGAGGGCGCTGTGCGAGAGCCTTGCCCGGCGCTGGGGAATCTACCTGCAACCGGGCAGCGTGCCGTTGCTGGACAGCGATGGGCGGTACCGCAACCGTGCCTGGCTGTTCGGCCCCAAGGGTGTGCTGGGTTACCAGGACAAGCTGATGATGACCCGGTTCGAGCGAGAGCAGTGGGACATCGCGGCGGGCCAGGGGCTACAGGTGTTCGACACCGAGTTGGGGCGCCTGGGGATTTTGATCTGTTATGACAATGAATTCCCCATGCTGGCCAGGGGCCTGGCCGAGGCGGGTGCCGACCTGATCCTGGCGCCCAGCTGTACCGATACCGAGGCGGGTTACCACCGGGTACGCATCGGCGCCCAGGCCCGGGCACTGGAGAACCAGATTGCCGTATTGCAGAGCCCTACGGTGGGGCATGCGCCATGGTCGCCTGCGTTGGACGAGAATATCGGGCGGGCAGGGTTGTTCGTTCCGCCGGATCACGGGATGCCGGGGGATGGAGTGGTGGCGTTGAGCGAGGCACTGAGGCCGGCGTGCAGCCAGTGGCTGGTGTGTGAGGTGGACCTGGAGGAAGTGCGGCGTGTGAGGCGGGAAGGGCAGGTGTTTACCCGCAGGGACTGGCCGGAGCAGTTTGACAGAGTCCTGTGAAAACAGTGGCGCCCGCAAAGCAGGCGCCACTGTTACATCAGGTTTACTTCACTTCGACTGCCAGGCTCTCGGCAATCTTGCTCTGCCACAGGGCAGGGCCAGTGATGTGTACCGATTCACCGTTGCTGTCTACGGCAACGGTAACCGGCATGTCCTTGACGTCGAACTCGTAGATCGCTTCCATGCCCAGTTCGGCGAAGGCCAGGACCTTCGACTTGCGGATGGCCTGGGCCACCAGGTAGGCAGCGCCACCAACGGCCATCAGGTACACGGCCTTGTTGTCCTTGATCGCTTCGATGGCGGTCGGGCCACGCTCGGACTTGCCGATCATGCCCAGCAGGCCGGTCTGCTCAAGGATCTGGCGGGTGAACTTGTCCATGCGGGTAGCGGTGGTCGGGCCGGCAGGGCCTACCACTTCGTCACCGACCGGGTCGACCGGGCCTACGTAGTAGATGAAGCGGCCTTTCAGGTCCACCGGCAGCTCTTCGCCACGGTTGAGCATTTCGACCATGCGCTTGTGCGCGGCATCGCGGCCGGTCAGCATCTTGCCGTTGAGCAGGATGGTTTCGCCCGGTTTCCAGCTGGCGACTTCTTCCGGGGTGATGTCGTCGAGGTTGACGCGGCGGGCACTTGGGCCGGCTTCCCAGACGATTTCCGGGTAGGCGTCCAGCGACGGCGCTTCCAGTTCGGCCGGGCCGGAGCCATCGAGCACGAAGTGGGCGTGACGGGTGGCGGCGCAGTTGGGGATCATGCACACCGGCAGCGATGCGGCGTGGGTCGGGTAGTCCATGATCTTGACGTCGAGCACGGTGGTCAGGCCACCCAGGCCCTGGGCACCGATGCCCAGCTGGTTGACCTTCTCGAACAGCTCCAGGCGGATTTCTTCCAGACGGTTCTGCGGGCCACGGGCTTTCAGCTCGTGGATGTCGATGGACTCCATCAACACTTCCTTGGCCATGACGGCGGCCTTCTCGGCGGTACCGCCGATGCCGATGCCGAGCATGCCAGGCGGGCACCAGCCAGCGCCCATGGTCGGAACGGTCTTCAGCACCCAGTCGACGATCGAGTCGGACGGGTTGAGCATGGCCATCTTCGACTTGTTCTCCGAGCCGCCGCCTTTGGCTGCGACATCGACCTCGACCTTGTCGCCAGGGACGATGGAGTAGTGGATCACTGCCGGGGTGTTGTCCTTGGTGTTCTTGCGGGCACCGGCCGGGTCGGCCAGGATCGATGCACGCAGCACGTTTTCAGGCAGGTTGTAGGCGCGACGCACACCTTCGTTGATCATGTCGTCGACGCTCAGGGTGGCGCCGTCCCAGCGTACGTCCATGCCCACGCGCACGAACACGGTGACGATACCGGTGTCCTGGCAGATCGGGCGGTGGCCGGTGGCGCACATGCGCGAGTTGATCAGGATCTGGGCGATGGAGTCACGCGCAGCAGGCGACTCTTCACGCAGATAGGCCTCGTGCATGGCCTGGATGAAATCGACGGGGTGGTAGTACGAAATGAATTGCAGGGCGTCGGCGACGCTCTGAATCAGGTCGTCTTGCTTGATCACGGTCATGCAGCGCGCTCCTCTTAAAGACGGGAACATTCATAAAGACGCTCGACGGTGCCGACCAGCATGTCGAAACGCCTTGCAAGGCGCCGGCAGGTCAGGCCGGCGGAAAAAGGCGCGGCAGTATAGCGCGCATCTGTGCCGGGCACACCTTCGGCCGGTCTGGACCATGGTCGGCCGCGGGCAGGCACTGTTCTTGCTGTCTGGCTGAAGAGATAGGATGCTTGACGGGGGCTGGCTTGCAGCCCAATCGCCGGCAAGCCAGCCCTCACAGGGTTGCACCAGCCCTGTAGCTTGCACTGATCTGTGGGAGCTGGCTTGCCGGCGATTGGGCCGCAAAGCGGCCCCGGCAAGATAAAGAGCCAGGAGAGATAGCTGACAATGCCCGAAATTTGCGTGGGCGAGCGCCGCTGGGCGGTGCCGACCGGCAGCAACCTGCTCGATGCCTTGAACGAGGCCGGGTTGAATGTGCCCTACAGTTGCCGCGCCGGTAGCTGCCATGCCTGCCTGGTGCATTGCCTGGACGGGCTGCCAGCGGACGCCTTGCCCGAGGCGTTGGCGCTGGAGAAACACGCCCAGGGCTGGCGACTGGCTTGCCAGTGCCGGGTAGTGGGTGACCTGCGTGTGGCGGTGTTCGACCCGCAGCAGGATGGCATTCCCGCACAGGTTTGCGCACTGGACTGGTTCGGTGACGTGCTGCGCCTGCGCCTGCGCCCAGAGCGCGCAGTGCGATATCAGGCGGGCCAGCATGTGGTGTTGTGGAGCGGGGCGGTAGCGCGGCCCTATTCCCTGGCAAGCCTGCCGGGTGAAGACGACTTCCTTGAATTTCATATCGACTGCGAGCGGCCCGGTGCTTTTTGCAGCAAGGCCCGCGGGTTCAAGGTTGGCGACTCGATGCGCTTGGGGGAGCTCAGGGGCGGAGCGTTGCATTACGACCCGGACTGGCAAGGACGACCGCTCTGGTTGCTGGCTGCGGGTACTGGGCTTGCGCCTTTGTGGGGCATTTTGCGCGAGGCGATGCGGCAGGGGCATCAGGGGGAAATCAGGGTGATGCATGTGGCGCATGGCCACGTTCAGCATTACCTGGCTGAGCCGTTGCAAGGGATTGAAGGCGTGAGTGTCGAGCTGGTGCTGGCGGAGCAGTTGGATGAAGCGCTTGCTGCATTGCGGCCGACATCACGGCAGACGGTTGCACTGGTATGTGGCTCGCCGGCGAGCGTGGAGCAGTTTGCACGGCGGCTGTTTATTGCAGGGGTGCCCAGGAACCAGGTGTTTGCCGATGTATTTGTCGAGCATGCTTGAACAAGAAGGGGCCGCAAAGCGGCCCCCGGGGTGGATCAGCCGACCAGCGGATCACCGACATGCAGGATCTTCATGCCGTTGGTGCCACCGATGGTGTGGTAGCTGTCACCTTTGGTCAGGATCACCCAGTCACCCTGTTCCACCAGGCCACGCTTGAGCAGTTCGTCGACTGCCGCCTGGCTTACCTTGTCGGCCGGCAGCGAGGCCGGGTCGAAGGCGATCGGGTAGACGCCGCGGAACATCGAGACGCGAGCCTGGGTGGCGCGGTGCGGCGACAGTGCGAAGATCGGCACGTGCGAACGCAGGCGCGACATGATCAGCGGGGTGTAGCCGCTTTCGGTCAGGGCGATGATCGCCTTCACGCCCGGGAAGTGGTTGGCCGTGTACATGGCCGCCAGGGCGATGCTTTCGTCGCAACGCTCGAAGGTGGTGTGCAGGCGGTGGCTGGACTTCTGGTTGGTCGGGTGCTTTTCGGCACCTTGGCAAATCCGCGCCATGGCCTGTACGGCTTCGATCGGGTAGGAACCGGCAGCACTTTCGGCCGACAGCATCACCGCATCGGTGTTGTCCAGCACGGCGTTGGCCACGTCGGACACTTCAGCGCGGGTCGGCATCGGGTTCTGGATCATCGACTCCATCATCTGGGTCGCCACGATCACCGCCTTGTTGTTGCGGCGGGCGTGCTGGATGATCTTTTTCTGGATGCCGATCAGCTCGGCATCGCCGATTTCCACACCCAGGTCGCCACGGGCAACCATCACCGCGTCGGAGGCGGCGATCAGCTTGTCGAGGGTCTCGTCGTCGGCAACCGCTTCGGCGCGTTCGATCTTGGCCACCAGCCAGGCGCTGCCGCCGGCCTCGTCACGCAGCTTGCGTGCGTATTCCATGTCGCTGGCGTCACGCGGGAAGGAAACGGCCAGGTAGTCCAGGTCCATTTCCGCAGCCAGTTTGATGTCGGCCTTGTCTTTTTCGGTCAGGGCCGGTGCGGTCAGGCCGCCACCTTTACGGTTGATGCCTTTGTGGTCCGACAGCGGGCCACCGATGATCACCACGCAGTGCAGGGCGTCTGCAGTGGCGGTTTCGACGCGCATGACCACACGGCCATCGTCGAGCAGCAGTTCGTCACCGACGCCGCAGTCCTTGACCAGGTCGGGATAGTCGATACCGACGATGTCCTGGTTGCCTTCGGTCAACGGGTGGGCGGTGGAGAAGGTGAACTTGTCACCGATCTTCAATTCGATGCGCTTGTTGGCGAACTTGGCGATGCGGATCTTCGGACCCTGCAGGTCGCCCAGCAGCGCGACATGGCGGCCGTTCTTGGCGGCGATGTCACGGATCAGGCGGGCGCGGGCCTTGTGCTCGTCCGGAGTGCCGTGGGAGAAGTTCAGGCGTGCCACGTCCAGGCCGGCAAGGATCAGTTGCTCGATCACTTCCGGCGAGTTGCTGGCGGGGCCAAGGGTGGCGACGATTTTGGTACGGCGGATGGTCATGCACAGACTCCTATAGTGAAGCGCAGCGAAAGGCTACTCCTGAATCTCGCTGTAGTCATTGTTCCGTTGCACTACCTGCGACCAAGGCAGGGTGGCATTTGAACGGTCGGGGGTATCCTTGCAAAAGCCTGTGAAGATTTGTTGGCGTTGGCCGATACACAGGCATCAAAGGAGATCCCCATGCGAGCCCTGATCGTTTTAGCCCTGGCGGCCAGCGCCGTCGGCTGCACCCGCTGGTCCATGGACCACCACCTGAACAATGCCTACCGCGCCTACGATCGTGGCGACTGCGCACGGGTCATGCTGGAGCTGTCGCAGGTCGACCGCACCAGCCGTCCGCGGCCGTTCATCCATCCGGAGGTGTCGCTGCTGCGTGGCCAGTGCCTGGAGCGCCAGGCGCTTTACGTGGATGCCGCGCAGACTTACCAGTACCTGATCCAGAAGTACCCGGGCAACGAGTACGCCTATCGTGCCCGGGCGCGCCTGCAGACTCTTGAAAAACTTGGCCATGCCCGTAGCGGCGAAGCGGCTGTGGCCAACCCGGTGACGACCACACCTTGGCGATAACACCAAGGTGTGGTTTATTTCACGAGATTTGCGGCGCGCCCTGCGCTAATCTGTAACTCAGCTGTTACAACAACCGCCAGTACCTTGTATTCCTGGCATCAGGTACGGAATACACTCGCGATCATGTTCAACAAGCGCCACATCGAACGCCATCAACTGCCTTGTGTCCTCAAGGTATTCAACCGTTTTACCGGTCAAGAAATCGGCCAGCTGGGTAATGCCTCCGAGGATGGCCTGATGGTAATCAGCCAGCTGCCTGTGCTGGTAGGGCCCGATTACGAACTGCAATTGCGCTTGCCGCTGGTCGGCGGCGGGCATCAGTTCGTCAACCTGACCGCCAGTTGCCTGTGGTGCCGCGAAGACCAGACGCCCGGGCACTACGATTCGGGCTTCATGCTGTTGCAGGCCCCCCGCGAATTCGACGAGTTCGTGCGCTCACTGCGTGATTATTTCAGTTTTCTTCCTGCCAACGCTTCTGTCTGAGGCTGCGCTAGAATCGGGTCGACCTTGATACAGGACGACCCCGTGACCTCAAGCATTTTCTGGCACGACTACGAAACCACCGGCATCAACCCGCGTTGCGACCGGCCACTGCAGGTGGCCGGCGTGCGCACCGATTTCGACCTTAACGAAATCGACGAGCCGATCAGCCTTTATTGCCGGCCTTCCGACGACATCCTGCCGCACCCGGCGGCTTGCCTGGTGACAGGCATCACCCCGCAGTTGCTGGCCGAGCAAGGCCTGTGCGAGGCCGAGTTCATGACCCGGGTGCATGCGCAACTGGCGCAGCCGGGTACCTGTGGCGCTGGCTACAACACCCTGCGCTTCGACGATGAAGTGACCCGCTACAGTTTGTACCGTAATTTTTTCGACCCGTATGCCCGGGAGTGGCAGGGCGGCAACAGCCGCTGGGACCTGATCGACATCGTGCGGACCGCCTACGCCTTGCGCCCCGACGGTATTCAATGGCCACAACAGGATGGGCGCACCAGCCTGCGCCTTGAACTGTTGAGCAAGGCCAATGGCATTGACCATGGGCATGCGCACGAGGCGCTTTCCGACGTGCGGGCAACCATTGCCCTGGCCCGTCTGATTCGGCAAAAACAGCCCAAGTTGTATGACTGGCTCTTCCAGTTGCGCAGCAAGCATAAAGTGATGGAACAGATCCGTTTGTTGCAGCCACTGGTGCATATATCCGGGCGCTTTTCAGCGGCGCGTAATTACCTGGGTGTCGTATTGCCATTAGCCTGGCACCCGCGTAATCGCAATGCGCTGATCGTCTGCGACTTGCATCAGGAATCCCTACCGTTACTAAGGGAAAGTGCTGAGGTTCTACGCCAGCGCTTGTATACCCGTCACGATGCGCTGGCCGAGGGTGAATTACCGGTGCCGCTCAAATTGGTGCAGATCAATCGCTGCCCGGTACTGGCGCCATTGTCGGTATTGCGTCCGGCCGATCAACAACGATTGGGCCTGGACTTGACGTTGTTACAATTGCGCGGCGAACAGTTGGCTAATCAACAGGCGCAATGGCAAGACAAGCTGGAGCACATCTACGGCAAGGAAGACTTCGCCCCGAGTGAAGACCCGGAACAGCAGTTGTATGACGGTTTTGTGGGGGACCGAGACCGCCGCTTATGTGAGCAAGTGCGTGCGCTGGAACCCGCACAATTGGGCCGTGGCCAGTGGATGTTCGATGACCCGCGTTTACCGGAATTGCTGTTCCGCTATCGGGCGCGCAACTTCCCTGAGACCTTGACCAGCGAAGAACGCCAGCGCTGGTATGGCTTCTGTCAGCAACGCCTGAGTGACCCGCAGTGGGGAGCACCCAATACGCTGGGCGACTTCGAGCAGGCGCGTCAGCAAGCCTGGGAAGGCGCTGACGAGGCTGGCCGGCGTGTACTGGAGGCTTGGCAAATGCATGCCCGGCAATTGCAGACACAATTTGCAATTGACTGACCGCGGCGCAAACAAAAACGCCGGCAATGTGCCGGCGTTTTTGTTGCGTTAAGCAAAAGGCAAATGCGGACAATCAGTCCAGCAGGGTTGCCCAGCTCTCAACCACATCACCACCCCAAGTGGCTTTCCACTCTTTCAGGGTCTTGTGGTTGCCGCCTTTGGTTTCGATCACTTCACCGTTGTGCGGGTTTTTGTATTGCTTGACCTTGCGCGCACGTTTGGTGGCAGTAGGCTTGACCGCGCCGCGAGGTGCCTTGCTCAGTTTCGACTCTGGGTCGAGCAGGGCAATCACGTCGCGCAGCGACTTGGAGTACTCGCCCATCAGTGTGCGCAGTTTGCCTTCGAACTCCAGTTCTTTCTTCAGCTTGTCATCCTGCGACAGGTTGGCCAGGCGGGCCTGAAGTTCCTTGATGGCTTCTTCGGTGGCGCGGTACTCGTTGATCAGGGACATGGAGTGTTCCTTTAATGCGTGTTCAGAAATGTGTGGGGCAATAATAGACAGGCCATACTCGCAAGTAAACATGATATTCCGCGATTAACTGTTAATTAAGCTGTGACAACATTTCGCTACGTGAACAAAAATTTACTTACAAACCCGGCATTTCGTCATCTCTGTCAGGCAATGCCTGCGCTGCGTATGCGGGACGGCATACGCCGTCGCCGCTGCGATCAATACTGCGTTTTTTCTGGCGGGCCGCTAGAATAGGCGCCTTTGCGAAGTTCTGGAGTCTCATTCATGCGCACCTATCGTCTGGTGATCGCCTGCCCCGACCGTGTAGGCATCGTGGCGAAAGTCAGTAATTTCCTGGCCTTGTACAATGGCTGGATCAACGAAGCCAGCCACCACTCTGATGAGCAGAGCGGTTGGTTCTTCATGCGCCATGAAATCCGTGCCGAATCGCTGCCGTTCGGTATCGAAGCCTTCCGCGAGGCGTTTGCGCCAATCGCCGAAGAGTTCTCCATGACCTGGCGCGTTACCGACTCGGCGCAGAAAAAGCGTGTGGTACTGATGGCCAGCCGTGAGTCGCACTGCCTGGCCGACCTGCTGCACCGCTGGCACACCGATGAACTGGATTGCGAGATCCCTTGCGTGATTTCCAACCACGACGACCTGCGCAGCATGGTCGAGTGGCATGGCATTCCGTTCTTCCATGTACCGGTCGACCCCAAGGACAAGGCCCCGGCTTTTGCCGAAGTGTCACGCCTGGTCCAGGAGCACGCCGCCGATGTGGTGGTGCTGGCCCGTTACATGCAAATCCTGCCGCCGCAACTGTGCCGGGACTTTGCTGAAAAGGTGATCAACATCCACCACAGCTTCCTGCCGTCGTTCGTCGGCGCCAAGCCTTACCACCAGGCCTCCCTGCGTGGGGTGAAACTGATCGGCGCGACCTGCCACTACGTGACCGAAGAGCTCGACGCCGGCCCGATCATCGAGCAGGACGTGGTGCGTGTCAGCCATGCCGACAGCATCGAGGACATGGTCCGCTTTGGCCGTGATGTGGAGAAGATGGTGCTGGCCCGTGGCCTGCGTTATCACCTGGAAGACCGCGTGCTGGTGCATGGCAACAAAACTGTCGTTTTCGATTGATGATGCAGGGGGCGCAAAGCGCCCCCGGCAATCTTGAAAGGAACACTGATGGCCAAACAACGCAACACCCCTACCGCCTCACCGCCTCCCACTCTCGGCGAAGGTTGCCTGGCCCGCTACGACCCCGAAGCCCTGGATGACACCGACGGCACCGACTTTCCCGGCGCTGCCGAACTCTGGCAACAGCTCAACCCGCCTGACGCCGCCAGCGCTCCAGCAACGGACGCGCCAGCAGGCACACGAACACCGGGCCGCCCGCCAGCAGATAAAAGTAGTAAGTAACCGCCCGCCATATCAGGATCGCCGCGGCTGCGGTCGAACTACCCACCCATGGCGTCAGCAGGCTGGCCGAAGTCAGCTCGGCGGCACCCGCGCCCCCTGGCAGCAGGCTGAACTGGCCGGCACTGAGCGACAGCATCTGCACAAGAAAGCTGGGGATCCATGCCAGGTCCACCCCCAACCCCCTCAATACCAGATACAACACGCTGTAGCGCAGGCCCCAGTGTAGGCAGGTCAGGGTAAACACCAGGCTTAACGTGCGCTTGGGCAACTGCCAGGTCTGCGCCAGCGCGTGCATGAAGTGCAACAGCTTGCGGGCCCAGCGGCGTTTGCGCTGCTGGCTCATGCCCAGGCGCCGCAGCAGCCTGCCGTTCAAGCGCATGACCTGGCGGCGGTAGCGCAGCAGCCCGGCCACCCCGGCCAGTGCTGTGCACAGTAGCAGCGCACTGCCGAGCAACATGCTTTCCTGGCTGCGGCCCAGGCTGTGGAACAGTGCGTAACCGGCTATCGCCAGCATTGCGCAGAAGAAAAACACCAGGTCGTTCAACTGGTCCATGGCGAATACCGCGCCGCTGCGTGCCGGGCTGATGCGGTCACGCGCCAGCAGGGCCATGAGGGTCAACGGCCCGCCGCTGCCGCCGGGGGTGGTGCAGATGGCAAATTCGGTGGCCATGACCACGCCCAGGCTGCGCAGTGGCCCAAGCCTGGCACCTTGCTGGCCGAGCAACAGGCGCAAGCGAATGGCGTTGATCGCCCAGCACAGCAGGATCATGCCCAGCAGAGTGAGCATCAGCACAGGGTCGAAGCGTTGCAGCCTCGGCAGCAGCTCGCTGCCACCGAGCAGGATCGGCACCAGCAATGCCGCGAGCAGTGCCAGGCCCAGCCAGGCCAGGCGGTTCATGCGCTGGCCTGGCGGTCCAGCCAGGCCGATTTGGTCAGTGGCTCGCGGCCTTGAGCCAGTAGGCTGCGCAAGGTGTTCAGCCAGTATTCACGGGAGGTGCGGTGGCGCATGTCCACCGGGTGCAAGCCCAGGCGCAGGATCTCGGCATCGCGCCAACGGCGGCATTGCCAGTCGCACAGCACCCTTGAAAGCCCTCGGCGCCAGGCGCTGCGGGCACTCCACACCAGCCCCGGGGCTTCAATCGCGGTGAAGTCCGGTAAGCGGTACAGGTGCTGTGGCGTGCTGGTGTAACGAAGCGGCAGGCGGCGCAAGGCCTGGCGGGTGCCCTCGCTCATCAGCCAGGCTGGCGCGACAAAACCGGCCACAGGCCAGCCCTGCTGGTGGAACATTGCCAGGCCGCGCTCCAGCCGTTGCAGGGCCTGCTGCTGGTCGAGGCCGTAGAACTCACCTTCGTGGGTATAGATACGGCGCATGAAGTAGTCGCCGGGCGTGCGGGGCGGCGGGCCGTTGTCGGCATGGTAATAGCCGTGCAAGGCCAGTTCGTCGCCCTGAGCCAGGCGCCGGTCAAGCAAGCGGCAGAAGGTGGGAGAACGCAGCAGCAGGTTGCGCTGGTGGAAGTCCGGCACCACAAGCCAGGTCATCGGGACGCCGCCGAGGCTGTCGACGGCTTCGACGAAGGGTTGGTAGTCCGGCCAGGTCTCGGGCGCAACATCATGCAGCACCAGCATCAGGCTGCGTGACGCCGGCCGTGCCTCAACCATGGGCGCGCACCTGCGGCGGGTGGCCGAGCACGGCCTGATAGTGTTGCAGCAGGCCGCAGACCACGTTGTCCCATGAATAGTGCTGCTCCACGTGGCGGCGAGCCTGCGCCCCGAGTGGGCGTACGCCGGCCTCGAACGCTTCGCGCACGGCCGCTGCCATGGCCTGGCCATCGTTGGGCCGGCACAGGCGCCCGCACTGTTCGTTGACGATTTCGCCGAAGGCGCCGGCGCGCACGGCCACCACGGGGGTGGCGCTGGCCATCGCTTCGAGGATGACCAGGCCGAAGGTTTCCTGGTCTCCGGCGTGCACCAGCAGGTCGGCGCTGGCCAGCAGCCGGGCAACTTCCGGGGCCGGGCAGAAGTGGTCGATCACGCTGACGTTGCGCGGCACGTTGGCCGGCATGTTCGAACCCACCAGTAGCAGGTGGTAGGGGGCGCCCAGCTGCTTCATGCAGTCGAGCAGCACCGGCAGGTTCTTTTCCCGCGAGCCGCGGCCGGCATAGATCAGCAAACGGCTGGTGTCGGCAATGCCCAGTTCTGCGCGCAGGTGCGGGTCGCGCTGGCTGGGGTTGAAGGTGGCCAGGTCCACGCCCAGGCGCTGCACATGCACATCGCGAACGCCCAGGCGGCGCAATTTGTCGGCCATTACCTGGCTGGGCGCGAGAACCCGGTCGAAATTGCCGTAGAGCTTGCTGACATAAGCCTCGACATTGGGCGTGAACCAGTTGCCCATACGGTTGCTGACCAGCAACGGCAGGTCGGAATGGTAAAAGCCTATCACTGGCACATCCAGTTGACGCCGTGCCTCCAGCGCTGCCCAGGCGGTCAGGTAGGGGTCGCCGACTTCGATCAGGTCGGGCTTGAGCCGTCGCAGTTCACTGCACCAGGGGGCCAGGCGTACCGGGAAGCGGTAACCCTTGCCGAATGGCAGAGGCGGGGCGGGCACTTGATAGATGCCATCGGCGTGCTGTGCACTGGCACCGGGGATCAGCAGGCTGTGGCGTACGCCGTGCATGGCGTCAAGGCGGCGGTGTTTGGCATCAAGATAGGTACGTACGCCGCCGCTGGCCGGGGCGTAGAACATGGTGATGTCGGCGATGTGCACGATCAGCATCCCTCCGGGATCATCTTCGGTCTGTCATTCGGCGGTAACTGCCGGCGATGACGCGCCTAAAGGTGGACCTTTCAGAAGGATAGTTTGTTCGATCGGTTTGAGGAGAGGGGGGAGTTCGGAATCCTTGTAGCAGCAGCCTTGTGCTGCGAAGAGGCCGGTGAAGGCAACATGGCAGTATTGCCTTTACTGGCCTCTTCGCAGCACAAGGCTGCTCCTGCAGAGGAGGGTGTAGCTCGGGTCAGATGCGGAAGCTGCCCACCAGCTGCTTCAGGCGGCCGGCCTGCTGCTCAAGGTCCGAGCAGGCGCGCAGGGTGGCTTGCAGGTTCTCCACGCCTTCCTGGTTGAGCATGTTGATCTCGTTGATGTCCATGTTGATCGCCTCGACCACGGCGGTCTGCTCTTCGGTGGCGGTGGCCACCGACTGGTTCATGCCGTCGATCTCGCTGATGCGCACGGTAACGCTGTCCAGCCGCTCACCGGCCTGGTTGGCGATCTGCACGCTGTCCTGGCTGTGGCGCTGGCTCTGGTCCATGGTCTCGACCGACGCGCGGGCGCCAACCTGAAGCTCTTCGATCATGGTCTGCACTTGCTGCGCCGATTCCTGGGTGCGGTGCGCCAGGTTGCGCACTTCATCGGCCACCACCGCAAAACCACGGCCGGCTTCACCGGCACGTGCCGCTTCGATGGCGGCGTTCAGCGCCAGCAGGTTGGTTTGCTGGGAAATGCTGGTGATCACTTCGAGGATCTGGCCAATGTTGACGGTCTTGTTGTTCAGCGTCTCGATGTGGCCGCTGGAACTGACGATCAGGTCGGACAGGCGGTTCATCGCCGCAATGTTGCGCTCGACCACCTGTTGCCCCTCTTCGGCCAGCAGGCGAGCCGAACTGGCATGTTGCGACGCTTGGGCGGCGTTGCCGGCGATTTCCTGTGCGGCGGCGCCCAGCTCGTTGATGGCGGCGGCCACGCTGTTGGTCCGGTTGGACTGCTCGTCAGAGTTGGTCATCGACGAGTTCGAGGCGCTGATGACACGCAGGGCCACTTCGTTGACTTGTTCGGTGGCCGAGGACACCTCGCTGATCGAGCTGTGAATGCGCTCGACGAAACGGTTGAAGGCGGTGCCCAGGATGCCGAACTCGTCGTGGTTGTGAATGCGCAGGCGTTTGGTCAGGTCGCCTTCACCCTCGGCGATGTCTTCCATGGCGCGGGTCATGGTGTGCAGCGGCTGCATCAGCACGTTGATCAGCAGGCCGAGCAGGCCAATGATGATCACCACCGCCACCACCGTGGCGATCACCGCCGAGGTGCGGAAGGTGCTGAGCATCGAGAAGGCCTTGTCCTTGTCCACCGACAGGCCGATGTACCAGTTGGCCGAAGGCAGGCCGGTGATCGGGGTGAAGGTCAGCAGGCGGGCCTGGCCATCGCTTTGCACTTCGGTCAGCTCACCGGTCAGTTTTGGCGTGTGCTGCGGGAACAGGTCCGACAGCGACTTCATCACCAGGTCTTTGTCAGGGTGCACCAGGACCTTGCCCTGGTCGTTGACCAGGAAGGCGTAGCCCATACCGCCGAAGTTCAGCGAGTTGATGATCTGCACCAGGCCGTCCAGGGCCAGGTCGCCACCGACCACGCCGACACTGCTGGAAACCTTGCTGAGGATGCCAATGACCATCTTGTTGGTGGTCATGTCGATGTACGGTTCGGTCAGTGTCGCGCCGGCGGCACTCATGCCGTCCTTGTACCAGGGGCGCGTGCGTGGGTCGTAGCCATCGGGCATTTTTGCGTCCGGGCGCACGCTGAAGCCGCCGTCCACCTTGCCCAGGTAAACGGTGAGGAAGCTGGAAATGAGCGCGTTCTGGCCCATCAGGGTTTCGGCGTTGGTGGGGGCCTGGGCAATGTTCTGTGCCAGGTTTTCCACCAGCTTGATTCGGCCGTCGAACAGGTTGCGGATGTTGGTCGAAGTGGAGGCGCCCATTTCAGCCAGATAGTTTTCCAGGTCCTCGCGGATCGCATTACGCTGGAGGTAATCGTTGTAGAGCGTGAAAAGGCTGAAGGCGAGTATCACGATCAATGATGCTGCCAAAAGAATCTTGTGGCTGAAACGAAGGCTTTTGTTCATGGCGTAATCGGTTCCGCTAAGGTGTTATATCAGGCGTTCGCACGGGTGGAGCCGCAAAGCAGTGCAACATCCCGAAAAGTCCCTTTTCGGTTGTTCCTCTCTAATTAAGGCGAATATCACCCAAAGGTATCGGCCGAATTAAGGTAAAGCTTGAGCAGAGGATTACAGAGATGTCGGAAACATCGACCATAGTTGTAGGTGCTGGCCCGGATGGCCAGCCAGTCGGGCAAGCGATGCGGCTGGCCAACCGCCATGGCCTGGTGGCGGGCGCGACGGGCACCGGCAAGACCGTGACCTTGCAGCACTTGGCGGAAGTGTTCAGCGACGCAGGGGTGGCCGTATTCGCGGCCGATGTCAAAGGTGACTTGTGTGGCCTGGGTGCCGCTGGCACACCACAGGGCAAGGTGGCCGAGCGAATCGCCGGTATGCCTTGGCTCGGGCACACGCCCCAGGCCTACCCGGTAAGCCTGTGGGACAACGCCGGGCAGTCCGGCCACCCGCTGCGCACTACCCTCAGTGAAATGGGGCCGTTGCTGCTGGGCAACCTCCTTGAGCTGACCGACAGCCAGCAGGCGGCGCTGTATGCGGCCTTCAAGGTGGCCGACCGAGAAGGCCTGTTACTGCTGGACCTCAAGGACCTCAAGGCGCTGCTGGCGCACCTGAAGGACAACCCGCATTTGCTGGGTGAAGACAGTGCACTCATGACCACGGCCTCTACCCAAGCCTTGTTGCGGCGGCTGGCGACCCTGGAGCAGCAGGGCGCCGAGGCGCTGTTTGGCGAGCCGGCATTGCGGCTTGAAGACCTGCTGCGGCCGGGCTCGGATGGCCGTGGGCGCATTCACCTGCTCGACGCCAGCCGGCTGGTGCATGAGGCGCCCAAGGTGTACGCCACCTTCCTGCTGTGGCTGCTGGCCGAGCTGTTCGAGCAATTGCCCGAGCGTGGAGATGCCGACAAGCCGGTGCTGGCCTTGTTCTTCGATGAAGCGCACTTGCTGTTCAACGGTACGCCCAAGGCGCTGCAGGATCGCCTGGAGCAGGTGGTGCGGCTGATCCGCTCCAAGGGCGTGGGGGTGTACTTCGTCACCCAGTCACCGGGTGACTTGCCGGAGGCGGTGCTGGCCCAGTTGGGGTTGCGCATTCAGCATGGCCTGCGAGCCTTTACCGCCAAGGAGCAGAAGTCGCTGAGGGCAGTGGCCGATGGCTTTCGCCCGAACCCCGCGTTCGAAACCCTGGCGGTGCTGACCGAGCTGGGGATTGGCGAGGCGCTGGTGGGGACACTGGAAGAGAAGGGTACGCCTGCCATGGTGCAGCGGGTGCTGATTGCACCGCCGCAGTCGCGTATCGGGCCGCTGAGTGCGGCCGAGCGCAGTGCGCTGATTGCCGCTTCGCCGCTGGCGGGGCGCTATGACAAGCCGGTGGACCGTGAGTCGGCCTATGAAATGCTGACCCAGCGCAAGGGCGAGGCGGTGGAGCCAGCCCCGCAGCCGCAGGCGGATGGGGAGAGCTTTGCCGACAAGGCCGGTGACTTCCTGCAGAGTGCGGCGGGGCAGGCTATCAAGTCGGCTGTGCGTCAAGCCGCCAACCAGTTGGGGCGACAACTGGTGCGCGGGTTGATGGGGTCGTTGCTGGGGGGCAAGAAAAGGTAGTTTGCCTGTACCGGCCCTATCGCCGGCAAGCCAGCTCCCACAGGGGTCTCGCTGCCCGTGTGGGAGCGGGTTTACCCGCGAAGAGGCCGGTGCAGATAAGCACAAATGAAAAAGGCGCCCCGAAGGCGCCTTTATACCGAGAGCGGTGTCACTCAGCCAATGGCTTTGGATGCCAGCCAGAACAGGCCGGCGGCCAGGCCCATCGAGGCGGGCAGGGTCAGGACCCAGGCCAGCAGAATGGTCTTCACCGTGCCGCCTTGCAGGCCGCTCTTGTTGGCGACCATGGTGCCGGCCACGCCTGACGACAGCACGTGGGTGGTCGATACCGGCAGGGCGAACACGTTTGCCATACCGATGGCGCAGGCCGCGGTGATCTGTGCCGACATGCCCTGGGCATAGGTCATGCCCTGCTTGCCGATCTTCTCGCCAACGGTAAGTACCACACGCTTCCAGCCAACCATGGTGCCCAGGCCCAAGGCCAGGGCGACGGCCACGATCACCCAGAACGGTGCGTATTCGGTGGTGGCGGTCAGGTCTTTACGCAGTTTTTCCAGGTCGGCCTTTTCACGGGCGTCGAGGCCTGGCAGCTTGCCAACCTTCTTCGCGGTGTCATCCAGGCACAGCAGATAGCGACGCACTTCAACGCGCTTGTCGGTATCCAGGCTGTGGTAGTCGGTCACGCCCTGAAGCGAGGACTGCAGCGCGGCGATGGTCGGCTCGGTCTGCTGCGGGTTGCAGCTGAACTGCTCCGGCAGGTCGTTGGACTTGGCCTTGCCCAGTGCCAGGAACTCGCCAAGGGTGGCGGCGTTGCGCTGGTAGAACTGGCTCATGTGCAGGGTAGCGTCGCGGGTACGCTCGATCTGATAGGTGGTGCTGTTCAGGTCGAGGACGAACTTGGCCGGGACGATACCGATCAGCACCAGCATGATCAGGCCGATGCCTTTCTGACCGTCGTTGGAGCCGTGCACGAAGCTCACGCCCATGGCCGAAACCACCAGTACCATGCGGTTCCAGAATGGCGGGTGCTTCTTGTCGTCGAGCTTGCGGCGCTGGTCGGGGGTCTTGTGCATCTTCGACAGCGGGCGCCACCACTTCAGGCCGATCAGCACCAGGGCTGCGACGGCGAAGCCGGCCATTGGCGAAACCACCAGCGACATCGCGATGTCGATCGCCTTCTGCCAGTTCACGCCATCGGCCAGCGGGATGTCGTTGATCAGGGCGTTGGCCAGGCCGACACCGAGAATGGAGCCGATCAGTGTGTGCGAACTGGAGGCGGGGATACCAAAGTACCAGGTGCCCAGGTTCCAGGTGATGGCCGCAGCCAGCAACGAGAAGACCATGGCCAGGCCGTGTCCGGTGTTCACATTGATCAGCAGCTCTACCGGCAGCAGGTGCACGATGGCATAGGCCACCCCGACACCGCCGAGCAGAACGCCAAGGAAGTTGAACACGCCGGAGAAGAACACGGCGAGGTGCGGCGGCATGGCTTTGGTGTAGATGACGGTAGCTACCGCGTTGGCGGTGTCATGAAAGCCATTGATGAACTCGAAGGCGAGTACGAAGGTCAAGGCGAGCAGCAGGCTCACCAACACCCAGGCATCCAGTCCGCTGAATAAATCGATCATGAAGGTTGTCTGGCGGGTATAGGGGGGCGGGATTATGCCAGAAAACCTTGGCAATCGATGCACCTGCTACAGACCGATGGCAATCTTCATGGGGTGAGCGCACGGTGCACGTAGGGGCGCTGAGGCAGGGAAATATCGGCTAAAAAGCGCAAAGCGTGGCTAAATCAGGCAGAAAAGCGAAGAAATGGCCGATTCGCCATCATTCAAACGGGCGTATGAAATTTGTGTAATTCCATTTCATCATCGGTCAGATGGTAAAGATCGACCGCGCCCGGGCTGGCCGGGCGACGACGCGCTGGCGTGGTCCCGGGTCAGGGATTGTCGCTGCGCAGCTCCTTTTCAATGCGTTCCAGTTCCTGGTTGAACGCCTGGTCGCGCACGCTGGCACGTTTGCGCCAAGGTTTGCGTTCCGGATCCGGTTGTGCGGCGTAAGTGGTGACTTCACCACCGTAAACATCCTTGTAACGTTCAGCCTGGCGCTCGAGTTCTGCGCGCAGTTCATCTTTCGTCACATGCAGTACCTGAATTAAGTGTGATGACTGTTGTTATGCATTGTGCAGCATGCACATGCCTCGCTGGCCGCAACGGCTAGATACAGCGGAAGGTTCCATTACTACGCTAGCGTCGGGGCCTGCGCAATCGATTATAGCAACCGATAATTCGCCGAACATCGTTATTTACCAGCCCTGACAGCATCTGACGCAAGTAGTGGCAGGTGTCGGCAAACAGTTTGGACGTTTCGTACAAGTTTGAAAGGCATGGCGGATAAAAGTTCGATGCAACGCCGGGGCGAGGCCCGAATGAAAAACGGCCTCGCCAAAAGGCGAGGCCGTTGCCTGGGGACTTCTACGGTGGGTACCTGACCAGTCTCTCCAAAGAAGCCACAAGTGGCAGGAGAAAGGTATAAGCAAAAGTGTCAGCGGTCAATTGCGATTATCGGCCGTTTGTTCGATAATCGCACGAACGGGCGTTTTTTTTGAGGTGTGCGATGAGTGACGAAACCCTGGTCAACGATCCGGTCAATCCAGAGCCGGCGCGACCCGCTTCGGCCGCCATGGCGCCGCCGATCGTGGCTTCTCCGGCCAAGCGCATCCAGGCGTTTACGGGTGATCCCGACTTCATGACCTCCCTGGCACGTGGCCTGGCCGTGATCCAGGCCTTTCAGGAGCGCAAGCGTCACCTGACCATCGCCCAGATCAGCCACCGCACCGAAATCCCTCGCGCAGCGGTGCGCCGTTGCCTGCACACGCTGATCAAGCTGGGTTACGCCACCTCTGACGGGCGTACCTATTCGCTGTTGCCCAAAGTATTGACGTTGGGGCATGCCTACCTGTCGTCGACGCCGCTGGCGATTTCTGCCCAGCCTTATCTGGACCGTATCAGTGATCAACTGCACGAAGCGGCCAACATGGCCACACTCGAAGGCGACGACATTCTTTATATAGCCCGTTCGGCCACGGTGGAACGGCTGATATCGGTCGACCTGTCCGTTGGCGGGCGCCTGCCGGCCTATTGCACATCGATGGGGCGCATCCTGCTGGCGGCGATGGACGACACCAGCCTGCGTGAATACCTGGAGCGTGCCGACCTGAAAGCGCGCACCAGCCGTACGCTGCATGACCCTGAGTCACTGTTCGCCTGCATCCAGCAGGTGCGCGCCCAGGGCTGGTGCGTGGTGGACCAGGAGCTGGAGCAGGGGCTGCGTTCGATTGCCGTGCCGATCTACGACGCGTCGGGGCAGGTGTTGGCGGCGCTGAACGTGAGCACCCATGTGGGGCGGGTGACGCGTAGCGAGCTGGAACAGCGCTTCCTGCCGATCCTGCTGGCGGCCAGCCGGGACCTTTGCCATCAGTTGTTTGGCTGAGATTGCAGGGGCCGCCAAGCGGCCCAATCGTCGGCAAGCCGAACTCCCACGGAAACTGTGAAAGCTGCGAATACGCAATACCTGTGGGAGCTGGCTTGCCGGCGAATGGGGCGCAAAGCGGCCCCCTTTCACATTTAGAACAGGCAAAACGGTTTCTTGTGCGATAAACGCACAGTGTCGCTCCGGGCGAATTGCGCCACCGCCGCCCGCTGATTAATGTCTCTCGCAACGGTCGGCCAAGCCGACCGAACAAAAAATACAAGAGGCACTTACCATGAATACTGTCCACTTATTGCTGCGGCCGCACCCGCACGCAGTACCGTTGTATCCAGGCTGACGCAGGCCATATTCCCCAATCATCGTCCCCTGTACCGGTTGCCCGTGTGCAGTGGTCTGGCTGTGCCCTACATTCTGGATAACAACAATGAACCAAGCACAAAACAGCGTCGGCAAAAGCCTCGACGTCCAGTCGTTCATCAATCAGCAGCCGCTGTCCCGCTACCAGTGGCGGGTCGTGTTGCTGTGCTTTCTGATCGTCTTCCTCGACGGCCTGGACACGGCCGCCATGGGCTTCATCGCCCCGGCGCTGTCGCAGGAGTGGGGCATCGACCGGGCCAGCCTCGGCCCGGTGATGAGCGCCGCATTGATCGGCATGGTGTTCGGTGCCTTGGGCTCCGGGCCGTTGGCTGACCGCTTCGGCCGCAAAGGTGTGCTGGTGGGCGCGGTGCTGGTGTTTGGCGGTTTCAGCCTGGCCTCGGCCTATGCCACCAACGTCGACCAGTTGCTGGTGCTGCGCTTCCTGACTGGCCTGGGCCTGGGTGCCGGCATGCCCAATGCCACCACGCTGCTGTCCGAATACACCCCCGAACGCCTCAAGTCGCTGCTGGTGACCAGCATGTTCTGCGGCTTCAACCTGGGCATGGCCGGTGGTGGCTTCATCTCCGCCAAGATGATCCCGGCCTATGGCTGGCACAGCCTGCTGGTGATCGGCGGCGTGCTGCCACTGCTGCTGGCGCTGGTATTGATGGTGTGGTTGCCGGAGTCGGCGCGGTTCCTGGTGGTGCGCAATCGTGGTACCGACAAGATCCGCAAGACCCTGTCGCCCATTGCGCCACAGGTGGTGGCCGAGGCGGGCAGCTTCAGCGTGCCAGAGCAAAAGGCCGTGGCCGCGCGCAGCGTGTTTGCGGTGATTTTCTCCGGCACTTATGGCCTGGGCACCATGCTGCTGTGGCTGACCTACTTCATGGGCCTGGTAATCGTCTACCTCCTGACCAGCTGGCTGCCAACCTTGATGCGTGACAGCGGTGCGAGCATGGAGCAGGCCGCGTTCATCGGTGCGCTGTTCCAGTTCGGCGGCGTGCTGAGTGCGGTGGGTGTGGGTTGGGCCATGGACCGCTACAACCCGCACAAGGTAATCGGCATTTTCTACCTGCTGGCCGGGGTGTTCGCCTACGCGGTAGGGCAGAGCCTGGGCAACATCACCGTGTTGGCCACCCTGGTGCTGATTGCGGGTATGTGCGTGAACGGTGCGCAGTCGGCGATGCCGTCGCTGGCGGCGCGCTTCTACCCGACCCAGGGCCGTGCCACGGGTGTATCGTGGATGCTGGGTATCGGCCGCTTCGGTGCGATTCTCGGGGCCTGGAGCGGCGCGACGCTGCTGGGGCTGGGGTGGAACTTCGAGCAGGTGCTGACCGCGTTGCTGGTGCCTGCGGCGCTGGCGACCGTAGGTGTGATCGTGAAAGGGCTGGTCAGCCACGCCGACGCGACCTGAGGAGCGAGGGCCGCTTTGAGGACCATTCGCAGCACAAGGCTGCTCCCGCAGGGGGAGGCGGCCTTGTGTCGCGATAAGGCTGCTCAGCAGGCCCGGCATCCAGATAAGTAGCAGCGCAACAAATGGTTCGATAACCGCACGAATAGTCGATTATCGGATTGTAACCCTACCGCCACTCTCCTTAATCTGAGCTCATCGAAGCACCCTGACCAGTAGCCTCCACACGTACCGCCGCGGCCCATGGCCAGTGGCAGGAGAAGCCTAATGCGCGACGTATTTATCTGTGACGCCATCCGCACCCCCATCGGCCGCTTCGGCGGCGCCCTGGCGGGTGTGCGTGCCGACGACCTGGCTGCCGTGCCGCTGAAAGCGCTGATCGAGCGCAACCCTGCGGTGCAGTGGGACCAGGTTGATGAAGTGTTCTTCGGCTGCGCCAACCAGGCCGGTGAAGACAACCGCAACGTGGCGCGCATGGCGCTGCTGCTGGCCGGCCTGCCGGAGAGCATCCCGGGCGTCACCCTGAACCGCCTGTGCGCGTCGGGCATGGATGCCATCGGCACTGCCTTCCGCGCCATCGCCAGCGGCGAAATGGAGCTGGCGATTGCCGGCGGCGTCGAGTCGATGTCGCGCGCACCGTTCGTCATGGGCAAGGCTGAAAGCGGCTATTCGCGCAACATGAAGCTGGAAGACACCACCATCGGCTGGCGCTTCATCAACCCGCTGATGAAGAGCCAGTACGGTGTGGACTCCATGCCGGAAACTGCCGACAACGTGGCCGACGACTACCAGGTTTCGCGCGCTGACCAGGACGCTTTCGCCCTGCGCAGCCAGCAGAAGGCTGCAGCCGCCCAGGCTGCCGGCTTCTTCGCCGAAGAAATCGTGCCGGTGCGCATTGCCCACAAGAAGGGCGAAACCATCGTCGAGCGTGACGAGCACCTGCGCCCGGAAACCACGCTGGAGGCGCTGACCAAGCTCAAGCCGGTCAACGGCCTGGACAAGACTGTCACCGCCGGCAACGCCTCGGGCGTGAATGACGGTGCTGCGGCGCTGATCCTGGCGTCGGCGGAAGCGGTGAAGAAACACGGCCTGACCCCGCGTGCCCGGGTACTGGGCATGGCCAGCGGCGGTGTTGCACCACGGGTGATGGGCATCGGCCCGGTACCGGCAGTGCGCAAGCTGACCGAGCGCCTGGGTGTGGCGATGAGTGATTTTGATGTGATCGAGCTCAACGAAGCCTTTGCCAGCCAAGGGCTGGCGGTACTGCGTGAGCTGGGTGTGGCCGACGATGCGCCGCAGGTGAACCCGAATGGCGGTGCAATCGCCCTGGGCCATCCGCTGGGCATGAGCGGTGCGCGCCTGGTGCTGACTGCGCTGCATCAGCTGGAGAAAAGTGGCGGGCGCAAGGGCCTGGCAACCATGTGCGTGGGTGTCGGCCAAGGTCTGGCGCTGGCCATCGAGCGGGTGTGACCTTACCGGCCTCTTCGCGGGTGAACCCGCTCCCACAGGGATCCACGCAACCCCTGTGGGAGCGGGTTTACCCGCGAAGAGGCCGGACCTGTCAGACGTAGGGCCAATTGCCAGCCAGATAGCGGAACGAGTGTGTTACCAGGTATGTCTAGACTTACCTAGGACCCTCCAGGAGTAAAACCGTCATGACCTCAACCTATTACACCGGCGAAGAACGCAGCAAGCGCATCTTCGCTATCGTCGGTGCCTCCTCAGGCAACCTGGTGGAATGGTTCGACTTCTACGTCTACGCCTTCTGCGCAATCTACTTCGCCCCGGCCTTCTTCCCCTCCGACGACCCTACGGTGCAGCTGTTGAACACGGCCGGTGTGTTCGCCGCAGGATTTTTGATGCGCCCCATCGGTGGCTGGATCTTCGGCCGCCTCGCAGACCGCCATGGTCGCAAGAATTCCCTGATGATCTCGGTGCTGATGATGTGCTTCGGCTCCCTGATGATCGCCTGCTTGCCCACCTACGGTAGCATCGGCACCTGGGCCCCCGCACTGCTGTTGCTGGCCCGCCTGATCCAGGGCCTGTCGGTGGGTGGCGAATACGGCACCACCGCCACCTACATGAGTGAAGTGGCCCTGCGTGGGCAGCGTGGCTTCTTTGCCTCGTTCCAGTACGTCACCCTGATTGGCGGCCAGTTGCTGGCCGTGCTGGTGGTGGTGATCCTGCAACAGTTGCTGACTGAAGATGAGCTGCGTGCCTGGGGCTGGCGTATTCCATTCGTGGTAGGGGCCATCGCCGCGCTGATCTCGTTGATGTTGCGCCGCTCGCTGCACGAGACCAGCAGCGCGGAAACCCGCAACGACAAAGATGCAGGCACCATCAAGGGCCTGTTCCGCAACCATGCGGCGGCCTTCATCACCGTGCTTGGCTACACCGCCGGCGGCTCGCTGATCTTCTATACCTTCACCACCTACATGCAGAAGTACCTGGTCAACACCGCGGGTATGACGGCGAAAAACGCCAGCTACGTGATGACCGGCGCGCTGTTCCTGTTCATGGTGGTGCAGCCGTTCTTCGGCATGCTGTCCGACCGCATCGGCCGACGTAATTCGATGCTGCTGTTTGGCGCGCTCGGGACCTTGTGCACCGTGCCGCTGCTGATGGCGCTGAAAACGGTCACCAGTCCGTTCATGGCCTTCGTGCTGATCAGCCTGGCGTTGTGTATTGTCAGTTTCTACACCTCGATCAGCGGCCTGGTGAAGGCCGAGATGTTCCCGCCGCAAGTACGTGCGCTGGGTGTAGGCCTTGCCTACGCAGTGGCCAACGCGGCATTTGGCGGCTCCGCCGAGTACGTGGCCCTGGGCCTGAAGACCCTGGGCATGGAAAACACTTTCTACTGGTACGTGACGGCCATGATGGCGATTGCCTTCCTGTTCAGCCTGCGCCTGCCGAAGCAGGCCGCGTACCTGCACCACGATGACTAAGGACGTGGCATGACCAACCAACTGTTCGACGCCTACTTCACCGCGCCGGCCATGCGCGAGATTTTCTCCGACCGTGGCCGCTTGCAGGGCATGCTCGATTTCGAAGCCGCGCTGGCCCGTGCCGAAGCTGCTGCGGGGCTGGTCCCGCACAGCGCCGTGGCCGCCATCGAGGCGGCATGCAAGGCCGAGCGCTATGACGTGGGGGCGCTGGCCAATGCCATCGCAACCGCTGGCAACTCGGCAATCCCGCTGGTGAAGGCGTTGGGCAAGGTGATTGCCAGTGGCGTGCCCGAGGCCGAGCGCTATGTGCACTTGGGCGCCACCAGCCAGGACGCGATGGACACCGGTCTGGTGTTGCAGTTGCGCGATGCCCTCGACCTGATCGAAGCGGACCTGGGCAAACTGGCCGATACCCTGTCGCAGCAGGCATTGAAGCACGCCGATACGCCAATGGTGGGCCGCACCTGGCTGCAACACGCTACCCCGGTGACCCTGGGCATGAAACTGGCTGGCGTGCTGGGGGCATTGACCCGCCACCGTCAGCGCCTGCAAGAGCTGCGCCCGCGCCTGTTGGTGCTGCAGTTCGGCGGCGCCTCGGGCAGCCTGGCCGCTCTGGGCAGCAAGGCGATGCCGGTGGCCGAGGCCCTGGCCGAGCAACTGAAGCTGAGCCTGCCCGAGCAACCTTGGCACACCCAGCGTGATCGCCTGGTGGAGTTTGCCTCGGTGTTGGGCCTTGTGGCCGGCAGCCTGGGCAAGTTCGGCCGCGATGTCAGCCTGCTGATGCAAACCGAGGCGGGGGAGGTGTTCGAGCCTTCTGCACCAGGCAAGGGCGGCTCTTCGACCATGCCACACAAGCGCAACCCGGTGGGCGCTGCGGTGCTGATCGGTGCCGCGACTCGCGTGCCGGGGCTGGTATCGACGCTGTTCGCCGCCATGCCCCAGGAGCACGAGCGCAGCCTGGGCCTGTGGCATGCCGAATGGGAAACCCTCCCGGACATCTGCTGCCTGGTCTCCGGCGCGCTGCGCCAGGCCCAGGTCATTGCCGAGGGCATTGAAGTAGACGCAGCGCGCATGCGCCGTAACCTCGACCTGACCCAAGGGCTGGTGCTGGCAGAAGCGGTGAGTATCGTCCTGGCCCAACGCCTGGGCCGCGACCGTGCCCACCACTTGCTGGAGCAATGCTGCCAGCGAGCCGTGGCCGAACAGCGGCACCTGCGTGCGGTGCTGGGTGATGACCCGCAGGTCAGTGCCGAGCTGTCTGCCGAAGAACTTGATCGCCTGCTCGACCCTGCCCATTACCTGGGCCAGGCCCGCGTCTGGGTGGCGCGCGCCGTATCCGAACATCAACATTTCACTGCCTGAAGGAGACTGCTGTGGCGCATTTGCAACTGGCCGATGGCGTTTTGAACTACCAGATCGATGGCCCGGAAAACGCCCCGGTGCTGGTCCTGTCCAACTCGCTGGGCACCGACCTGGGCATGTGGGACACCCAGATTCCGCTGTGGAGCCAGTACTTTCGCGTGCTGCGCTACGACACCCGTGGCCACGGCGCATCGTTGGTCACCGAAGGCCCTTACACCATCGAACAGCTGGGCGGTGACGTGCTGGCCCTGCTTGATGGCCTGGACATCCAGAAAGCGCATTTCGTCGGCCTGTCGATGGGTGGCCTGATCGGCCAGTGGCTGGGCATCAACGCCGGTGACCGCCTGCACAGCCTGACCCTGTGCAACACCGCCGCCAAGATCGCCAGTGACGAGGTGTGGAACCCCCGTATCGACACCGTGCTCAAGGGTGGCCAGCAGGCCATGGTCGACCTGCGCGATGGCTCTCTCGCCCGCTGGTTCACCCCGGGCTTCGTCCAGGCCCAGCCTGAGCAAGCCCAGCGCATTTGCCAGATGCTGGCGCACACCAGCCCGCAAGGTTATGCCGCCAACTGTGCAGCGGTGCGTGATGCCGATTACCGTGAGCAACTGGGCCGCATCCAGGTGCCGGCGCTGATCGTTGCTGGCACCGAAGACGTGGTCACCACCCCTGAACATGGCCGCTTCATGCAGGCCGGTATCAAAGGTGCCGAGTACGTCGACTTCCCGGCAGCGCACCTGTCCAACGTCGAAATCGGTGAGGCGTTCAGCCGCCGCGTGCTCGACTTCCTGCTGGCTCACTGAGGACCACGCCATGGATGAGAAACAACGTTACGACGCGGGCATGCAAGTGCGCCGTGCGGTACTTGGCGATGCCCACGTGGACCGCAGCCTGGAAAAGCTCAATGACTTCAACGGCGAGTTCCAGGAGATGATCACCCGCCACGCCTGGGGTGATATCTGGACCCGCCCTGGCCTGCCGCGCCATACCCGCAGCCTGATCACCATCGCCATGCTGATCGGCATGAACCGCAATGATGAACTGAAACTGCACCTGCGCGCCGCAGCCAACAATGGCGTGACCCGTGAAGAGATCAAAGAAGTGCTGATGCAGAGCGCAATCTATTGCGGCATCCCGGCGGCCAATGCCACGTTCCACTTGGCTGAGTCGGTGTGGGATGAGCTGGGTGTAGAGTCTCGACAGCAGTAAGGCCAGCACTGGCCCTATCGCCGGCAAGCCAGCTCCCACAGGGATTGCGCTGCCCTGCGGCCTGATGCAATGCCGGCGACAGGGCCATGCAATGTTTACATGACCGTGTTCTTCTGACGCATGGCTACAGGGCCTGCGTTGTTTTCTACGGCCTGTTTCAGGGCCGGGCACAGGCCCAGCATGAACGCTGCTTCTGCCACCACGAACAGCGGCCCGATTATCAGGCCGCTGACATCGTCGACAAATGCAGGTTTGCGGCCTTCGTAGTAATGGCCGACGAACTGGATGATCCAGCCCACCACGAATGCCGCCAGCCCGGCGCTGAGCCACAGCGTTGTTGTCTGTACGGCCAGCACCTGGCCGACCCACAGGCACAGGCCCAGCAACAACCCCATCACCAGGCCGAAGCGCAGGTCCAGGCGCAGGTAGAACCACACCGAAGCCGCCGCTGCCAGCAGGGCAGGGGACAGCCACATGCCAGCTATTTCCCAGCCTGGGCGTGACAGCAGAATGGTGACTGCCAGCACGATAAGCGGGATGCCGACGAAGTGGGTGGCGATGTTGCGTGGGTCGCGGTGGTAGCTGGCGTATTGGCTCAGGTGGTCGACGAGGGTTTTCATTGTTGTGCCTCCCTGGTGTGCCCGGTCTAGGTGTATTGCCATTACCGGCCCTTTCGCGGGTGAACCCGCTCCCACTGGGATCCACGAAACCCTGTGGGAGCGGGTTCACCCGCGAAAGGGCCGGTACTGGCAACCCATATAGCTCAGGATAGCCCGCAGCCACCACTATCATCAGCTCAGCGAATGGCAGCAGCCCGCACTGGCGTATCCAGCCCCACCAGGGTCTCGATCATCGCCCGCGCCGCCGGCGACAACCGGTAACCGCTACGGCTGACCACGCCGCAGCGCACGCTCAGTACCTCCAGTGCCGGCGGCAGGTTGCGCCAGTGCAGGCGCACCAGTGTGCCGGCGGCCAGGTCTTCGGCCACGGCCTCCTCGCTGGCTGTGCCAATGGCGTCGCTGGCCTGCACCACGCTGCGCAGTATCGCCAGGTGCTCGGTCTGCAGGTGCGGGATGAAGTCGCTGCGCCCGCTCAGGTTGGCCAGGCGCTTGCGCACGCCGGGGGCGAGCAGGGCGCTGGCCAGCGGGTAGCTGAACAGGTCGTTGGTCGACAGGCTGTCCTTGGCCAGCAACGGGTGGCCAGGCCGGCAGAAGAACAGGCCGGGCCGTGGCGACAGGGGCTCGGTGTGGAAATTGGGGTCGGCTTCGAACGGTCGGATATCGTCGACAAAAAACTCGATCTGTTCACGGCGCAGGGCCTGCCCCAGGCGTTCGGCATTGTCTACCAGCAGCGAGGTGCGGATGCCCGGGTGGCGTTCGATGAAATGGCGCAAGGCGTCGGGGACCAGGCGCACGGCCAGCGCCGGGCCACTGCCGAAATGCAGCTCGCCGGCGTCGAGCTTGGTCATTTGCAGTACTTCGTTGCTCAGTTGCGCGGCACCCTGCACCAGGCGGCGGGCGTGCTGCAGTACCACCAGGCCCTCGGGGGTTGGCAGCAGGGCTTTGCTGGCGCGGTCCACCAGCGGGCAGCCAAACGTGTGTTCCAGGCCCTGGATGGCGCGGCTGAAGGCGGGTTGGGTGATGCCCATGGCCTCGGCGGCACGGACAAAACTGCGGTATTCGGTGAGGGCGATGAAGTAGCGCAGCTGGCGGAGGTCCATGTCACGGCTCTGGGGCGGGAATCAGGGCCCTATTCAAGCTGTTACAGCTTATGTCGTCCAAGAAGGTTTATGGATTTGGTTATTTCTTTTGGTTATTTTCAAGGGCTTCTGGCCTCTTCGCGGGCATGCCCGCTCCCACAGGTAGGGCGCAGAATTCAAGGCTGGTGCAATCCCTGTGGGAGCGGGCGTGCCCGCGAAGCATTCAAAGGAGATTCAGCGGGTAACTCACGATCAGCCGGTTCTCATCAAAGGCGTTGGTGCTGAAGTCCCGGCGCATGGTGGAGTTGCGCCATTTCACCGACAGGTCCTTCAAGCTCCCCGACTGCACCACATAGGCCAGTTCGGTCTCGCGAGCCCATTCCTTGCCATCATCCACGCTGCCCACGGTAACGTTTTCACCCTTGATATAGCGGTTCATCAGGGTCAGCCCAGGCACGCCAACGGTAGCGAAGTTGAAGTCATGGCGCACTTGCCAGGAACGCTCCTTGGCATTGTCGAAGCTGGAGTTGTAGCTGTCGTTGGCCAGGGTGCCGCCGCTGGTACCGTTGACCCGCATCCAGGCGTCGTCGCCGCTGACCTTTTGCAGGCCGACGTAGAAGGTGTGGCCCTGGTAACGTGCCGAAAGCATGGCCGAGGCGGTGCGGTTATCCAGCTTGCCGGCGCGCTCTGCGCCGTCTTCCTTGCCGATGAAGTAGCCCAGGTTGGCGCCCAGGGTCCAGTCGCCCAGCGGCTGGCTGTGCGTCAGGTTGAGGTATTGCTGGCGGTAGATGTCCTTGAGCTGGGCATCCCACAGGCCGATCATGGTGCGCTTGTCGTTGAAGGTGTACTCGCCACCGCCGAAGTTGAAACGATCGGAGGTGAACGCGCCTTTGCCGTTCATCGACATGTCTTCCATGCTGGCGTCGTTGCGCGGGCTGTTACCGCGGAACTGCCCGGCGTACAGCGTCAGGCCGGCAATTTCCTTGGAGGTCAACTGGCCACCGCGGAAGGTTTGCGGCAGCGAGCGGCCGTCGTCCGAGCGCAGGATGGGCAGTACCGGCATCCATTCACCGACTTTCAGCTCGGTTTCGGACAACTTTGCTTTCAGTGCCACACCCAGGCGGCCGAAGTCATCGGCCGGGCGGCCGTCGTCATGCACGGGCAGCAGGTGTGTGTTGGTGGTGCCTTTGCCGCCGTCGAGCTTGACCGAGTACAGGCCCAGCACGTCCACCCCGAAACCGACGGTGCCTTGGGTGAAGCCGGAGCGGGCGTCAAGAATGAAGCTTTGCGTCCATTCTTCGGCCTTGCCCTGCGGGTTGGCCGGGTCGACGAAATTGCGATTGATATAGAAGTTGCGCAGGTTGAGGGTGGCCTTGGCGTCTTCCATGAAACCACCTTCGTTGGCGGCGAACACGGGGAGGGCGCAGGACATGGCCAACAGGCCGGGCAGCAGCTGGCGTGCGGGTTGCAAAGTGCTCATCTGTCGTGGATCTCTTGTTTTTATGGGGCGAGCCGGTGCACTGCTGGATCAAGCCTGCAGGTGCGGGTCTTTTTTTTGATGAACTTGGGCAACGTTGCGTAAGCGGATGTTGCGGGGTAGTGCGGGGGTGAGGCAATTCGCCGCAAACGGAACGGGGCGATAATCGAACGGAATGTTCCAGTTGGTTAATTGTTTTGCTTTGACAGGCTCTTCGCAGCACAACGCTGCTCCAGCAGGTCGAGCGTTCGGAGCAACAACAGCGCCCGGTAAAAACAAAAAGCCCACCGTAGAGGTGGGCTCGATGCTGCTACAAACTCAATCAGCCTTTCGGTGCTTGCACCGATGCCTGCTGGTTGGCCTGCCCGGTCTGCTCATACCAGCCCCCGCCGAGCGCCTTGTACAGGTTGACCTCGCTGGTCAGCTGCGAAAGGCGGTCGGTAATCAGCGACTGCTGGGCGCTGAACAGGTTGCGCTGGGCGTCGAGGAAGGTCAGGTTGCTGTCGATCCCGATGCGGTAGCGGCGCTCAGCCAGGCGGTAGTAATCCTGGTTCGCCTGCACCAGGTCGCGCTGGGCCTGCAGCTGCTCTTCGAAGGTTTTGCGCGCCGCCAGGCCATCGGAGACTTCCTGGAAGGCGGTCTGGATGGTTTTTTCGTACTTGGCGACGTTGATGTCCTTCTGGATCTTCGAGTAGTCCAGGCTGGCCTTCAGGCTGCCGGCGTTGAAGATCGGCAAGTTGATCTGCGGCTGGAACAGCCAGGTGCCTTGGCCACCCGCAAACAGGTGACCCATGTCGGGGCTCAGGCTGCCAGCGTTGGCGGTCAGGCTGATGCTCGGGAAGAACGCTGCGCGGGCCGCGCCAATGTTGGCGTTGGCGGCCTTGAGCAGGTGCTCGGCTTCCTGGATGTCCGGGCGACGCTGGAGGATGTCCGACGGCAGGCCGGCCGGCACTTCGGCCAGCTGGTCGGCGTTGAGCTCCAGCGGCTTCGCCAGGTTGGCAGGAACGCCGGTGCCCAGCAGCACGGTCAGGCTGTTGACGTCCTGGGCGACCAGGCGCTGGTACTGCGAGTACTTGACCCGGGCGCCTTCCACGGCGGTGCGCGCCTGGCTGACGTCAAGGGCAGAAGCCACGCCGACTTCATTGCTGCGACGGGTGAGGTTGTAGCTTTGCTCGTAGGTCTTCAGCGTTTCTTCGGTCAGCTTGAACAGGGCCTGGTCGGCCTGCCAGGTGTAGTAGGCGTTGGCCACGCTGGCCACCAGGGCGATTTGCGTGGAGCGACGCGCCTGCTCGCTGGACAGGTAGGTTTCCAGCGCCTGCTCGGTCAGGCTGCGCACACGGCCGAACAGGTCCAGCTCATAAGCGCTGACACCCAAGGTGGCCGAGTACTGGCTGGTGATGCCAGATTCGCCGGTTTGCGACATGTTCGCCGGTACGCGCTGGCGGCTGCCGCTGCCGGTGGCCGAAACCGCCGGGAACAGGTCGGCACGCTGGATGCGGTACTGCGCGCGGTAAGCGTCGAGGTTCAGCGCCGCGACGCGCAGGTCGCGGTTGTTGACCAGCGAAGTCTGGATCAGCTGTTGCAGTGCCGGGTCGTGGAAGAACTGGCGCCAGCCCTGTTCGGCGGCAGCAACGTCTGCCGATTGCGTCGGCGAGTACGCAGGGCCTTGCGGCCACTGCGCTGCCACCGGCGCTTCCGGGGTCTGGTAGTCAGGGATCAGCGAGCAGCCGCCAAGAATGAAAGCGGTTACCGCCAGGGACAACAAAGACTTGGTCATTGCCCAGCCTCATAACGTGGAGTTTCAGGGGTGGCGTCTTTTTCCGGCTCTTTGCTGCCGAACAGCGACGACACTGCGACGAAGAACAGTGGTACCCAGAAGATAGCCAGCACGGTCGCACTGATCATGCCGCCGATCACACCTGTACCGATGGCGTGCTGGCTGCCGGCGCCGGCGCCGCTGGCGATGGTCAACGGTACCACGCCGAGGATGAACGCCAGCGAGGTCATGATGATCGGGCGCAGACGCATGCGGCACGCCTCGATTGCTGCGTCGTACAGGCTGCGGCCCTGCTCGTGCAGTTCCTTGGCGAACTCGACGATCAGAATGGCGTTTTTCGCCGCCAGGCCGATGGTGGTCAACAGGCCGACCAGGAAGTACGTGTCGTTGGACAGCCCGCGCAGGCTGGTGGCGATCAGTGCACCGATGATACCCAGCGGTACTACCAGCACGACGGCGATCGGGATCGACCAGCTTTCATACAGTGCAGCCAGGCACAGGAACACGAACAGCACAGAGAGGGCGAACAGTGCCGGCATTTGCGAGCCGGAGAGTTTTTCCTCGTAAGACATGCCGGTCCAGGAGAAGCCGATACCGTCCGGCAACTCGCCCGCGATGCGTTCCACCTCGGCCATGGCATCACCGGTGCTGTAGCCCGGGGCCGGAGCACCCAGGATTTCCATTGCCTCGACGCCGTTGTAACGGGACAGCTTGGGCGAACCGTACGTCCACTCGCCTTTGGCGAACGACGAGAACGGGACCATTTCGCCTGCACCGTTGCGCACGTACCACTTCTGCAGGTCTTCCGGGCTCATCCGCGCGTTTGGTTCGCCCTGGATGTACACCTTCTTGACTCGGCCACGGTCGATGAAGTCGTTGACATAGCTGGCACCCAGTGCAATCGACAGGGTGTTATTGATGTCGGCAATGGTCACGCCCAGGGCGCTTGCACGTTCGTCATCGATAGTCAGCTGGTACTGCGGCTCATCGTTCAGGCCGTTCGGGCGCACGGCGCTGAGCACCTTGCTTTGTGCGGCCTTTGCCAGGAACTGGTTGCGCGCTTCCATGAGCTTGGCATGGCCGACACCGCCGCGGTCCTGAAGGAACACGTCGAAGCCGGTGGCGTTACCCAGTTCGAGTACCGCAGGCGGCGCGAAGGCGAACACCATCGCGTCGCGGAAGGTGAAGAAGTGCTGCTGGGCACGTTCGGCCAGGGCGAACACACTGTTCTCCTTGGAGCGCTCGCCCCACGGCTTGAGCATGATGAACGCCATGCCCGAGCTCTGGCCGCGGCCGGCGAAGTTGAAACCGTTGACAGTGAACACCGATGCCACGGTGTCGGCCTCTTCCTTCAACAGGTACTCACGCATCTGGTCAACCACAACCTGCGTACGTTCGGCACTGGAGCCGGCCGGGGTCTGTACCTGGGCAAACAGCACGCCCTGGTCTTCTTCCGGGAGGAAGGCAGTAGGGATGCGGGCGAACAGCCAGATCATGCCGACCACGATCAGCGCGTAGCCGAGCAGGAACGGTACCTTGTTGCGCAGGATAGTGCCCACGCTGCGCTCGTAGCCGTTTACGCTGCGGTCGAAGTTGCGGTTGAACCAGCCAAAGAACCCGCCTTTGGCAGTGTGGTGCTCACCTTTCTTCAGCGGCTTGAGCATGGTGGCGCACAGTGCCGGGGTGAAGATAAGCGCTACCAGCACCGAGAGGCCCATGGCCGACACGATGGTGATGGAGAACTGCCGGTAGATCACACCTGTGGAACCACCGAAGAACGCCATGGGCAGCAGTACCGCCGACAGTACCAGGGCAATACCCACCAGGGCGCCCTGGATCTGTTCCATCGAACGTTTGGTCGCCTCCTTGGGCGGTAACCCTTCCTCGGACATGACCCGTTCGACGTTCTCCACCACGACGATGGCGTCGTCCACCAGCAAGCCGATGGCCAGGACCATGGCGAACATGGTCAGGGTGTTGATACTGAAGCCTGCGGCGGCAAGGATGCCGAACGTACCCAGCAACACCACCGGTACGGTCATGGTGGTGATGATGGTGGCGCGGAAGTTCTGCAGGAACAGGTACATCACCAGGAACACCAGGACCACGGCTTCGATCAGGGTGTGGATCACACCGCTGATCGACTCGGTGACCACCGGGGTGGTGTCGTACGGGAATACCGCTTTCACGCCAGGCGGGAAGAACGGTTCGAGGCTTTTGATGGTCTCGCGCAGTGCCTTGGCAGTGTCCAGCGCGTTGGCGCCGGTAGCCAGTTTTACGGCCAGGCCGGAAGCCGGCTTGCCGTTGAACTGGGCGCTGACCGCGTAGTTTTCACCGCCCAGGCCCACTTGCGCGACGTCACCCAGTCGTACCTGGGAGCCATCCTTGTTGACCTTGAGCAGGATCTTCTCGAACTGCTCGGCGGTTTGCAGGCGGGTCTTGCCGATGATGGTTGCGTTCAGCTGGGTGCCAGGCAGGGCTGGCAGGCCGCCGAGCTGGCCGGACGAAACCTGCACGTTCTGCGCGGCCACGGCGGTCTTGACGTCGACCGGGGTCAGCTGGAACTTGTTCAGCTTGGCCGGATCGAGCCAGATACGCATGGCGTACTGCGCACCAAACACCTGGAAGTCACCCACACCCGCAGTACGCGAGATCGGGTCCTGCATGTTGGAGACGATGTAGTTGGCCAGGTCGTCCTTGGTCATGCTGCCGTCTTCGGACACCAGGCCGATCACCAGCAGGAAGTTTTTCACTGCCTTGGTAACGCGGATACCTTGCTGCTGCACTTCCTGCGGCAGCAATGGGGTGGCCAGGTTCAGCTTGTTCTGTACCTGGACCTGGGCGGTGTCGGGGTTGGTGCCCTGTTCGAAGGTGGCAGTAATGGTCATGCTGCCGTCGGAGTTGCTTTCCGACGACACATAACGCAGGTTGTCGATACCGTTGAGCTGCTGCTCGATCACCTGCACCACGGTGTCCTGCACGGTTTGCGCCGAAGCGCCCGGGTAGGTCACGGCGATGGCGATGGCCGGCGGCGCGATGCTGGGGTACTGGTTGATAGGCAGCTTCAGGATCGACAAGGCGCCGACCAGCATGATCACCAAGGCGATCACCCAGGCGAAGATCGGGCGATCGATAAAGAACTTCGACATGGTTTACTCCGCTTTGGCGTCTGCTTTCGCCGCGTTGGCCTGATCAGGGCTGCCCGGCTTCTTGACGTTGGTGGCTTCGCTGACCTTGACCTCGACGCCCGGGCGCACGTACTGCAGCCCTTCGGTGATCAGGCGGTCGCCTGGGTTGAGGCCTTCCTCGATCAGCCAGTCGCTGCCCAGGGTACGGCTGGCCTTGAGCTGGCGCAGTTCGACCTTGTTCTCCTGGTTGACCACCAGGGCGGTTGGTGCGCCTTTGAGGTCGCGCGTCACGCCCTGTTGCGGTGCCAGGATGGCGTTGGCGTTGACCCCGGCCTTCAGCCGCGCATGCACGAACATGCCTGGCAGCAGGGTGTGATCGGGGTTGGGGAACAGGGCGCGCAGGGTGACCGAGCCGGTGGTCTCGTCGACCGCAACTTCGGAGAATTCCAGGCGGCCTTCCTGCTTGAGCAGGCTGCCGTCTTCCAGCACCAACTGAACCGAGGCGGCGTTGTCGCCGGCCTTCTGCAGCTGGCCGCTTTCCAGGTCACGGCGCAGCTTGAGCAGCTCGGCGGTGGACTGGGTAACGTCGACGTAGATCGGGTCGAGCTGCTGGATAGTGGCCATGGCGTCAGCCTGACCGTTGCTCACCAGTGCACCTTCGGTGAACGAAGAACGGCCGATACGGCCGCTGATCGGCGCCAGGACCTTGGTGTAGCGCAGGTCGATCTGTGCGCTTTTCAGCGAGGCCTCGGCCTGCAATCGTTTGGCATTGGCGTCGTCGTATTCCTGTTTGGATACGGCCTGTTCGTCAATCAGCTGCTTGTAGCGCTCGGCCAGCGAGCGGGTAGCCTGCAGGTTGGCCTGGGCGTTGCCCAGGTTGGCTTCGTACACGGCAGGGTCGATCTGGTACAGCTGCTGGCCTTCCTTCACCTCACTGCCTTCCTTGAACAGGCGCTTGAGGATGATGCCGTTGACCTGCGGGCGCACTTCGGCGACCCGGTAGGCAGTGGTACGCCCCGGCAATTCCGAGGTCAGGGTGAAGGCTTGCGGCTGAAGGGTAACCACGCCGACCTGAGGAGCCTGCGCCGCTGGCGCTGCTTCTTCTTTCTTACAGCCACTGAGCAGGGTTGCCAGGGCGACGGCGGAAACCAGAGCGGTAACGGCTGGCTTGAATTGCATGAGGATCCTCGGGTCGCTGGAGCAGGGAGACGCTCAAGAGTAATGGAAGAGATCTTGATCTGGAAAAATTGCTATCCGGTGGATAAATAGCTTGCTAAGGAATATACTTACATTCATGGTTGTTTGTAAATACCGCTGGGTTGTACTCAGGTACTGCCACAGCTCTTGATTAGCTCATCCGCGAGGCTCCCTGCAGAGGTGCCCCCGGAGCGTCCCCCGCACGCGCCGCGCGTTCGGGCCAGATGAGGTTGTACTGCCATGGTCCGTCGAACCAAAGAAGAAGCCCAGGAAACCCGCGCCCAGATCATCGAGGCGGCGGAAAAGGCCTTCTACAAGCGCGGGGTTGCGCGAACCACCCTGGCCGACATCGCCGAGCTGGCGGGTGTGACGCGCGGGGCGATCTACTGGCACTTCAACAACAAGGCAGAGTTGGTGCAGGCGCTGCTCGACAGCCTGCACGAAACTCATGACCACTTGGCGCGGGCGAGTGAAAGCGAGGACGAAGTCGACCCGCTTGGCTGCATGCGCAAGCTGCTGCTGCAAGTGTTCAACGAGTTGGTGCTCGATGCCCGAACCCGGCGTATCAATGAAATTCTGCATCACAAGTGCGAGTTCACCGATGACATGTGTGAAATCCGCCAGCAGCGCCAGGGCGCGGTACTGGATTGCCACAAGGGCATTGCCCTGGCGTTGGCCAATGCCGTTCGCCGGGGCCAGTTGCCTGACGCGCTGGATGTCGAGCGCGCAGCGGTGGCGATGTTTGCCTATGTCGATGGCCTGATCGGGCGCTGGCTGTTGCTGCCTGACAGTGTCGATCTGGCGGGCGATGTCGAAAAATGGGTCGACACCGGGCTGGATATGCTGCGCTTGAGCCCGGCCCTGCGCAAATGACACTTTGTTAAGGATTGTGAGGGAGTGTTTCCCGTTTGTATTAAGAGAGGATTAATACTTCCGGGGTGCCCTGAACGAAGCACGGGAACAGCGCACCCTTCAGCGGCCGCGTAATTGCCGGTCGGGCAGCGCAAGTGCCGCAAAAACCCCCAGCACCGCAACCAGCGCACTGCCCATCAGCAAATGCCGGAACGTCTCCGTCAACCGGCCTTGCGTCACCAGGTCCACCTCCCCGGCCTTCAGGCTCCCCAGCAATGGATTCCCCAGCATTTCAAACCCGCCCTGGTGCAGCAGCGCCAGCAGCAGGCTGGACATGCAGGCCACGCCCATGGCCCCGCCCAGCGAACGGAACAGGTTGGTGGTGCTGGTGGCCACCCCGATGTCCTTGCTGTCCACCGCGCTTTGCGTGCCCACCAGCGATGTCGGGAACTGCAACCCGCAGGCAATGCCGGTCAGCAGCATGAACACTGCGCTGAGCCACCCAGACTGTGGCGGGGTCAACGCCATGGCAAAAATGGCCACGGGCATCAGCAGCGCCCCGGCGAGGATCTGCGGCTTGTAGCGCCCGGTCCGGCTGGTCATGCGCCCGCCGGTGAAGGCGCCCAGGGGCAGCCCCATCGCCAGTGGCAGCAGGTGCAGGGCGGCGCTGTCGGCACCGGCGCCGGTGATGCCCTGGTAGCGCAACGGCATGAGCATGGTCAGCGAAATCGACTGGAAGCTGGCGAAAAAGATCACGCCCCAGCACAGCACCGCCACCCGGTTGCCGAACAGGCCCAAGGGCAGCAGCGGCTCCGGGCAGCGGCGCTCATGAACGACGAACAGCGCCAGGCCCAGCACGGCGCAGGCGAACAGGGCCACTACTGCCGGGTCAACCCAGGCGTGGCCCTGGCCGACCAGGGTGATGCCCAGTAACAAGCTGCCCAGGCCGAGGATCAGCAGCACGGCGCCGAGGTAGTCCACCTGTGCCTCGCGGCGCTGCGCGGGCATGCCGCACAGGGCTCGGTGGATCGCCCACAAGGCAACCAGCCCCAGCGGCAGATTGATCCAGAACACCCAGCGCCATGACAGGTACTCGGTCAACCATCCCCCCAGCACCGGCCCGGCGACACTGGCCACTGCATACATGCTGCTGAAATAGCCCTGGTAGCGGCCGCGTTCACGCGGGGGCACGAAGTCGCCGATGATTGCCTGGCTGACCGAGACCATGCCGCCCGCGCCAATGCCCTGCAGTACCCGGGCCAGCACCAGTTGCTGCATGTCCTGGGCCAGGGCGCAGGCGATCGAGGCCAGGGTGAACAGGCTGATGCCGGTCAGGATCATCCGCCGCCGCCCGTAGAGGTCACCCAGCTTGCCGTAAATCGGCACGGCCACGGTCATGGCCACCATGTAGCCGGAGATGACCCACGCCAGCAGGCCGACATCGTTGAACTGAGCCGAGATCGCGGGCAGCGAAACGGCGACGATGGTCTGGTCCAGTGCGCCGAGGAAGATCGCCAGCATCAGGGCGGTCAGCACGTTGCGCAGTTTGGTGGGGGGCAGGGCGGCGGTCACGGGAATACCTTGTTTGTCTGTGGCGGCCTCTTCGCGGGCAAGTCGAATTGTAACCTGAGTTAGGTAGCTTCCTATGTACTATCTGCATCGCCTATGCCGAATCGGCATTGGCGCATTCATCCAGTGCAGCATGGCTGCGTGATATCGTTGGTATGCCACAGGGGCTGAAATCCGGGGCTTGCACCAGCTTGGTGCAACAATATGCCGCAGGTTTTTCAGCCCGCTGTCTCCCACACCTTTTATTCCTCTGCCTGCATGTCGAGCATGACCGCCCAGATGGCGACGGTTGGAACAGGTCAGGTAGACCCGATTACAGGGGTCGGTAGTTACCGTTCAAATTTCAACTTTTTTGCGGAGTGATCATGCCCAAGGCTTCCCATCAAGATCTGCGTTTTGCCTTCCGCGAACTGCTCGCTTCAGGTTCCTGTTACCACACGGCATCGGTGTTCGACCCGATGTCGGCACGCATTGCCGCAGACCTGGGCTTCGAGGTCGGCATCCTGGGTGGTTCTGTCGCTTCGTTGCAGGTACTGGCCGCGCCGGACTTCGCCCTGATTACCCTCAGCGAATTCGTCGAGCAGGCCACCCGTATTGGCCGCGTAGCGCAATTGCCCGTGCTGGCTGATGCCGACCACGGCTACGGCAACGCGCTGAACGTGATGCGCACGGTGATCGAACTGGAGCGCGCCGGCGTGGCCGGGCTGACCATCGAGGACACCCTGCTGCCTGCCCAGTTCGGGCGCAAGTCCACCGACCTGATCCCGGTCGAGGAAGGCGTTGGCAAGATTCGTGCGGCGCTGGAGGCACGGGTCGATTCGTCGTTGTCGATCATCGCCCGCACCAACGCTGGCGTGCTCACCACCGAAGAAATCATCGTGCGCACCCAGAGCTACCAGAAGGCCGGTGCCGATGGCATCTGCATGGTGGGCGTGAAGGACTTCGAGCAGCTCGAGCAGATTGCCGAGCACCTGACGGTGCCGCTGATGCTGGTCACCTATGGCAACCCCAACCTGCATGACGATGAACGCCTGGCGCGCCTGGGTGTGCGTATCGCAGTCGACGGCCATGGCGCCTACTTCGCTGCGATCAAGGCCACATACGATTGCCTGCGCTTGCAGCGTGGCAAGCAGAACAAGTCGGAAAACCTGAGCGCCACCGAACTCTCGCACACCTACACCCAGCCCGAGGATTACATCCGCTGGGCCAAGGAATACATGAGCGTCGAAGAGTGACCGGCAGGGCGCCGTCAGCTCAACGGACGGCGCTCAAGGTTGCAGTGTGAGGCACGCAATGTGCCTGCTCGCAGCTGGCTGCGGCGCTGGGCTGGCTGCGTAGCAGCTCGGCGCGCCAGCAAGCAGAACCATAAAGCCCTGCGACGGCCGTCATGGCCATGACAAGGGCGACTCTTCTGGATTTGATGCCCATGCTACTCACCTCCTGTTACAGCAATAGGTGATACCTTCCAGCTTAGGCCAAATTCCGCGTTACAGATCCCGATCCCACTCCGGCTCGTCCTTGAACCGCTGCACCAGGAAATCCAGCATGCTGCGCAAGGTCGCCGGCATGTGCTTGCGCGACGTATAAACCGCATTCAGGTTAAGGGTACGCGGCTGCGCTTCGGGCAGCAGGCGCACCAGTTCGCCCCTGCGCAGGGCGTCGGCGGTTTGGTAGCTCGGCAGCATGGCGATGCCCGCGCCGGCCAGTGCCGCCTTCTGCAATGTCATCGCTTCGTTGGCGCTGATGTTTCCCGCGACCGGCACGGCTACTGGCTGGCCGGCTACCTCGAAATGCCAAAGGCTATGGCCGAAATAGGCATGGGTCAGGCAGTTGTGCCGGCTCAGGTCCTCGACCCGTTGCGGTACGCCGTGCTCGCTCAGGTAGGCCGGGGACGCGCACACCACCGAGCGGCACACGCTCAGGCGCCGGGCGATCAGGTTGGGGTCCAGCTCGTTGCTGGTGCGGATGGCCAGGTCGATGCGTTCATCCACCAGGTTGACGGTGCGATCGAGCATTTGCAGTTCCACCTTCACCCCAGGATAGCGCCGCACATAGGCAGCCACCGCGTCCACCAGCTGCGCCTGGCCGAACGAGGTGCTGACGCTGATGCGCAGCGCGCCTTTTGGCGCGTCATCCGGCTGCTGCACTGCGGCCTGCAGGTCGCCGGCCAGTTCCAGCAGTTGCCGGCAGCGGGGCAGGGTTTCCTGGCCGGCTGCGGTGAGGCTGAGTTTGCGAGTGGTGCGCTGCATGAGCCGCGCGCCAACCCAGTCCTCCAGCTCTGCCAGGTAACGCGACACTACGGGGCGAGATAGCTGCAGGTGGTCTGCCGCTGCTGACTGGCTGCCCAGGTCGACGACGGTGACGAAAACGCGCATGGCGTTGAGACGGTCCATGATTTGCCCGGTTTTAGAAACAAACTATGTTCGAGCATCGCATTTTTTGCGACGGATCGGGCAACTAAGCTGTTGGGCATCGTTCAACTGAAGGCCTTGCCCATGTCCCTGTTCACTTCCCTGCGTGGCCTGCTACTGGCCTGCGTGACCCTGGCCGGCCCGGCGCTGGCTGCCGAACCGTTGCAACTGGACGTCTACAACCCCGGGCACGCGGCCATTTTCCCGGTCAGCTCGGTGATTGTCAGTGGCGAGCACGATGCCGTGCTGGTCGATGCCCAGTTCGGCAAGGCCCAGGCCCAGCAACTGGTGCAGCGCCTGCAGGCTGGCGGCAAACACCTGACCACCATCTACATCAGTCACGGCGACCCGGACTATTACTTTGGCCTGGACACCCTGACCCAGGCCTTCCCCGACGCGAAGGTGCTGGCCTCTGCCGCCACGGTTGCGCATATTCGCCAGACCATGGATGCTAAGCTGGCGTACTGGGGGCCGCAGATGGGGGCAGACAAACCGGCGCGACTGGTGGTGCCGCAGGTGCTCGAAGGCCAGCGCCTGACACTGGAAGGGCAAGCGCTCGACGTGGTTGGCCTGGACGGCCCGCAGCCAGACCGCAGCTTCGTGTGGATCCCGTCAATCAAGGCGGTAGTGGGTGGCGTTTTGGTGGCCGAGAACATTCATGTGTGGATGGCCGATACTCAATCGGCCAAGTCCCACGCCGACTGGCTTGGCACCTTGGCGCACATCGAAGCGCTGGGGCCACGCACGGTCATCCCTGGGCACTACCTGGGAGACAGCAGCCGTTCACTGAAAGCTGTTCGTTTCACTGCAGACTACATTCGGGGGTTCGATGCTGAAACCGCCAAGGCGAAAGACGCCAACGCGCTGATCGAGGCCATGAAGCAGCGTTACCCGGGCCTGGCCGATGAAAGCTCGCTGGAGCTCGGGGCCAAGGTCGCCAAGGGCGAGATGAAGTGGTAATTCCTTTCAATTGATGGAGAGTGTTCCCATGAGCAAGATCGCAATCATCGGTGCCACTGGCCGCGCTGGCAGCCAGTTGCTGGAAGAAGCCCTGCGCCGTGGCCACAGTGTGCTGGCCATCGCCCGCGACCCTTCGCCACTGCAGGGGCGTGAAGGGGTGACCGTCAAGGCGCTGGATGCCAGGGACAGTGCGGCCCTGCAAGCGGCGGTAACGGGTGTGGACGCCGTGTTGAGCGCGGCGCATTTCTCGACCATCGAGCCGCAGGCGATCATCGAACCGGTCAAGCGGGCCGGGGTCAAGCGCCTGTTGGTGGTGGGCGGGGCCGGCAGCTTGTTGCTGCCGTCGGGGGACCGGGTGATCGACAGCCCGGATTTCCCGGAAGCCTACAAGGCCGAAGCCACTGCCGGGGTGCGTTTTCTGGAGACATTGGAGGGCGAGCCAAACCTTGACTGGACCTTCCTCTCGCCGTCGGCGGAGTTTGTTGAAGGTGAGCGCAGCGGGCGCTACAAAGTAGGCAAGGATCATCTGCTGATCGGTGCGGATGGCAAAAGCTGGATCACCTTTGCCGACTATGCGATTGCCATGCTCGACGAGCTGGAAAAGCCAGCGCATTCGCGGCAGCGGTTTACAGTCGGGTATTGAGTCGCCTGCTTCGCGGGCATGCCCGCTCCCACAGGTACAGCGCTGTACCTGTGGGAGCGGGCGCGCCCGCGAAGAGGCCCTTATTGGCTAGCCTGGCTCTCCAGCCAGTCCAGTAACTCCACCAACCCCGGCGGCAAGTTTCTGGCCTGGCTCACCAGGTAATACCCTTTCCCGGTCACCACCTTCTGCGCAAACGGCATGCACAGCCGCCCCCCGCGCAAGTCATCGCCAATCAGCGACCAGTCGCCGATGGCCACGCCTGTCCCCTGCGAGGCCATGGCCATCGCCATGTCCAGTGTCTCGAAATGCTGCTTCGGCCCATGAGTGGCCAACGTCACCCCAGCGGCCTGTAGCCACAACTGCCAGTCATGTTCATCCCGCGAGGGGTGCAGCAGCATGTGTCGCGCCAGGTCTTCCACTTGCTGCAACGGTATCGGCCCCTCACGCAGCGAGGGGGCGCACACTGGCGTAAGTTGTTCATCGAACAGCTTGCGCACCTGCAGCCCGTGGTTCGGCGCATCGCCGTAGACCACCGCCGCATCGAAGCCCTCGCGACGAAAATCCACCCCATGTTGCACCGTGGTGGTCAATTCCACGGGTACATCCGGGCGCAGTGCCTGCCATTCCATCAGGCGCGGCAGCAGCCAGCGCATCACGCACGTCGGGGCCTTGAGCTGCAAGGTCGTGCTGCGCCCACCCACTTCGCGCACGCCTTGCTCGATCAGCGCGAACACCTGCTGCACCCGAGGCAGCCAGTCCTGGCCTTCACGGGTCAGGCTAAGCCCGCGGGCCTGGCGCTGGAACAGGGCATAACCCAGGTGTTCTTCGAGGGCCGCGATCTGGCGGCTGACGGCGCCTTGGGTGATGTGCAGCTGTTGCCCTGCACGGGTGAAGTTGCAGTGCTGGGCGGTGACCAGAAAGGTGTGCAGGGCGGGCAGGGGCGGGAGGCGTTTCATCGCACTAAGCCATGATGACAGGACATGGCTAGTATGTGTTTTTTTGCATTGTGGCGATAGCCGTGGCTTGGGTCCAATAAGGGCATACTCCAACAAGATTCATGGTGAAACCCGATGGCAACCTGCGGCGAAGTACTGGTCAATCTCCTTGAAGGCTATGGCGTCGACCATGTCTTCGGCATTCCCGGTGTACATACCGTTGAGCTCTACCGTGGCCTGGCGGGCTCGTCCATTCGCCACATCACCCCGCGCCATGAGCAGGGTGCAGGGTTCATGGCTGACGGCTATGCGCGCACCCGTGGCAAACCTGGGGTTTGCTTCATCATTACCGGCCCTGGCATGACCAATATCACCACTGCCATGGGCCAGGCGTATGCCGACTCGATCCCGATGCTGGTGATTTCCAGTGTGCAGTCCCGTGATCAGCTGGGCGGTGGCCGCGGCAAGCTGCACGAACTGCCCAACCAGTCGGCGCTGGTGTCGGGAGTGGCCGCGTTTTCTCACACCTTGATGAGTGCTGCAGACCTGCCGCAGGTGCTGGCGCGGGCATTTGCCGTGTTCGAGAGCGCCCGGCCACGCCCGGTGCATATCGAAATCCCGCTGGACGTGCTGGTCGAACCGGCCGACTTCCTGCTGCCGGGCCGCCCGGTGCGTGGCAGCCGGGCAGGGGCAGCGCCGCAGGCCGTGGCACAGATGGCCGAGCGCCTGGCAGGTGCCAAGCGGCCGTTGATCCTGGCGGGCGGTGGCGCGCTGGCCGCGGGTGCTGCGCTGGCGCGCCTGGCCGAACACCTTCAGGCCCCGGTGGCCCTGACCATCAATGCCAAGGGTTTGCTCCCGGCCAGCCACCCGCTGCAGATCGGTTCGACCCAGTCACTGCCGGCTACTCGAGAGCTGGTGGCTGAAGCGGACGTGGTGCTGGCGATCGGTACCGAACTGGCTGAAACCGATTATGACGTGACCTTCAAGGGTGGCTTCGAGATCCCGGGTAGCCTGCTGCGCATCGATATCGATCCGGACCAGACCGTGCGTAACTACCTGCCGGAGCTGGCGCTGGTAGCCGATGCCGAGCTGGCCGCCGAGGCATTGCTCGCTGCCTTGCAGGCTCAGCCGCAACCTGTGCGCGAAAGCACCTGGGGTGTGGCTCGCGTGTCCAACCTGCGCCAGACACTGGCGGCAGGTTGGGACCAGCCAACCCTGAGCCAGACCCGTTTGCTGAGCGCGATCCTGGAGCGACTGCCCAATGCCGTGCTGGTGGGCGATTCGACCCAGCCGGTGTACACCGGCAACCTGACCCTGGACATGGACCAGCCACGTCGCTGGTTCAATGCCTCAACCGGCTACGGCACCCTGGGTTATGCGCTGCCTGCGGCCATGGGCGCGTGGTTGGGGAGTGCGGAGCAAATCGGCCAGCGCGCGCCTGCGGTGTGCCTGATTGGTGACGGCGGTTTGCAGTTCACCCTGCCGGAGCTTGCCAGTGCTGTGGAGGCACAGGTGCCGCTGATCGTGCTGCTGTGGAATAACCAGGGGTACGAGGAGATCAAGAAGTACATGGTCAACCGGGCGATCGAGCCGGTCGGGGTAGATATCCATACCCCGGACTTCATCGGCGTGGCGCGGGCGCTGGGGGCTTCGGCGGAGCATGTGACCGACGTGAAGCAGCTGCAGGCGGCGCTGGGGCAGGCGGTGGAGCGCAAGGGGCCGACCTTGATCCAGGTTGACCAGAATCAGTGGCAGGAAACCGTGGCGGGTTGAATCAAGGTTATTGCCTGTGCGGGCCTCTTCGCGGGTAAACCCGCTCCCACAGGATCGCCACAGTCTTCGAAAGCTGTGGTGATCCTGTGGGAGCGGGTTCACCCGCGAAGAGGCCAGCACAGGAAGAACCAGGCTCAGCCAGCAGTAGCCCGCAACCGCGCCACATCCCGAATCGGTGGTGCGCCATACAGCCGGCTGTATTCACGGCTGAACTGCGACGGGCTTTCATACCCCACCCTATAGGCTGCCACCGCCGCCTCTAGCCCGTCGTTGAGCATCAACCGCCGCGCCTCCTGCAGGCGCAGCTGCTTCTGGTACTGCAACGGGCTCATCGACGTCACGGCCTTGAAGCGATGGTGCAAGGTCGAAGTGCTGAGGTTGACCTCCCGGGCCAGGTCCTCGATGCGCAGGGGCAACTGGTAGTTGTTGTTGAGCCAGGTAATGGCCTGGCACACCCGGTGAGTCTGGCTGTTGGCCAAGGCAATTTCATACAGCCGGCAACCCTGCGGCCCACGCAGCAGGCGATAGAGAATCTCGCGGCGGAACAGTGGCGCGAGCATGGCGATGTCGCGCGGGGTATCCAGCAGGCGTAGCAGCCGCAGCAAGGCGTCGAGCAATGCGGCATCGGTCCTTTCCACATACAAACCGCGGCCTGAAGGCCGGTTGGGTACCAGCATCGGCCCGCTCTCGGCGATCAGCTGGCTGATCTCGGCCGGGTCCAGGTCCATGCGCAGGCCCAGGCTGGGGTTTTCCGGGCTGGCGTCGAGCCTCACCCCGCTCAGCGGCAAGGTCACCGACACCACCATGTAGTGCAGGGGGTCGTAGGCGTACTGCTCGTCACCAAGGAACAGGCTTTTGCTGCCCTGGGCAAGGATGCACAGCGCCGGTTGCGCCAGGGTCGGCACCGAGCGCACGTTCTCGGTGTAGCGCACCAGATACAGGTCATCGATGGTCGATGCGGGACCATGGGGGTCGCCGGCATGGCGGCGGATCAGCTCGGCCAGTTCCAGGCGCTGCAGTTCCAGGGTCGGGTCGATGGACGTGGCGGTGGTCATGATGGCTTTCCTCTGCTGACCGACGCAGCATAGGTTTGGGCAAAGAGGGGCGCTAGTCGAAAGCTGCACGTCGCTTGCCTGATCCTGCCGCGCAGCAGGATCAGGCAAGCGGCGAGCAGTAATGGCCTAACGCGGCCCGCGGGTGAGCCCCTAACCTTGGCAGCCTGGCTTTTTCGTCCGCCTGCTTCAAGGAGATTGTGCAATGACCCTAAAACAACCGGTCACCCATCTTGCTTTCATCCGTGCCAGCAGCGGGCGCTCGGCAGAACTGGGCGCGCGCCTGCGCGACCTGCTCGAGCCCTCGCTGCGTTCGCCGGGCTGCCTGAGCTTCACGGTACAGCGCTCCCAGGCCGATGCCGACCTGTGGTTGCTCAGTGGCAGCTGGCAGGATCAGCAGGCGATGAGTGGCTACTTTGCTTCGCCGACACTGGATGTGTTTGGCGAGCTGGTGCAGGCACAGGTGGTCAGCAGCCTGGACTTGCACACCTTCGATTGAGGGTGGATGAGGTAAAGTAGCGCCCTTGTTCAACCACGCGGATAGCAACATGGCACGTAGGGAATTCACTCATTTCGAAGCGGTATCGGCGATGGTGCCGGTGGAAGGTGGCGGCTACAACGCGGCCATTGCGGTCAAGGCCTTGGCCATGGGCGGCGCGCCGCGCTTTCACAAGGTTCTGGACGGGCAGGTGTTCAAGGGCGCCGTGGCCGCCGACGAAGCGGCCACGGCCGAGCTGCAGCGCCTGCAAGGCGTCAGCGAAGAGGGTGAACTGATCTGGTGATCAGGCCGGCGGGCGGCCCATCTTGAACAGGTTGCCCAGCTCGAAATAGTCCGCCGGGCCACCGCCACGCAGGATCGGCTCGGCGGCAGCGGTATCGTAGATGCCGTTTTCAAGCAGGTGCTCGGCAATGTGCACCGCAACCACTTCTCCGAGGATCAGCCAGCTGGGCACCAGTGCCTGGTCGGCCCGCTTGAGCTGGACGATCTGGCTGACCTTGCACTCGAACGCCACCGGGGTTTCGCCCACGCGGGGCACGCTGACGATGCTCGACGGCGTGGCGGTAAGGCCGCTCAACTCGAACTCGCTCACCTCGGCAGCAACCGGCGCGCAGCTCTGGTTCATCTGCTCGGCCAGTGGGCGGGTGGCCAGGTTCCAGACGAATTCGCCGGTCTGCTCGATGTTGTTCAGGCTGTCTTTGCGCCCGACGCTGCAGAAACCGATGATCGGCGGGATGTAGTTGAAGGCGTTGAAGAAGCTGTAGGGCGCCAGGTTCAGTCGGCCTTCGCGGTCATGCGAGGAAATCCAGCCGATAGGGCGGGGGCCGACGATGGCGTTGAACGGGTCGTGGGGCAGGCCGTGGCCTTTGGCAGGTTCGTAGTAATACATCTGTGCTGGGCTTGTTGGCCCTACCTCCTGGTGGACAAGGTGCCTAGTGTGCCAAGCCTGTGCTCGCCTGCAAATGATCAAGCCCGGCCGAAGCCGGGCTGGGTGCTCGCATCAGGTATCAGCTGATGCGGTGGGCGTTGGTGCGGTCGAAGCCGTCTTCAGCGAAGCGTTGGCCGCCGGTGCGGTCGAAGCCGTCTTCAGCAAAGCGCTGGCCGTTGGTGCGGTCGAAGCCGTCTTCAGCAAAGCGCTGGCTGCCGGTGCGGTCGAAACCGTCTTCAGCGAAACGTTGGCCACCGGTGCGGTCAAAACCGTCTTCAGCATAGTTGGCGGACTGGGTTTTAGCGGCGGCAAAGGTGTGAGCGTTGGTACGGTCGAAGCCATCTTCGGCGAAGGCGCCAGCGGCGAAAACCGAGAGGGCCAGGGTGAGGATCAGTTTGTTTTTCATGGTCGTTGCTCCGGGGTTCGAGAAGTTGTTTGTTTCTATGGGTTTAATCCTACGCCGATAAATTAGATTAAAAAGCGCAAATAATAGCGTTTAAGAATCGTATAAATCGATATATTTGGGCGAGCTCCGCGTGGGTCAGGCGGCGGTGTCAGTGATTGGCCGCAAGCCCTCGCGTCGTCGTTTTGTCAGCCATTGCAGCTTGAAGGCCGGGCATTAATGGGGCGTTAACAGTGAAATATCTTGTTTCAAAGTCCGATCAACGCTTTTTTCATACAACACCAACCGATTTTTCAAACCTTGCTCAGCACCATCGCCGCACCTCAAACTGGAGCGGCACAACAATGAACAAACTCCCGCAAATCACCTTGGCCTTCTGGGTCATGAAGATCTGCGCTACTACCCTTGGCGAAACGGCAGGCGACTTGCTGTCGATGACGCTGAACATCGGCTATGCACTCAGCTCGTTGATGCTGATCAGCGTGTTCGTGCTGACCTTGCTCGGCCAGCTCTACTCGCGCCGCTACCACCCGATGCTGTACTGGCTGGTGATTCTCTCCACCAGTACCGCAGGCACCACCATGTCCGACTTCATGGACCGCACCCTGGGCTTGGGTTATGCCACGGGTTCGGCCCTGCTCATCGGTATCCTGCTGCTGACCTTCCTGGTCTGGCGCCTGAGCGGCAACCCGCTGGATGTCACCCGCATCAAGAATCGCTCGGGCGAGCTGTTCTACTGGGTAGCGATCCTGTTTTCCAACACGCTCGGCACTGCCCTGGGTGATTACCTGGCTGATGATTCGGGGCTTGGTTTTGCCGGTGGCGCACTGCTGATCGGCAGTGCCATCGCATTGGTGGTAGTGGCCCGTTACTGGACGCGCATCCCCGGCGTGCTGTTGTTCTGGGTGGCGTTCGTGCTCACACGCCCATTCGGCGCCACCTTGGGCGACTTCCTCACCAAGCCACATGAAAAGGGCGGCCTGGACTTCGGCACAATCGGTTCGTCGGCCGTGCTGGGCGGGGTGCTGCTGGTGCTCGTGCTGATGGCCACCTGGTACCAGCGCCGTGAGCCGCGTCAGGCGTTGGAGATGTCCTGAGTGTTGATGCGATAGCGGGTACTGCGGCCCCCGCCTGGCAGGCGAACCAGGCAAGCCTTGTCGAGCAGGTCGGTAAGGTGGCGGGTCGCAGTGGCCTTGGAAACCTTCGCCACTGCCTGGTACTGCGTAGCGCTGATGCCCTCCTCGAAACCGCGGGGGCCCCCATCAAGCAACCTGTTGAGCACCTTGACCTGTTCAGGCAGCAAGCCATCTGCGCGATGCGCCTGCCAGAACCTGGCCTTGGCCAGTATCCGGTCGATGTTTGCCAGTGCCTGTTCGAGGCTGCGCAGCAATGTGGCAAGGAACCAGGACAACCAGCGGGTGATATCCAGGTCGCCTTTCTGGCTGCTCTCCAGGACCTGGTAATAGCCGGCCCTGTCCTCGAGGATGCTGGCGGACATGGCATAGAAGCGAATGGCCTGGCGCTCAGCTTGGGCCAGCGCCAGGTCGGTGATCGCCCGGGTCAGCCGACCATTGCCATCATCGAACGGGTGCAGCGTGACAAACCAGAAGTGCGCAATACCGGCGCGTAACAGCGGATCCAGACCAGCGATATCGAGGCTGTTGGCAAACCAGTCGAGAAACGCCGCGAGCTGTGTTTCAAGACCCTCGCGCGGTGGTGCCTGGAAATGCACGGTGGGCTTGTCGAGACGGCCGGAGATCACCTGCATGGGCACTTCATCACGTAACCGGCCGACCAGTACCGCCTTGCTCAAGGCGCCTTGTACTTCCGGGAATAGCCACTGGTGCCAAGTGAACAGGCGTTGCAGGGTCAGTGGTCGGTCATACCCTTGAGTTGCATCCAGCATCAGTTCCGCCAGCCCTTCACTGCGGGCACTGGTAGCTCCCGGTTCATCCATGCCCAGCCGACGGGCAAGAGAAGAGCGCACCGAGCCCACATTCAGCTGTTCACCTTCGATTGCCGAGGATGTGACGATGTTCTGCAGCAGCGTATCCAGCATGTTCTGGCACTCGCTGAGCCCATCGATGCTGCCGATCTTGCCCAGTAGACGACCTTGCATGCTGATGCAGTTGCGCAGGAGCGGGGCAATGGTTTCGTTTTGCCAGGTAAATTGGGGCCAGGCTGGTTGCTGCCAGATCCACAAAGGGCTGTTCATGATTGTGCCGATCCATCCTGTGAGCCGAATAAGCCGGCTATTCGGCTCATTGGGTGAGCCGAATAATAGCGCTAATCGGCTCACAGGTTGTCGTGAGTCATGAAAAAGGGGGCGCCCATGTAATGAGCGCCCCCTTTCAGTATTGCCAACCAGCGTCAGTCAGTAGTAATCCGCGAGTGTTGCTTGGTGTCCTTCATGGTCGCGTAAACCAGCAGCGAGCAGGCGATACAGGCGGTGACGTACCAGTAGAAGCCGCTTTCCATGCCTGCGCTCTTGAACCACAAGGCCACGTACTCGGCGGTGCCGCCGAAGATCGACACGGTCAGGGCGTACGGCAGGCCCACGCCCAGGGCGCGAATTTCGGTTGGGAACAGCTCTGCCTTGACCACGGCGTTGATCGAGGTGTAGCCGCTGACGATGATCAGCGCCGCCATGATCAGGAAGAATGCGCCCCACCAGGTCTGGATGGTGTGCAGGGTGCTGAGGATCGGTACGGTGAACAGGGTCCCGAGCACACCGAAGGCGATCAGGATAGGGCGTCGGCCGATCTTGTCGGACAGGCCACCGATCACCGGCTGCAGGCACATGAACAGGAACAGTGTAGCGGCCGAGATGGTGGTCGAGTCGCTGATGCTCATGCCCACGGTGTTGACCAGGTACTTCTGCATGTAGGTGGTGTAGGTATAGAAGGCCAGGGTGCCGCCCATGGTCAGGCCGACCACGGTCATCAGCTCCTTGGGGTGGCGCAGCAGGGTGCGCATCAGGCTTTCCTTGGCCTTTTCCTTCTTGGTGAACGAGGCGGTTTCTTCCATGCCGCGACGCAGGTACAGGGCCACCACTGCGCACAGTGCACCGATCACGAACGGCACGCGCCAGCCCCAGGCATACAGCTGCTCTGTGGTCAGGGTCTGCTGCAGGACAATCAGTACCGCCAGGGCGATGAGCTGGCCGGAGATCAGGGTCACGTACTGGAAGCTGGAGAAGAAACCACGGCGTTCCTTGCTGGCCATTTCGCTGAGGTAGGTGGCCGAGGTGCCGTATTCGCCACCCACCGACAAGCCTTGCAGCAGGCGTGCGACGACCAGCAGGACCGGTGCGGCGACGCCGATGGTTTCGTAGCCCGGGGTCAGGGCGATGACCAGCGAGCCGGCGCACATCAGCAGTACCGAGGCCATCAGCGCGGCCTTGCGGCCTTTGCGGTCGGCGTACAGGCCCATCAGCCAGCCACCGATCGGGCGCATGAGGAAGCCCACGGCGAAGATCGCGGCGGTATTGAGCAATTGTGCGGTGGAATCACCGGCCGGGAAAAAGGCCTTGGCGAAGTACAGCGAGAATGCGGCGTAGACGTACCAGTCGTACCATTCGACCATGTTGCCGATGGACCCGCTGAAGATCGACTTCAAACGGCTGGCGGTGGTTTTTTCTGCGGCGGGCGCAGTGGCCGCCCCAGCGGGCAGGGAGGTGGCGTTATCCATCAGGGATACCTTCTCGTTGTTTTTGTGGAGCGCGCCGTGGCGCAGCTTGCCAAGGCAATTGCAGAAGGTGTGCCAAATGGGTGCAGGCTGATTCATTTGAGGGCAAAACCGCAGTGGTAGTTGACCTGTAGGCGCGGCCTTGCGTCGCGATGGGCTGCGAAGCAGCCCCATGATCGTTCAGAAATAAGCGGATTTTTGCCTATCAACGATTGCAGGTAAGCGGAAATCCGCTCATTCGCGCCCGACAAAATCCTCGCGCACCAGCCCATGCCGCTGCATCTTTTCGTTAAGCGTACGCCGCGGCAACTGCAACGCCTCCATCACCGACTTGATCTCGCCCCCGTGCTGGCGCAAGGCTGCGCGCAGGCATTGCGCCTCGAACGCTTCCATCTGTTCGCCCAGCGACTGCCCGGCAGGTGTCGCTTCGATGTTCGGCGAACTCAGCCCCAGCGCATGGCGCTCCGCCGCATTGGCCAGCTCCCGGACGTTGCCCGGCCAGTCATGGGACAGCAGCTGAGCCAGTTGTACACCCGACAGCAGCGGGGCGGCACGGCCCAGCTTTTCGCCTGCAGCGCGGGCAAAATGCTCGAACAGCAGAGGAATGTCTTCACGCCGCTCACGCAGCGGCGCCAGGCGCAGCTCGGCCACATTCAGGCGATAGGCAAGGTCTTCGCGAAAGCGGCCGGCGCGGGCCTCTTCGAGCAGGTCGGGCTTGGTCGCGGCAATGACACGCAGGTCGACGCTTATGCTCTGGTTGGCACCCAGACGCTCCAGCTTCTGCTCCTGGATCACGCGCAACAGCTTGGCCTGCTGCGCCAGCGGCATGCTCTCGATTTCGTCGAGAAACACCGTGCCACCGTTGGCGTACTCCAGCTTGCCGATGCGCTTGCCCTGGGCGCCGGTGAAGGCGCCGCTTTCGTGGCCAAACAGCTCGGCCTCGAACAGCGACTCGGGAATGGCCGCGCAGTTGAGTGCGACGAAGGGTTTACCGGCGCGAGGGCCAAAATCGTGCAGGCAGCGGGCCACGCGCTCCTTGCCGCTGCCGGTTTCGCCACGGATCAGCACGTTGACCGGCAGGCTGGCCAGCTCCAGTACTTGTCTGCGCAGCTGTTGCAGGCCCTGAGACATGCCCAGTAACGTGCCTTCCAGGCGTGACTTGAGGTCTGCCTGTTCGTGCAGCCGGCGGTTTTCCAGCACCAGCTGGCGCTTTTCCAGGGCCCGGCGCAGGCTGCCCAGCAAGTGCTGCGGGGTGAAGGGCTTTTCGAGAAAGTCGTAGGCACCGCTGCGCATGGCTTCCACTGCCATGGGCACGTCGCCGTGGCCAGTCAGCAAGATGACGGGCAAGTCGGGGTCCTCCGACTGCAGGCGTTCGAGCAATTGCAGGCCATCCATGCCCGGCATGCGCACATCGCTGATGATGACCCCGGGAAAGTGCTGCGGCAGGTGGGCCAGGCACTCTTCGGCGCGCGCGAACAGTTGCACGCTGAAGCCGGACAGGCTCAGCCATTGCTCGACTGCACTGCGGATACTGGCTTCATCATCGACGACGATCACTGAATTCAACATACAGGCTCCAGGTCACGGGGCAGGGTAAGGCTCAGGCGTGCACCACCGGGCAGGTTTTCGACCTGCAGCTGGCCACCGGCCTCGTGGACGATGCCGTAGGAAATGGCCAGCCCCAGGCCCAGGCCTTCGCCCACCGGCTTGGTGGTGAAGAACGGGTCGAAGACCTTGGCCAGGTTGGCCTCGGCGATGCCGCCCCCCGAGTCCAGCACGCTCAGGCGCCACCGCTCGCCCTCGGGTTCGATGCGCACCTCCAGGCGTTTGTAGCGCTTGTCGGCCATGGCGTCGAGGGCATTGCGCAACAGGTTGATCAGCACCTGTTCCAGGCGAATGGCATCGCCGCGTACCCAGGCCGGGCGCGCCAGGTACAGGGCCACCTCTACCTCTTCGCTGCGAATGCGGGTTTCCAGCAGGTGCAGGGCCTGGTCGACCACGGTGGCCAGGTCGAGGCGCTCGCGCAGGCCGACCGGGCTGTTGCGGGCAAAGGTTTTCAGGTGGCTGGTGAGCGCAGCCATGCGCGTCAACATCTGCTCCAGTGGCTCCAGGGCCTGGCGTGCCTCGTCATGCCGGCCATGGTCGAGCAGCAGGCGCAGGGTTTCCAGTTGCATGCGCTGGGTGGTCAGCGGCTGGTTGATTTCGTGAGCCATGGCTGCCGACATCTGCCCGAGCGCCGCCAGCTTGGCTGATTGCACCAAGCCTTCTTGAGCCGTGCGCAGTTCGCGAGTGCGTTCCTCGACCTGGCGCTTTAGCTCTTCGCGGCTGCGCTGGCGAAGGCGCGCCAGGCGCAGGCGCTGGCTGACGAACAGTGCGGCGAACACCAGGCTCAGCCACACGGCGGCGGCGCCCAAGGCGGCATTGCGGCCGTCGGCAGTGACCTGCGGTTTGCGCAGCAGGTGCAAAGTCCAGTTTTCGCCTTCCAGTGGCAGGCTTTCCCACAAGTATTCGGCGCTGCCCTCGGGGCCTTGCACGCGGCTAAGGGTGCTGTTGGCGGCAAAGCGCGTCAGCACCTGATGCTGCAACGGCACCAGCGGTTGTTTGTCGTACTGGCGGGTTTCGGCAAGCTCGGCACGGTCGGCACCACTGAGCGGCTGCAGCTCGCGGTAGCGCCAGCCGTCCTGGTTGGCGATGAAGGTGATGCCGCGGGCATCGCTCACCAGCAGGATGTCGCTGCCCTGGCGCCACTCGCGTTCAAGTTCCGGGAACTCCAGCTTCACCACCATGGCACCGAGGAAGCGGCCATGCTCGTCGTTCACCGCGCTGGCGAGGAAGTAGCCCGGCACGCCACTGGTCACGCCCACGGCGTAGAAGCGGCCACTGCCCTGGCTGCGGGTTTGCTTGAAATAGGGCCTGAAGCCGTAGTTGGAGCCGACATAGCTGCTGGGCAGCCGCCAGTTGCTGGCGGCGATGGCCAAGCCGGTGCGGTCGAGCAGTTCGAGGGTGGAGGAGTTTGCGGCGCCGTTGATGCGTTCAAGCTTGCGGTTCAGGGCGTCCTGGACTTCTTCGCTGGCCGGGCCACGCAGGGCGGCGATCAGCTCCGGGTCCAACGCCAGCACGGCCGGCAGGGCGCGGTAGCGGTCGATCAGGGTATGCAGGGTATTGGCGTAGAGGCCCAACTGCTGGCTGGCACGCTGGGCGTCGTCTTCCATGGCCTGGCGCTTGGCCTGGTGCATGGCCCAACCGGCACTGAGGGCGGTACCCAGCACGATCAGCAGGGTGATCAGCCCCAGACGCAGGGCGCGAAAGGAAAAGGGCATCGGGGCGGATCCGGATGATTGTGATATCGGGGCCTGCCTCTTCGCGGGCTTGCCCGCTCCCACTGGATACTCACAGCCCGATGGACCTGTGCAGTACCTGTGGGAGCGGGCAAGCCCGCGAAAAGGCCGGTACAGGCGACCTTTCGGTTACAGCAGTTCGAAGCTCTGCTGCTGCACCGTCTGGGAATCCAGCCCGACCTGGACATTGAATTCCCCTGGCTCGGCAACCCGCTGCAGCTGGCCATTGTAGAACTTCAGGTCTTCCTCGCTGATGCGGAAGGTCAAGGTGCGTGACTCGCCCGGCTTGAGCATCAGCTTCTGGAAGTTCTTGAGTTCCTTGACCGGGCGGCTCATCGACGCCGACACGTCCTGCAGGTACAGCTGCACCACGGTCTCGCCGGCTACCTTGCCGGTGTTCGCCACCGTCACCTTGGCCTCCAGTGTGTCGCCGCGCTTGAGGTCCTTGTTCGACAGCTTCAGGCCCGACAGCTCGAAGCTGCTGTAGCTCAGGCCATAGCCGAACGGGTACAGCGGGCCGTTGGGCTCTTCAAAATACTGCGAGGTGTAGTTGCCTGGTTTGCCAGGGGTGAACGGCCGACCGATGCGGGTGTGGTTGTAGTACATCGGGATCTGCCCGACCGAGCGCGGGAAGGTGATGGCCAGCTTGCCGGACGGGTTGTAGTCACCAAACAGCACGTCGGCGATGGCATTACCACCTTCGGTGCCGGCGAACCAGGTTTCGAGGATGGCGTCGGCCTGCTCGCGCTCCCAGCTGATCGACAGCGGCCGGCCGTTCATCAGCACCAGCACCAGCGGTTTGCCAGTGGCCTTCAGGGCCTTGATCAACTCGCGCTGGCTGGCCGGGATCTCCAGGGTGGTACGGCTCGACGACTCGTGGGACATGCCGCGGGACTCGCCGACCACTGCCACCACCACATCGGATTGCCTGGCCGCCTTGACCGCTTCATCGATCAGCACCGCAGGCGGGCGCGGGTCGTCGACGATTTCCGGGGCATCGAAGTTTAGGAAATTCAGGTAATCGAGGATCGCCTTGTCGCCCGTGACGTTGGAGCCTTTGGCGTAGACCAGCTTGGCCTTGCCTTCCACGGCGCGGCGCAGGCCTTCGCGCACGGTTACCGAGTGCACCGGTTTACCGTCGGCGGCCCAGCTGCCCATCATGTCGATGGGGGCATCCGCCAGTGGGCCGACCAGGGCGATGGTGCCGGTCTTTTTCAGCGGCAGGGTCTGGTTGCGGTTTTCCAGCAGCACCAGGCTGCGGCGTGCCACGTCACGCGCAGCTTCGCGGTGCAGGCGGTCGTTGCCGTAATAGTCCTTCAGGTCGGTTTCGGCTTTGCCGATGCGCACGTACGGGTCCTTGAAAAGGCCCATGTCGTACTTGGCGCCAAGCACTTCGCGTACCGCCTGGTCCAGTTCGCGCTGGGTCACTTCGCCTGACTTCAGCAGGCCTGGCAGCTCTTCGCCGTACAGGGTGTCGTTCATGCTCATGTCGATGCCGGCCTTGATCGCCAGCTTGGCGGCTTCACGGCCGTCGCGGGCGACCCCGTGGCGGATCAGTTCCTGGATGGCGCCGTGGTCGCTGATGGTCACGCCTTTGAAGCCCCACTCCTTGCGCAGCAGGTCGTTCATCAGCCAGGTGTTGGAGGTGGCCGGCACGCCGTTGATCGAGTTCAACGCCACCATTACCCCGCCAGCACCGGCGTCGAGCGCGGCTCGGTAGGGCGGCAGGTAGTCGTTGTACATTTTCGGCAGGCTCATATCGACCGTGTTGTAGTCGCGCCCGCCTTCCACTGCACCATACAGGGCGAAGTGCTTGACGATGGCCATGATGCTGTCGGGGTTTGCCGGGCTGCTGCCCTGGAACGAGCGCACCATCACCTGGCCGATCTTGGAGGTCAGGTAGGTGTCCTCGCCGAAGCCTTCGCTGGTACGGCCCCAGCGTGGGTCGCGGGCGATATCGACCATGGGTGCGAAGGTCATGTCCAGGGCGTCGGCCGAGGCTTCGATGGCTGCCGTGCGGCCCACCTTGGCGACGGCGTCCATGTCCCAGGTGGCGGCCATGCCCAGGCCGATGGGGAAGATGGTGCGTTCGCCGTGAATGGTGTCGTAGGCGAAGAACATCGGGATCTTCAGGCGGCTGCGCATGGCCGCGTCCTGCATCGGGCGGTTTTCGGGTGCGGTGCGCGAGTTGAAGGTACCCCCGATGCGGCCTGCGGCAATTTCTTCGCGGATCTTTTCGTGGGGCATTTCCGGACCGATGCTGATCAGGCGCAGTTGGCCGATTTTCTCGGCTTCGGTCATCTGGCTGATCAGGTGCTCGATGAACGCCTGCTTGTCCTGCAGGGGCGGGGCATAGGGGGCGGCAAGGGCCGCCTGACTGGCAAGGCCCATGGCCAGGCCCAGCAAAGACAGTTTCATCATCAATTCCGTTATGGGGCCTCTGCCGTATCCAGGGTGATACGCGCGCGGCCGAAGTTTTCAGGCGGCTATTGTTGTACGATTCGCAGGCTTACTTTCCAGCAGCGGATTATGCCTGAATATGTCGTCTGCGGATGAAGCCCCGAGTGCCGGGACAACAACTATAAGAACGCTCAAGAGACCGACGGCATGACCCCCTTCGACGAGTACCATCAACGGCAGATTGCCGAAGCCATTGCGCGTGCCGAACGGCGCACCGATGCCGAACTGGTGACGGTGCTGGCTCGCCGCGCCGACGATTACGCCTATTGGCCGCTGTTGTGGGCCGCCGTGCTGGCGCTGGCGATGCCAGGCCTGTTGCATTGGCTGCTGGGTTGGCCCAGCGTGCGTGGCTTGCTGGTGGCCAACGTGTTGCTGTTCGTCGGCTTGTGCCTGCTGCTGCGCAACCCGCGCCTGGCCGGCTGGCTGATCCCCCGTGCCCTGCGTCGCTGGCGTGCTTCACGGCTGGCCCAACAGCAGTTTCGCGAGCAGAACCTGCAGCGCACCGCAGGCGCCACGGGTGTGCTGATTTTTGTCAGCGAGGCGGAGCGGCATGTGGAGATCCTGGTCGACCGCGGTATCGAGCACTGCCTGGACGCCGAAGCCCGCGCGGCCATCGGAGCGCGCTTTGCCGAACAGGTGCGCCAGGGCCGGACCTTGCAAGGTTTTGTCGAGTGCATCGAGGCGTGTGGCGAGCTGCTTAGCCAGCACGTGCCGCCAACCCATGCCCGTAACGAGCTGCCCAACCGCTTGGTGATTCTCGATTGATCCGGATCCGCCTGGCTTGACGCGTTCCCGGTGGGGGCGGGTTCACCCGCGAATGTTGCCTGGAGGCCACCGACGCATTCGCGGGTAAACCCGCTCCCACAGGGTGTAGAATGCGCTTCCCGCTATTCGAGGCACCGTTTCTCCATGTCCGCCAGTACTTCCGCCCCCTCCGCGCCGGATGCGCGCGCTCAGTTTCTCGACCTGCTGAACGCCGCCCTGCACGGCGATACCTTGGTCAAACTGGTGCTGGCGCGCCATGTCGGTGCCGATCAGACCTTGCAACGGATCATTGCCAAGCCGTTGCAGGTCAAGGGCCAGCCGTGCCTTTCGCTGGTCTACCGCCACCAGACCCGCGACATCACCCGCAACCTGCCGCTGGACCAGGCCCAGGCCCTGGTCGCCGAGCTGCTGCCAGACAGCTTCCGCAACGCCCACCTGTTCGATGCTGACGGCGAAGTGCAGCTGACCTTCAGCAAGAAGGGCAAGCCGATGCTGCAGCGTCACGGCGCACAGGCACCGCGTGAGGTGACTGCCAGCAGCGGCCATGACCGCGAGAAGAAGCGTTACCTGGAGTTGTCGCGCCCGTTTTTGCGCGACCTGGGCGTAACCGATGCACAAGGCGCGTTGATTCCGTCGATGTCGCGCAAGTGGAAGCAGATCAACAAGTTCATCGAGGTCTTTGACCACGCCTTGGCCAGCGCCCCGGTGCCGGCCGGGCAGGCACTGCGGGTGGCCGACTTTGGTTCGGGCAAGGGCTACCTGACCTTCGCCATGCATGATTACCTGCGCAACAGCCTGGGCCGCGATGCACAGGTCACTGGCGTAGAGTTGCGCCAGGACATGGTCGACCTGTGCAACACCGCTGCCGCACGCCTGGAGCACCCGGGCCTGGAGTTTCAGTGCGGTGACGTGCGCAGCGTGGTGCCAGAGGCCATCGAGGTGATGATCGCCCTGCATGCCTGTGACATTGCCACCGACTACGCCATCCATACCGGCATCCGCTGCAACGCCGCGATCATCATGTGCTCGCCGTGCTGCCACAAACAGATTCGCCCGCAACTGCACAGTCCGGGGTTGCTGCAACCCATGCTGCAGTACGGCCTGCACCTGGGCCAGCAGGCCGAAATGCTGACCGACAGCCTGCGGGCGCTTTACCTTGAAGCGTGCGGTTACGAAACCAAGGTATTCGAGTTCATCTCGCTGGAGCACACCAACAAGAACAAGATGATTCTTGCGGTGAAGCGGCAGAAGGCGGGGGACAACGGGGCGTTGCTGGAGAAGATTGGCCAGCTCAAGGCGTTTTATGGGGTGCAGGAGCATTGCCTGGAGACGTTGCTGCGGGCGGATGGGTTGCTCTGACGGCAACCCCCAGCAAGCCTGCCCGCGCGCTCCTGCTGGGAGCGTGCTAGCGTCGAGCGGCTGGTAGCTCGATCGCCAAATCTGCCAGCCCCAACGGATGCGTACTGGCATCAAAGAAATGCACCTTCGTCCCCGCCAGATCCCCGAACCGATCAATATAGTGTTGCTTCTGGTTGATCACCGAAGCCTCGCTCAATGGCCTTATGGCAATCGACAGATGCTGTGGCCGCGCCTGTCGGATAGCTTCGAGCAGGTGCTGGTCACTGCTGTCCAGATGCTGCCCGAACAGGCATAACCCTTGATTCTCCCGTGCCAACTGCCCCAGGCACCAGCCCAGGTAGTCCGAGTTGCGAATGGCGCGCAGTTTTTCGTCGCTGCGGTCTTCGTTGACGAACAGCGGCACCTCTCCCGGGATGTTCACCGCAAAGCCATCGAGCAGCTCTGCGTGGTCGGCGCTGCGTTGGCGGGTGGTGCCGTCGGGCAGCTTGAGCAGGTGCAGGCCGCCATGCAGGTAAAGCACGCGGGTGCCTTCGCTGCGGGTGCGGCGCACATCGAAGAAGCCTTGCTCGTCGAACAACTTGGCGAAGCCGTGCGGGGCGTGTTGCACAGCCCATGGCAGCAGCAGGTCGTAGTTGCTGGTGTAGACGCTGCGGTAGCCGCGCAAGGCCTGGTTGAAGGCTGCCAGCGTGGTGGCTGGCATCAGTGACCACGGCAGGTGCACTGTGCGCACGGCGTGGATCAACGCTTCCTTGATCGAGTAGTAGCGGTTCAGCGGCGCGGTGGAGTTGATGGCCAGCGCGGCGTTGGCGCGCACGGTGGTGTTGAGGGCGCTGAGCACGGGCTCGAACAGCTCTGTGCCCAAGGATTTGAACAGCGCCTGGTCGCTGACCGCCAGGCCTTTCTTGCGGCCGGCGCGTTGCGCTTCCTCGAAGAGCGAGAAGTAGCCGAACGGCTTCCACACTGCGCGGCTGGCACCGTTGCCCAGCAGCAGGGCGTCGCAGGGGTGGCGGGCAGCGAGTTCTGGCCAGGGGGTGAGGGTGGCGTCAAGTGCGGGCATGCTGGGGTCCGTTGGATGGAGCGGAGAACGGGGGCGACTTTAGCATGTCATGCAGCGTGAGCGAGGGTTGGTGTCCTGCCAACAGCCTTGTGTTACCTGGACCGGCCCTATCGCCGGCAAGCCAGTTCCCACAGGTACGGCATAGCCTGTGATCCCTGCATCGTACCTGTGGGAGCTGGCTTGCCGGCGATAGGGCCAGTGGCAATAGAACACCTCTTTAGCCCTGCTCGGCAACCGGCACAGTGCGGCTCCGGTTACGCCAAACCCGGTACGCGCGAATCCCGGCCCGTACCGATCCGAACAGCAGCTTGTCTTCCATTTCCCGCGCCATCCCCGAGCGCACCAGCATCCGCAGGAACGTACCCCGGGCGCGTGCGATGGCAAAGAAGATGCCTTGCGCTGCCAGGGTGTCGCGTACTTCACGCAGGGCAGCGATGCCGCTGACGTCGATGTTGGTGACTGCTTCGGCATCGAACAGCACGGCCTTGGGCTGGTGCTGGCTCTGTACCGCCTCGAGCAGGCGCATCTTGAAGTAGTCGGCGTTGAAGAACAGGATCGCGTCGTCGAAGCGGTACACCACCAGCCCTGGCACGGTGCGCGCGTCCTTGAATTTGCGGATGTCGACCTGGCCTTCGGTGCCCGGCAGCCAGCCCAGCACGGCATCGGTGGGCTGGTAGATGCTGTACAGCAGGCGCAAAATCGCCAGGGTGACGGCAAACACGATACCGGGCAGCACACCCAGGCCCAGCACCCCCGCCGTGGTCAGCAGGCACAGCCAGAACTCGAAGCGGCTGAGACGCCGGATGCTACCCAGCGACTTGATGTCGATCAGCCCCCAACCGGCCATCAACAGCACGGCGCCCAGTGCAGCCTGCGGGATCCACGCCATCGGCGCGGTGAAGAACAGCAGGATCAGGGCGATGACCAGGGCCGCGATGATGCCCACCAGCTGGCTTTTGCCACCGACCATGTCATTGACCGCCGTACGTGAGTCGGCGCCACTGATGGCAAAGCCCTGGGAAACCCCGGCGGCCAGGTTGCTGACGCCCAGGGCGACAAACTCGTGGTTGGCGTTGATCGCATAGCCATGCCGGGCGGCGAAGCTGCGTGCAGTCAGCATGGCACTGCAGAAGCTGACGGTGGCAATACCCAGGGCGTCGCGCAGCAGGCTTTTCATTTCCTCCAGGTTGCTGTGCGGCCACGCCAGCTGCGGGATGCCGGCAGGTACCGGGCCGAGGACGGCAACGCCGAAGCGGTCAAGGCCGAACAGCCCGGCCAGCAGCATGAACAGCGCCACTACCGTGAGGGCTGCAGGCAGGCGCGGGTAGCGCCGCGGCAGCCAGACCAGCAAGCCCAGGGCGGCCAGGCCGATGAGCAGCGTGACCCAGTGAATCTCGCCCAGGCGCTGGAAAAAGTTGATCAGGCTGAGGATGAAACCGTCGCCTTCGATCTTGAAGCCCACCACCTTGGACAGCTGCCCGGCGATCAGGCTAAGGCCGATGCCGTTGAGGTAGCCGATCAGGATCGGCCGCGAAAAGAAGCTGGCGATGAAGCCGGCACGGGCCAGGCCGGCGGCAATCAGCATTATGCCAACCAGCACGGTGACGATCACCGACAGTTCGACAATGCGCTGCGGATCGCCCATGGCCAGCGGTGCCACGGCGCCGGCGATCATCGCGCAGGTGGCAGCGTCGGGGCCGACCATCAGTTGGCGCGAGCTGCCGATCAGGGCGTAGACCATCATCGGCAGGACGCAGGCATACAGGCCGTATTGTGGCGGCAGGCCGACGATTTGCGCGTAGGCGATGGCAATGGGGATCTGGATCGCCGCGACCGAGAGCCCGGCCTGCAGGTCGGCATGCAGCCACTCGCGCCGATAGTGCAGGAGGTTGGCAAGGCCTGGTAGCCAGCGGGATAGAAACATGCGTCATCCTTTCGAAATGTTTCAAGATTCCAGTGAGCATATCCGCCACAAGCCGTTTCGCTTGCAGGCGTATGCACCCGCTGCGCATTGAAGCGGATCGGCAGGCAAATGGCCATGGGCCAGGTCAACGTGGGGGGCAGAAACGAAAAAAGGAGCCAAGGCTCCTTTTGACTGCGATGACGTTGCTGGAACGTCATGCTGGAATGCGATGTGGAGCGGGTAGAGGGAATCGAACCCTCAACTAAAGCTTGGGAAGCTTTCGTTTTGCCACTAAACTATACCCGCGTCTGCGCAGCACTTTTTACCAGAACCCTTCACGAATTAGAAGCCCAAGTTATAAAAAAGCTTGTCGGCACCCCATAGCCTGCGGGTATCAGTTACAGAGTGCCGAGGCGCTCAGATAGCCAATGCATGCTGCCCCTGTTGAACGTGCTGGTAGCGGTGACGAGGTTCACGCACGGTCGGCTTGAGGAAGCCAAGCAAGACGCTGCGGGTGTTTTCACAGGCGGTCTTGTTTTCCATGTCGAGGAAATGGCCCGCGTCGCGGATCACGCTGAAGTGGCTTCTGCCCACATGCTTGCCAAACTGCCGGGCATCTTCGGCCGTGGTGTACTCGTCGCGGTCACCGTTGACGAACAGTACCGGGATGTCGATATTTCGCGCACCATCCAGCGCTCGCTCCAGGTCGTGCTGCAGCACCTGGTTGATGTGGAAGTGCATCTGCGCGTACTCATGGCTGTCCAGGCTGCTGACGTGCCGGTAGTTGAAGCGCTTGAACAGTGACGGCAAGTGCTTGCCGATGGTGTCGTTGACCAGGTTGCCGACCTGATACCGGTCGCAGGCGGCCAGGTACTGGCAGCCACGGTCCAGATAGTCGCGCATCGGCTCGTTGATCACCGGCGAGAACGAACTCACCACTGCCTTCTTCACGTTACGTGGCTGGTGCGCCAGCGCCAGCAGCGTACTTGCGCCACCCCACGAGAATGACATCACGTGGTCTGCCTGGAAGTGCTCGATCAGCTCAAGGAGGATATGCGCCTCGGTCTCCTTGCTGATCAGGCGTTCCTGACGGTTGTGCGGCTTGGACTTGCCAGCATACGGCTGGTCGAACAGTACTACGTTGAACTGCGGGTGCAGGTTACGTACCGTCTGGGCGAACGAGGCGGTGGTGGCGAGCGAGCCATTGATCAGGATGATCGTATTCTCGGCCGCATCCGCGCGATAGAACTCCGTGTAAACCCGATACTGACCTTGGATATCAAGTACAGCGATTTCTGGCCTCATGTCATCGACTCCTGGCGCAAAAAGGGTATTCGCGTCACCTAGGGTGCACGTTCTTTATGACAGGTAGGCATTTGCCTGAAGAGAAAACCGGGGGCCCTGTGTCGATCCTTGGCACTTGCGTCGACGGTATTGTTTTTGGCGGGGCAATTTGCCGTGCCCCAAGGCATCGAGGCCTTGGGTAGCCGGCAAAAGGTGTCATCGACTGCGGGCGTGACTTGGTAGTCACATGCAGACTGACGATTTGGATTCAAGCAGTGGGTCGTGGATCGCGCAAGTGCCGTTCGGGGAGAAATGTGACTTTTGTCGCTGAGCGGTCGTATGACGACCCTGTAGTGTCTGCCCCGGCCTTCTCGCGGGCGCGCCCGCTCCCACAGGAAAAACACAAGCCCGGGGCATTTCGGGTATGGGTGAGAGCGGGCATGCCCGCGAAGCGGCCCGGCAGGCGGCCTAGACAGTGGCTATTTCTTCCGCTGTGAGTTCACGAAACGCCCCAGGTGCCAACCCAGGGTCCAGCCGGATCGCCCCCATGCTCTCCCGATGCAGCCCCACCACCTTGTTGTCGAAGAACCCGAACATGCGTTTGACCTGGTGATAGCGCCCTTCGACGATCGCCAATCGAGCGCGTCGCGGCCCGAGGATGTCCAGCTGGGCAGGTTGGGTGGTGAGGTCTTCGAAGGCGAAGTAGAAACCCTCACGGAACTTGGCCACATAGTGCTCGGCAATGTCGTCTTCGGTTTCCACTAGATAATGCTTGGGGAGCTTGGTGGCAGGCTGGGTCAGGCGCCGTGACCACTGGCCATCGTTGGTCAGGATCATCAGCCCGGTGGTGTTGAAATCCAGGCGCCCGGCAATGTGCAGGTCATCGCGGAGCGCTGTTGGCAGCAGGTCGAGCACGGTGGGGTGATGCGGGTCCTGGGTGGCGCTGACGCAACCCTGTGGCTTGTGCAGCATCAGGTAACGCGCGGGGCGGCCCGCCTGGAGCAACTGGTCGTCCAACTCGACACGGCTGAATTCACGTACCTCGGTCAGCGGGTCGCTGACCACCACGCCCTCCACCCGCACACGGCGTTGCGCCAGCATCAGGCGAACTTGCTGGCGGTTGTGGCTGGGGAGGTTGGCGAGGAAACGGTCGAGGCGCATTGGAACAGGTCAGTGGGGAGTGGTTGATCGGAGTTGCTCTTCAACGGCAGCGCAACGCGGGCACAGGCAGGCTTTGTTCCGCAACTCGGCGGGCAGGGCCTGTAGCACGGCGGGGTCGATGGCCACGCTGTAGCACCAGCAGGCTTGGGTAGCGCGGCGCGGGTCGGCCAGGCTGCATTGGTTGAGGGCACCGCAAGCGGGGCAGTGTTGGCTGTCATTCATGGCGGGTTTCACTGCAGACGCGGTTGCGGCCGGCCTGCTTGGCACGATAGAGCGCACGGTCGGCGCGGGTCAGCAGGGCGTGTAGGGTATCCCCTGGCTGCAGGCTGCTCAGGCCGATGCTGGTGGTGAGGCGCAGCGGCTGTTCTTCGTAGCTGAAGGTCAACTGTTCGGTGCGGCGGCGGATCTTTTCCGCCACCTCGATGGCCTGCCGGCCTTCGGCTTCACGCAGCAGCACGATGAATTCCTCACCGCCCCAGCGGCACAGTATATCCGACTGGCGCAGGCTGCCTTGCAGTACATTGGCAAATTGGCGCAGCACTTCGTCGCCTGCCAGGTGGCCGTGGGTGTCGTTCAGTGCCTTGAAGTGGTCCAGGTCGATCAGCAACGCCACCAGCGGCCCACTGTCGCGCTGGGCTTCGTGCAAAGCCTGGGCGGCGAGCAGGTCGAAGCTACGCCGGTTGGGCAGGCCGGTGAGGCTGTCGAGGGTGGCCAGGGCTTCGGTGCTGGCCTGGTGACGGCGGACCATGGCATGCACCAGCGCCAGCACCACCAGGGTGATCATCGCGCAGATGGCCAGGTTCAGGTACAGGGAGTGGCGGATGCGGTCGAGGGCGCCGGTTTCGCGCTTTTCCACCAACAGGTACCAGTCCAGTTCGGGCAGGTGGCGCACGTTGAGGAAGTGGCTGTGGTTGTCGCTGTCGCGGTATTCGTGGCTGCCTTCACCGGGCACCAACTGCTCGGCCAGTACGTCGTTCAGTTCAGGGTTGTCGCTGAGCGGCTGGCCGACCCGCAGACCATGCGGGCCACCTTCCGAGCCGGTCATCAGCACCTTGCCCTTGGCGTCGGTGAACAGCACAGAGCGCTGGTAGCGGCGTTGGTACTGGTCGATCAGCTGGACCACCGACGATACGCTCAGCCCGACACCGGCGGCTCCGATGAAGCGGTGCTGGTAGTCATGTACCTGGTAGTTGATGAACACGGTCAGGCTGTCCTGGTTGGCCATGTCCAGATCGACGTTGATCTCATAGGGCGCCTTGAGGTCGCGCAGGCGGAAATACCAGGCATCGCGCCAGGTGCCGGGTTCTACCTTCTTGAGCACGCCTTTGGCCTGGTAGTAGGTGAGGGTGCGGTCAGACACGAAAAACGACGTGAAGGTGTCCTGCTTGCCCATGACTTCGCCAAGGTAGCGGGTCATGCGCTCGGTATCCTGCTCGCCGGACAGCACCCAGTCCCGCAGGAAGGTGTCCTGGGCCATCATCGAGGCGATCAGCACCGGGCGAATCAGGTCCTTCTGGATTTCCGAGTAGACCGTGTCGGAGGTCAGCGGCAGTTCCGTATTGATGATGCCGTCGCGGATGGCGCTGCGTGAGGAGAAGTAGCTGAGTAGCGAAGTGGCGAGGAAGCCGCACGCCAGTAGCACCAGCAGGGTAAGGATCAGCGAGCGCTGCGAGAACAGAGCGGAACGTAGCGGCATGATCTTCCCGTGATGTGTGCCTGGGCGCCTATTCTAGTGAGATGACCGGCAAATGACTGCAAGTTTTTCAGGGTTATCGCACCTGTATCAAATTATTGCAAAAATGGCACTGCACCTCGGCTTCACTGTCTTATTCAGTGTCGATGAACGCATTACGCATCGACGCTCGCCAGCGCCGCTGTTCGGGCACTCCAGCGGTCCAGGAGGCCGCCATGTCTTATCGAATCCTGTTGATCGCCCTGCTAGGGCTGATGACTTCCGCCTGCGCCCCGTACTACGAGAGCGGGGGCTATTACCGTTCGGATTACTACTCCACCGACCGCTACGTGTCGCCAGGGTATTACCGCTATGACCGCTACTACGTGACGCCGCAACCGCGCTATTACTACCAGCCGGCACCGCGCTATTACCATCGTTCGGCGCCTGCGCCGCAATACCGGCCGTATCCGCAGCCGGGGATGCAGCAGTGGCACGGCAACCCGCGCAATGACTACGGTAACCGCCAGCGCCAGGACTACAGGCAGGATCGGGACCGGCATGATTATCGTGACGGCAGCCAGCGCTACCAGCATGGCAACTGGAACGCCAATGGGCAGCGCAATGACGGCGGACGCTGGGACGGCCGACGTGGTCAAGGGCGCGGGGGTAACTGGCAGCGGTAGGTGATTGAACCCAGCCCAGGTTGTTGTTGAAGTCAACTCAGGTCCGCCAATGGATGCCGCCCCTCCCATGCCTTGGAAAAATGCGCCTCGACCACCGCCGCCGGTACCTGAGCTACATCCGGCCAGTGCCAGCGGGGGTGGTTGTCCTTGTCCAGCAAGCGGGCTCGCACGCCTTCGCTGAACTCCGGGTGGCGGCAGCAGTTCAGGCTCATGCAGTATTCCATCTGGAACACCTGCGCCAATGAGAGGTGACGCGCCCGGCGAATCTGCTCCCATACCAGATGGGCGGTCAGCGGGCAGCCTTCGTGCAGCCGCTGGCCTGCTTCTGCAAGCAGTGGGTCGTCATGGTGCTTGAGCCCCTCCAGTGCACGCCAGGCCGCCGCCGCATCGGCCACGTCGAGCAATGCATCGATCACCTGCCGCCGCGGCAACCACTGGGCTTCGGGCAACTCGGCGCAGGCGCGGTGCTGTTCGGCCTTGAGCAGGCTGTTCAGTTGCAGGGCGGTCTGCTCCTGCCAGTTCAGTTGCAGCAGTTCTTCGACCAGCGCCTCTTGCTGATGCTCGCCAAAAAAACGGTCGGCCAGGCCCAGGTCAAGGGCGTCGCGTGCGTTGATTGGCGCGCCCGTCAGCCCCAGGAACAACCCCAGTTTGCCCGGCAGCCGGGCGAGGAACCAGCTGGCACCCACGTCGGGGTACAGCCCGATACTGATTTCCGGCATGGCCAAACGGCTGCTGGGTGTGACGATGCGTACACTGGCGCCCTGCAGCAGCCCCATGCCACCCCCCAGCACATGCCCGTGGCCCCAGCACAGCAGCGGTTTGGGGTAGGTGTGCAGGGCGTAGTCCAGGCGGTACTCTGCGGCAAAGAAAGAGGCGGCCAGGGGCGGTACGCTTCCGGGGTGGTCACGGCAGGCCTGCACCAGCGCCCGCACATCGCCTCCGGCGCAGAAGGCTTTGGTGCCGTTGCCGCGCAGCAGCACGCAGACAACCCCCGGGTCGCGGGCCCAGACGTGCAATTGCTCGCCCAGCACCTCGATCATCGGCAGGCTCAGGGCATTGAGCGCCTTGGGCGCATCCAGGGTGGCGATGCCGATGCGGGCGCCGTCGGCGCCGGTGAGTACCTCACAATGAATGGCCATGGACTACCTCGCTCAGTCATCGCACAAGTATGGCCTGCCTGACCGAACATGCCGGTCGTCGGTCGGATCGTTTGACAAGCGGGAAGGGCTTACCTAGTGTCGCGCCATTGATTACGGATGGCCCCATGACTGACGACGATCGCATCAAACTCGAACCCAGCTGGAAAGCCGCATTGCGTGCTGAATTCGACCAGCCCTACATGCATCAACTGCGCGAGTTCCTGCGCAGCGAGCGTGCCGCCGGCAAGGAAATCTACCCGCCAGGGCCGCTGATCTTCAATGCGCTGAACTCGACGCCGCTGGACCAGGTGAAGGTGGTGATACTCGGGCAGGACCCCTACCACGGGCCAGGCCAGGCGCACGGCCTGTGCTTTTCGGTACAGCCGGGCGTGGCCACGCCGCCGTCGCTGGTCAATATCTACAAGGAAATGCAGCGCGACCTGAACATCCCGATCGCCAGCCACGGCTACCTGCAAAGCTGGGCCGAGCAGGGCGTGCTGCTGCTCAACACCACCATGACCGTGGAACGGGCCAATGCGGCGTCGCATGCCAAGAAGGGTTGGGAGTTCTTTACCGATCGGGTGATCCAGGTGGTCAGCGAGCAGTGCCCGAACGTGGTGTTCCTGTTGTGGGGGGCACATGCGCAAAGCAAGCAGAAGCTGATCGACGGGACCAAGCACCTGGTGCTGAAGTCGGTGCATCCGTCGCCGTTGTCGGCTTACCGCGGGTTCCTGGGGTGTGGGCATTTCAGCCGGACCAACAGCTTCCTCGAACAACGTGGGCTGGCGCCGATCAACTGGGCGGTGCCACCGCTCTAATCACCTGAAACACCGCGTCGCCTTCTTCGCGGGCTTGCCCGCTCCCACAGGGATGGCACCTGCTTTGTGGGTGGTGCAGTACCTGTGGGAGATTCTATGGTTTTCAGCAAGGCGCTTTCCCACCCTTGGTGACATATTCGTCCT